>DASRBA010000385.1:0-44023 GCA_035637895.1 Myxococcaceae bacterium
CGGTTGCCCGGGCGGGAGGTCGTCCGGGACGACGGGCGGCTCGCCGCGCTCGCGACAGCCGGAGAGCAAGGCCAGCGCCGCCGCCACCGCCGCCGCGAGCGTGGAGCACGGTCGCACCGGCGCGCCGGAGACCTCAGGCCAACCGCGCCCGGATCTTCGCCTCCAGCTCCTGCAGCTCGGGCACCAGCTCCATCGCCGCCTTGGAGCGGGCGGCGCGCTCGATCATGGTGCCCACCGCCGCCGCGTCCGCCTCCTGCCGTTCGCGCAGGCCGCGCACCATGGCGGTGACCGCGTCGAAGACGTCCTTGAGCTCGTCGCCGTCGCGCAGCGGGTACTCGGGGACCTTGAGCTTTCCCCCGGCCACGTCGTTCACCAGCCGCTTGATGCGGAAGAGCGGCCCCACGATGTGGTGGGTGGTCACGATGGTGGCGATGCCGATGAAGAGGACGAAGCCGGCCATGCAGCCCACCAGCGCGAACCAGATGTTCTGCTGCTTGTGGACCATCTCGCTCTTCTGCTTGGCGATCTCCGCCGCCACCGCTTCGTACTGCTTGTCGAACTTGGAGGACTCCTCCTGGAACTGCGCCGCGAACGCCGGGTCGTTGAGGTGCTCCATCGCCATGTTGCTCAGTGTGGCGTTGGACAGCTCCTTGGACGTCTCGGCCGCCTGCTGGCGGGCGTCGACCGCCACCTCCGCCTCCTCCATCAGCCGCTTGGAGGTGGTCCAGAGGAAGCCGCCCAGGATGGTCGCCACGCAGAGGGCGATCATCACGATGTACGCGGTGAACTTGAGCTGGAAGCGCGCGTCGAGGAGGTAGTTGCGCAGGTGGCGCTTGGCGTTCGCGCCGGTGCCGCGCGGCGACCCCGTGGCGGGCGCGGGGGGCCCGGAGGTCGGCGTGGCCGGAGGCGAGGAGGGGGGGGACATGCGGGTCACGAGCTCCAGTTGAAAGTATCGGCTGCTTCGTCGATCACCTTGGGCGCCATGGCGCGGATCATGTCCGTCACCTTGCCGCCCGAGGCCTTCACGTTCACCTCCCCGAGCAGGTTCTTGTCGGGATAGGTGAAGCACACCAGGTTCACCTTCAATCCGCCAGCCGGGGTGGTGTCCAGCTCGATGCGGAGCAGGAAGCCCTTGAGCCGCTGCTTCTTGAGGACGGTGCGCGCCGCGGCCTTGGTCTCCCCGTCGGGGGCGAAGACGCCGCCCATCGCCTGCAGGCGCGCGCGGATCTTCTCCTCCGTCAGCTGCAGCACCTCCGGCGGCAGCTTGGAGGTCTTGTCGGTGATCCCGGTCATCGAGATGTACAGCTCCGGGTGATGGTTGGCGGCCGCCAGCAGCGCCGCCAGCGAGCTCTCGATCGCCGTGCGCACGTTGCCGGCCGCGTCCTCCTTGTGCGCCTTCAGGCAGTCGATCCCGGACGCCGCCCCCAGCTGCCCCAGCGCCTTGGCCGACGACGACCGCACCAGGTCGCTGTCGTCGTTGAGCGCCATGCACAGCGGCCCCGCCGCCGCGCTCTCCTTGGAGAAGCCCAGGAGCAGCGCGTTCTGGGCGCGCACGCGGGGGTCCTTCGCTTTCTGCAGCTGCTTGGCAAAGAAGGAGAGACGTCCGTCCAGTTGGGCGTGGGCGGGACCGGCCAGAACCGCCGCGAGAAGGCCGAGGAGCGCGAGACTACGGGCAGGCATCGTCGCGGGCCGCATTCTTGGACAGACCGGAAATCTTCGCCACGGTGGACACCACTCTCACCGGCTCCCACCAGGGGTCCGGCCGCTTCATTTGAAACAGTTCCAGCCCGCCACCATCAGGCGCGCTCATGCCGCAGAGCGCCTGCATCAGAAACCGGGGTCAGCCGGCGACCGCGCGGCGCGTCGCTCCATGGCATAACAGAGGTACCCATGACCTCCGCTTCGCTCACCGCCTCCCAGGTCCGGGAGGAGTTCCTCAAGTTCTTCGAGGCGCGCGGCCACCGGCGGGTGGCGTCCTCCTCGCTGGTCCCCCAGAACGACCCGACGCTGCTGTTCACCAACGCCGGGATGGTCCAGTTCAAGGACGTCTTCACCGGGCGCGAGAAGCGGGACTACTCGCGGGCGACCACCGCGCAGAAGTGCGTCCGGGCGGGCGGGAAGCACAACGACCTGGACAACGTCGGCTTCACCGCCCGCCACCACACGTTCTTCGAGATGCTGGGGAACTTCTCCTTCGGCGACTACTTCAAGGCCGACGCGGTGGAGTTCGCGTGGTCGTTCGTGACGAAGACGCTGGGGCTGGACACCAGGCGGCTGGCGGTCACCGTCTTCAACGGCGAGCGCGGCGTCCCGTGGGACGAGGAGGCGTTCGAGCTGTGGGCGAAGCAGGGGGTGGCGCGGGAGCGGATCCACAAGCTCGGGTACAAGGACAACTTCTGGGCGATGGGGGACACCGGGCCGTGCGGGCCGTGCTCGGAGATCCACTTCCACCAGGGCGACGACATCCCGTGCGCGGAGGTGGCGGCGGGGAGGCCTTGCCAGGGCGTGGCGTGCGACTGCGACCGGTGGCTGGAGATCTGGAACCTGGTGTTCATGCAGTTCGAGCGGAAGGAGAAGGACGCGCCGCTCATCCCGCTGCCGAAGCCTTCGATCGACACCGGCGCGGGGCTGGAGCGCGTCACCTCGGTGGTCCAGGGGAAGCGGTCGAACTACGACACCGACCTGTTCCAGTCGCTGATCGGGCGGATCGGCGAGCTGTGCGGGAAGCCGTACGGGAAGAGCGAGGACGACAGCGCGTCCATGCGCGTCATCGCGGACCACGCGCGCGCGGCGGCGTTCTTGATCTCGGACGGGGTGCAGCCGTCGAACGAGGGCCGCGGGTACGTGCTCCGTCGCATCATGCGGCGGGCGATCCGGCACGGGTCGAAGCTGGGGCTGAACGACCTGTTCCTGCACCTGGCGGTGGACCAGGTCGTGGGGTTGATGGGGGACGCGTACCCGGAGCTGAAGGAGAACCGGTCGTTCGTGCTGGAGGCGACGCGGCACGAGGAGGACTCGTTCCGGCGGACGCTGGACCGCGGGCTGAAGATGATCGACGAGGAGATCGGCGCGCTGAAGAAGGGCGGCGGGAAGGTGCTCCCCGGGCAGGCGGTGTTCTTCCTCCACTCCACGCACGGCTTCCCCTGGGACCTGACGCAGATCATCGCGCGGGAGCGCGGGTTCGACATCGACCAGCCTGGGTACGAGAAGCTGATGGAGGAGGAGCGCGGGCGCGGCAGCTTCCAGGGGACGGGGGACAAGGCGGTCGGGGAGGTGTACCTGAAGCTGCAGGAGCGTCTGGGGGAGACGAGGTTCCTCGGGTACGACGGCGAGGGGCACGCCGGGCAGGGCAGCGTGAAGGCGCTGCTGAAGGGCGGCGTGGAGGTGCCGTCGGCGAAGGCGGGCGAGGAGATCGAGCTGGTGATGGACCAGACGCCCTTCTACGGCGAGTCGGGCGGCCAGGTGGGCGACACCGGGGAGGCGACGGGGAGCGGCGGGAAGGTGAAGGTGCAGGTGCTGGACGCGCAGCGGCCGGTGCATGGGTTGGTGGTGCACCGGGCGAAGGTGACGGCGGGCGAGGTGAAGGTCGGGGACCAGCTGGACCTGGCGGTGGATGGGCAGCGGCGGGCGATGATCCGCGCGAACCATTCGGCGACGCACCTGCTGCACAAGGCGCTGAAGCTGGTGCTGGGCGACCACGTGAAGCAGGCGGGGTCGGTGGTGGCGCCGGAGTACCTGCGGTTCGACTACTCGCACTTCGCGGCGCCGGCGGCGGAGCAGATGGAGAAGGCGGAGGACCTGGTCAACGGGTGGATCCGCGACAACGCGCCGGCCGAGACGAAGGTGATGGGGCTGGAGGAGGCGAAGCGGTCGGGCGCGGTGGCGCTGTTCGGGGAGAAGTACGGGGACAAGGTGCGGGTGGTGTCCGTCCACCCGGAGTCGACGGAGCTGTGCGGCGGCACGCACGTGCGGCGGAGCGGCGACATCGGGTTCTTCAAGATCACCGGCGAGTCGTCGATCGCCTCCGGGGTGCGGCGCATCACCGGGCTGACGGGGATCGGCGCGCTGCAGTACGTGCGGGAGATGGAGCACGAGGTGCGGCGGGCGGCGGAGCTGCTCAAGACCACGCCGAAGGAGCTCTCCCGGCGGGTGGAGTCCACCCAGAAGCGCGTGAAGGACCTGGAGCGGAAGGTGGAGGAGGTCACCGTCCGGGCGATGAAGGGCGGCGCGCCGGCGAGCGGGAACGGGTCGCCGGCGGAGGCGCAGACGCAGGAGATCGGCGGCATCAAGGTGCTGACGCGGCAGGTGGACGAGGCGGATCCGAAGATCCTCCGGACCCTGGCGGACCAGTACCGCGACCAGCTGCGGAGCGGGGTGGTGGCGCTGGGCGGGGCGACGGCGGACGGGAAGGCGCTGATCCTGGTCGCGGCGACGAAGGACGTGGTCGAGAAGGGGTTCAAGGCGGGGGACCTCATCCGCGAGATGGCGAAGGAGGTCGGCGGGGCGGGGGGCGGGAAGCCGGACATGGCGCAGGCCGGCGGGTCGGATCCCTCGAAGATCCCCGCCGCGTTCGAGCGCCTGTATGGGTTGATCCGGCGGTAGGGGCATACTGCGCGGGTGACCTCGCGCGGCGCCCTGGGGTTGGTGACGGTAGCGGTGCTCTCGGTCGTGGCCGGGTGCGACGCGGATCGGCCGCCGCCCGAGGACCGCACGCTGATGAAGCTCCGGCAGGAGGAGGCGAGGCGCCAGGCGCAGGCCGAGCAGGTCGATCGCCTGGCGACGGCGGCGGTGACGCCCCCGGCGGAGACGCGGCGGACGCTGCCGATGCCGAAGCAGCCGAAGGTGGTGGTGGGGCCGCTGCAGTTGGAGGTGGTGGCGCTGACGACGAGCCAGGTGGTGGAGGGGCAGAAGGTGAGCCTGGCGACGGAGGATCGGTTCCTGCGGGTGCAGGTGGCGGTGAAGAATGCGGGGAAGGCCGCGGCCGCGGCGGACCTGAGCGGGGTGGTGCTGGTGGGTGGCGGGCAGCGGACGTGGGCGATCGCGCGGGACGTGCAGCGGCTCGCGGGGACCGCGACGCTGCAGGCGGGGCTGGCCCCGGGCGAGAGCCGGGACTTTGTGATGTTCTTCGAGGTTCCGGAGGCTGCGCTGGCGGGTGGTCTGAGCCTGAAGGTGGGCGGATCCGGGGCGGCAGGTGTAGGCCGAAATGGAGACGGAGTAATTTCGCTCGATTAGGGTGAATGAAGTGAAGCCCATCCCCCTCCGGATCAAGCTCCCGTACGGGTCCGAGGCGGAGTTCGTCGAACGCTACGGATCCAACGTGGCGCGCGGGGGGATCTTCGTCGCCACGAAGTCGCTGAAACCCGAGGGCGCGCTCATCGGGTTCGAGTTCGTCCTCGCGAACGGGGAGCGGCTGCTGAGGGGCGAGGCGGTGGTGGTGAAGGCGCAGGTGGATGAGGGCGGGCAGCGCGCGGGGATGACCCTGCGGTTCACGCGGCTCGATGCGGCGAGCAAGGCGCTGGTCGACCGGATCGTGGAGAAGCGGGGCGCGCCTGCGCAAACCGCAGGTCTGGAACAGAGCAGCGTGGCGCCGCTCACGCCGGAGGCACCGAAGCCCGCTGCGAAATCCCCCGCGGTTCCGCCGGGGCTGGTGAGCCGCGCGCGACCGGGGTCCGGGCCCAAGCAAGCGCCGACCCCGAGTCATGGGACGGCGGCATCGCCTGCCGAACACGCCGCCGCCACGCCGGCGCCGCCCGTCTCCACGCCGCGCGTATCGACTCCACCGGGTGCCTCGAGCGATGGCTCGCCGGCGCCGGACCCGGTGTCGCCGCCGGAATCACCCGCCCTCGATCCCGCGACTGTTGAAGCGGCGCTGGCTCGCGAGAGCCCAGCCTCCGACCCCGAGCCGCGAGTCCCGGCGCCACCGCCTGCCTCGCGCCAGCCAGTCCTGATCCGTCCCGAGGACATCGCGCCGGCTCCGCCCGCGCCGAAGCGGCGGCGGAGCGTGCCGGACCTCGAGATGCCGAAGCCGGCGGCGACCACCCTCCGCGCGCAGGACGTCGTCCTGGGCATCGACCTGGGCACCACCAACTCCCGGGTGGCGGTGTTCGTGGATGGGAAGCCGCGGCTGGTGCCGCTGGATCCGGAAGGCCGCGCCTTCGCGCTCCCGTCGCTGGTGGCGCTGGACCGCGAGGCCGGCGCGCTGGTGGTGGGCGATCGCGCCCGCGAGGCGATGGTCCGCGACCCGAGCTGCGCGGTGTTCGCGGCCAAGCGGCTGATTGGCCAGCGCGCGCGTTCCCCGAACGTCACCACCCGCGCGAATCGTCTCCCCTTCCACGTGGTACCGGACCGGTCCGGCGATGCCGCGGTTCGCTTCGGCGACAACGTGTACTCGATGGCGGAGCTCTCCTCCGTCCTGATCAAGGAGCTGAAGGACGCGGCGGCGCGCCACCTGGGCCACCTGGTGAGCCGCGCCGTCCTCTGTGTGCCGGCCTACTTCAACGACCACCAGCGCGCGGCGATGCTGGAGGCGGCGAATCTGGCGGGGCTCGAAGTGCTCCGGATCTTCAACGAGCCGACCTCGGTGTCCCTGGCGTTCGGGTACGGGCAAGCGCTCCCGCGGAAGCGGATCCTCGTCTACGACCTTGGAGGCGGGACCTTCGGCGCGTCGGTCGTCGAGGTGACGGGGGATGATCTGGAGGTGGTCGCCACCGGCGGCGACAACTTCCTCGGCGGGATGGACTTCGACGAGCGCGCGGCGTCGGAGCTGGCGGGGCGGTTCGAGCAGAAGGAGCAGCGCAAGCTCGACTCCACTCCCGTAGGCCAGCAGCGCCTCCGCGACGTCGCCGAGCGGGCGAAGATCGCCCTCTCCGATCAGCCGACGGCCGCGGTCCACCTCCCGGGCGCCGCGATCGGCGCGGACGGATCGACCGTGGATCTTCGCGACGATCTCTCCCGGGACCGCCTCGAGGCGCTCACCACGGAGCTGGTGGAGCGGACCATCCAGGTCACGAAGGCCGTCCTCGAATCCGCGGGGCTGACGGCAGAGAAGCTGGACGAAGTGCTGCTGGTCGGCGGACAGAGCAAGGCGCCGCTGGTGCGCCGCCGCGTGCAGGAGCTCTGCGGCCGCCCGCCGCGGACGGACGTCGACGCACAAGCGGCGGTGGCGCTGGGCGCGGCGATCCTCGGCCACGCCTTGACCGAAGCCGAGAAGGGCAAGTCGGGCGTGACGCTCTCCGAGGTGCTCTCCGCGCCGGTGGGCATCGGCGAGCGCGGCGGAGGGATCCAGCGCGTCTTCGAACGGAACACGCGCCTCCCCGCCGAGAAGACCGTCTCCTTCCAGGTGGCGGAGGGCCAGTCGGTGGGCATCGCGGTCTTCCAGGGCGCCGGGGCTCGCGCGGAGGAAACCGAGTACCTCGGTTGTATCGAGGCGCCGGCGGATCGCGCGGGAGAAGTCACGCTCCACTTCGCGCTCTCCGCGGACGGCACCCTCAGCCTGACCGCGATCTCGCCCGCCGGACGACGCGAAGTCGCCCGGATGACCACCACCGACGCGCCGGACGACGCGCGGGCGGCGATGCTCGCGGCCTCTCCTCTCGGCGCGACCGGCGCGCCGCGGCCAGGGATTCTCAAGAAGGGCCTGGCGAAGCTTCTCGGCCGATCTTAGCGATCTCCGCGTTGACCTCTTCGGCCTCCTCCGCGCGCCCAAGGATCCTGGCGCACATGGAGAGCACGCGCAGCGAGTGAGCGAGAGGCTCGGTGAAGACCTCCGGGAGCCGCTCCACCAGTCGCCTATACACCACCACCGCTTCCCGCGCGGCGTTCAGCGCCTCCTCGTTCCTTCCAGTCTCTCCTAAATGGATGGAGAGATTGGTCAATGACAGGGCCAACTCCGGCTCGGTCGCCTCCGGTCTTTCCACCGCCAGTCGCCTCCTGATCTCCACCGAACCCTGGATGGCCTTGAGCGCCTCCGCCCACCTTCCAAGGGCGCTCAGTCGATGGGACAGGTTGTTCAACGTTCCCGCCAGAACCGGTTCGAACGTCTCGGGCCATGACTTCGCAAGCCGCGTTCTGATCGCCACGGCCTCCTCGATGGCCGTGAGCGCCTCCTTTCTCTTCGCGAGCTGGCTCAACCGATTGGAGAGGTTGTTCAAGCTCGCCGCCAGGTCCGGTTCGAACGCGGTGGGACTGGCCCTCGCCAGCCGCCTTCGGATTTCCACCGCCTCCTCGGCGGCCGCGAGGGCCTCCTGATGCTTCCCGAATTCAGACAATCGGCTGGAGAAGTTGTGCAGCGAGGTCGCCAGGGCTGCCTCGAACACCTCGGGGCTCGCTATGGCCAGCCGCCGGTGGACGTCTACCGCCTTCTGGATGGCCCGCAAGGCCTCCTCGCGTTTTCCAAGCTCGCTCAAACGAGCTGAGAGGTTGTTCAGCGACTTCGCCAGGTCCGATACGAACGCCTCTGGCCTCGCCTCGGCGAGGCGCGTCCTGATCTCCACGGACTCCTGGATGGCGCTGAGCGCTTCCTTTCGCCTCCCGAGCTCGCCCAGCATGTTGGAGAGGGTATTCAGCAGCATTCCGAGATCCGGCTGAAATGCCTCCGGCCTCGCTTCCGCCAGCCGCCTCCCGATGGCGATCGCCTCCTCGATGGCCCTCAGCGCTTCCTCCCTTTTTCCAAGCGCATTCAACTGGACGGAGAGATTGTTCAGCGCTCCCATCAACCGTGGTTCGAACTCCTCTGGCTGCACATTCACGAGCCGTCTACGCATCCTGACCGCCTCTTCGACCGCCCTGAGTGCCTCTTCGCGCTTCCCCACTTCGCGCAGTCGATTGGAGAGCGTGTTCAGGGCCGTCGCCAGGTCCGGTTCGAACCTGGATGGGGCCGCCTTCGCCAACCGCGTTCGGATCTCCACCGACTCTTCGATCGCCCGGAGCGCTTCCTCGTGCTTCCCGAACTCACCGAGGCAGTTGGAGAGATTGTTCAGACACGTGGCCAGGATTGACTCGAAAGCCTCTGCCTTCCCCGTGGCCAACCGCCTGCCTACCTCGACCGCTTCCCGGATGCACTCCAGCGCCTCCTCGCGCCTCCCAAGAAGCACGAGCGCATTGGAGAGGGCCTGACACAGCTGTCCGCGCGGCTGATCCATCTCGGACGGCTCGGTGGACGGCGCCAGTGCTCGCACGAAGAGCCCGTGAAGCACGCACGACTCCACGAGCGTCCAGTCACGCCCGTCGTATGCCCTGTCGAGCGCGAGCGATACCGCCATGGCGATGAGGCCCCAGCTCTCGGATGACACCGGAAAGATCGCCCGAAGAAAGTCCGCCACGAGCCGATGCATGGAGCCGAACATCGTCGGCGCTCCGGGTCCCGCTGGAGAGCGGAACGGGACGACGAAATGCCTGTCCATCAGCTCGGCCCGCGCTTCAGGCGAAAACGCGGCTTCCAACCCCTTGAGGAGGGCGTTCGGGATTGGCGAAGGCGCCAGGAGGGCGACCAACTGTGAAGCGACTTGAGCAGGCTCCGACAACCTCCTGTAGGAGACGGCGAAGGCCGCGAGCACGCCCGCGCGCTTGCCCTTGAGAAGCTCCGGAAGGGCCACCTTAGCCCTCACCAGTGTCTGCATCTTCTCTTCGAGCTCCCGGGTGGGTGACGCCTCGCGGACGCCTCTGAGGAGCTCCTCCGCTTCCATTCCCGATCTGCGTCGCAGCACCTGGTTGAGCAGGTCCAGCGCCAGTGGATGCCGCCCGACCCATTCCGCCACTTCGCGCCACTCGTCCCGCGTCAACGCGTTCGTCTTCGGGACGTTGCGGGTCAGGAGCTGGACGGCGGCCTCCGCCGGCAACTCTTCGACCTGGAGACCGTGGATCCCTCCCCCGGCAGCCGAGAGGTTCTGGCGCGAGGTGACCAGCAGGGCAACCTTCTGCCGCGCCGGACACCAGGTATCGAGCGGCTTCGGCTCGTCGTCCGTCAGCCCGGGCTCTGGAACGTTGTCGACGACGTAGAGGATGGGCTCCTGGTCCGCGACCGCCTGCAGTGCCCTGGCGAGCTCGCGCCTCGCATCCCGCCCCTCCTCGACGAACGCCTTGAACGTGCTCGGGACGGTCTGCCCCATCAACGCACGGTGTCTGCTCTGCTCCTGGAGCGCGACGAGGATGCCGTGGAACGTGGACTGGAGCGCCTCCTCCGAGGTCTCCCCATCCACCCAGAAGATCCCGCCGGGAAAGTGTTTCGGGCCATAGCGGTGCACGTACTCCAGCGCGAGTCGGGTCTTCCCCATGCCCCCGAACCCTTCGATGGATCCCGTGAGCGCCGCGGACGCGGCGGTTCCACGCGCGGTTGAGAGCACGAAGTGAATGAGGGCCAGCTCGTCTGCCCGCCCGATGAAGTCTTCCTGCAACGAGCCTGAAAGCGTCATCGGGAACACCGGGAGCGTGGCGGATGCCAGGTTCAACGGCGGCGGCTTCGCCGCTCGATCGAGGAGCTCGTGAAGGATCTCCCGAGCGATCCGGTTTTCCAGGATCGCCGGGCTCGCATCGAGGCGTTCCCTGATCAGCGCCACCTGCCGCGGAAGCTCGCTCGCGCGCGGCCAGTCGCCGTTCCTCAGCTCCGGCGGGAGGTGGTTGGTGTCCACGTCCTTCGCATCCGCTGGCAGCACGACGATGATGTGCCCCAGCGACTCTGCTCGCGCCGCTTCGCCCTCCGCCCGGAGGAAGGGCTGGAGCGCCGTCTCCAGCTCCCGGAGGCAGTACCACTGCTGGAAGTACGTCGCGTCGGCGAACACCACCACCACGCGACTCTCCAGGAGGCGTTTGAAGATCTCCGGCGGGAACTTCTGGCCCGGCTGGATCTCGTTCGTGTCGAGGAATGCGGACTCGCCCAGCTCGACCTTCAGCGCCTTCGCCGCCGCGGCGCTCGTCGACCGCGCGTAGGAGATGAAGACCTCGAAGGCCAAGCCGTCCCGAGTCTACTTCCAGTCCGCGAGGAGCTTCCTCGTCGCCTCGTGCTTCGGCGAGACCAGCACCTCGTCCGGCTTCCCCTCCTCCACCAGCTTGCCTTTCCCCAGCACCCAGACGTGCTCCGAGCCGCGAGCGACGGAGAGGTCGTGGGCGACGACCACCTGGGTGACGCCGGTCGCGTCCACGCGGTGGAGGGTCTGCAGCACCTCCTGCTTCATCGATGGATCCAGCGCGCTGGTCGGCTCGTCGTACAGCAGGATCTTCGGCTCCATCGCCAGCGCCCGCGCGATCGCCACGCGCTGCCGCTGCCCACCCGAAAGCTGGTCCGGGTGCGCCTTCAAGCGCTCGGCCAGCCCAAGGCGCGTCAACAGCTCCACCGCCTTCGCCTCCGCGTCCGCCCGCGCGACGCCCTTCACCCGCACCGGCGCGAGCGTGCAGTTCTCCACCGCGCTCAAATGAGGGAACAGCTCGAACGACTGGAACACCAGCCCGATGCGCGCGCGGATCTTCGCGATGGACTCGCGCCGCTCGGCCGGCGAGGACTGCTCGGTCCCGCGCAGGACGACGTCGTCACCGGCGACGATCTCCCCGCGCTCGAACGGCTCCAGCCCGATCAGGCACCGCAGGAAGGTCGTCTTCCCGGATCCGCTGGGCCCCAGCATCGCCACCAGCGTGCCGCCCTCCAGCTCGAAGGACAGCCCGTCCAGCACCGCCGCCGCCGCGCCGGGGTGACGCCGGGTGATGTCCTTCACCACCAGCTTCACGCCTCGGACCTCCGGAGGTGCCGCCCCAGCCGTCCCTCCAGCCGCTTCGACAGGAACGCGAACGGCAGCCCGATCGCCAGGTACCAGAGCGCCACCATCACCCCCAGCCCCAGGTGGTCCCGCATCGCGTTGCCCAGGTTCACGTACGTCTTCGTCAGCTCCGTCAACGTCACCAGCGACACCAGCGAGCTGTCCTTCAACAACGCGATGAAGTCGTTCGTCATCGGCGGGAGCGAGATCCTCGCCGCCTGCGGACCGATGACGTACCGGAGCGCTTGCCACCGCGAGAGCCCCAGCACCGCCGACGCCTCGGATTGCCCGGCGGGAACGCTCTCCAGCCCCGCGCGGTAGTTCTCCGCCTCCGCCGCGCCGTAGTTCAACCCGAGCGCGATGCACCCGGCGACGAACGGGTCCAACCGGATGCCCAGCTCCGGCAGGCCGAAGTACACCATCGTGAGCTGGATCAGCAGCGGCGTCCCGCGGAAGAACTCCACGTACCCGGCCGCCAGCACGCGCACCGGCGCCGGGCCGTAGCGCCGGCCGGTGGCGGTCATCACGCCCACCGCGATCGCCAGGAGCATCGACACCAGCGACAGCGCCAGCGTCATCCCCGCGGCGCGCGCGAACAGCGGCAGCGTCTGCGGATACCGCTGCCGGATGCGCTCCCAGAGCGGCGGGAGCTTCCCCACCGAGGCGCGCCAGCGCTCGTACTCGGTCGGGATGGCGGTCGCGGCCGGATCGGCGCCGATGAGCCGGGCCGTCGCGCCGTTCCACAACCCCCACCGCTGGTAGAGGTCGCGCAGGGTGCCGTCCTTCGCCAGCGCGGCCAGCGCCTCATTCAGCTCCCCCAGCAGGGCCTCGTTCCCCTGGTGGACCGCCATCACGTACCGGACCTCGCCGAAGTCGCCCGGAACCCGCTCCAGCGACTCCTCCAGGTCGCCGTAGAAGTGGGCGATGGGGTCATCCAGGAGGACCGCGTCCGTGCGCCCGAGCCGGAGGTCCTCGTAGATCTCGTTCTGCCCGCCGTCGTACGTCCGCACCTCCGCGCCCGCCCGCTCCAGGATCCGCGACGCCAGCGACCCGGGCAGCGTCCCCACCCTTCGACCCCGCAGCGCCTCCATCGTCCTCGGGGCGGCGGCATCACCTCGACGGACGGTCAGCACCTCCGGCGCCGCGAAGTACGGCGCCGTCAACAGCGCCACCCGCTTCTTCTCCTCCGCCTGCTCCACCCCGTTCAGCGCCACGTCGAAGTCGCCGCGCGCCAGCAGCTCCAGCAGCCGGTCCCACTGCCCTTGCACCGGGACGGCGCGAGCGCCCAGCCGCCCGGCGACCGCGTTCGCCAGGTCCACCTCGAACCCCACCAGGTGGTTGGGGTCCATCGGGTCCTGGAACACGTACGGCGCGCCGCCCTGCGCGTCGCATCCCCACTTCAGGACGCGCCCCGACTCCACCGGAGCCGCGGCCGTCGCCGCGAGCACGAACGCCACGAGCACGGCGCGATGCTTCCACGGACGCGCCTTCGCGTCAGTTCTTTCGCGTCCACCGCGCCGGCGGCGCGCGCAGGTTGGCCTCTCGGCGCGAGGTGCCGGTCGACGGCCCCCCGGAAACGAGCGAAGCTCTTCCCGTGCTGGCGGCCTACCTCTTCGCGCTCGTCGTCGGCGGCGCACTGCTGGTCGCCTCGCTCGTCGGCGGCCACCACGACGCCGGCCACGACGGGGGCGCCGGGCACGACGCGGGGCACGACACCGACACCCACGACACCCACCACGGCGCCAAGGACCTGGCCTGGTCGGTCCTCTCGGTCCGCTTCTGGACCTACGCCCTCGCCTTCGGCGGCGCGACCGGCGTCCTGCTGCACCTCCTCGCGCACGCCCCCGAACCCTTGACCGGCCTCCTCTCCGCGGGGGTGGGCGCGTCCGCCGGCCTCTTCGTCCAGGCGTTGATCGCCCGCGCCGCGCGGGGCGGGAGCGGGATGACCTCCCACCAGGACCTGGTCGGCAAGCCGGCGCAGGTGATCGTCCCCTTCACCCGGTCGCAGACGGGCAAAATCCGCCTGCAGACGGGCGACGGCGTCGTGGACGTGCTCGCCACCACGGAAGAGGACGGCGAGCTGGGGCAGAAGCAAGAGGTGGTCATCCTCGAATTCCGCGAGGGCCGCGCCCTGGTCGCGCGCGCCGCCCTCGCCCTCAAGGAGTGAACGACATGGAAGGTTGGGATCTGACGTCCGTCTTCGAGCTCGCCGGCGGCGTGGTGATCGGGCTCGCCGTCGCGTTCGGCCTGTTCCGCCGCTTCCTCTTCATCTGCCGCCCCAACGAGGTGCTCGTCGTCTCCGGCAAGCGCCACCAGCAGGCGGGCGGGGGGAGGTCCAACTTCACCGTCATCCAGGCGGGGACCCACTGGCGCATCCCGTTCTTCCAGACGGTCTACCGGATGGACACGCGCCTGATGCCCATCGAGCTGCAGGTCACCCGGGTGCTCTCCACCGGCGGCATCCCCCTCGACGTCCACGCCATCGCCAACGTCAAGGTCACCACCGACCCGCGGTACGTCTACAACGCGGTGGAGCGCTTCCTCGGCGTCGACGACAGCATCATCCACCGCACCGCCAAGCAGACGCTGGAGGGCGCGCTGCGCGAGGTCGTCTCCCAGCTGACCCCGGAGCAGGTGAACGAGGATCGGATCGAGTTCGCCAACAAGCTGCTCGAGAGCACCAGCGACGTCTTCAACAAGCTCGGGCTCCACCTCGACACGCTGAAGATCCAGCGGGTCGAGGACGAGGCGAAGTACCTGGTCAACCTCGGGCGCGCGCAGATCGCCGGCGCCGTCCGCGACGCGGAGAACGCCGAGCGCCAGGCCGAGCAGGAGGTGGCGCAGGAGGAGGCGGGGGCGCGCCAGCGCGCGGAGCTGGCCTCGAAGCAGGCGGAGATCGGGATCGCGCAGAAGCGGAACCAGCTGCGCACCCTGGTCGGGCAGCTGGAGGGCAAGGCGCTCTCGGTCGAACGCGAGACCGCGGTGGTCGCCCAGCAGGCCCGCTCGCAGGCGGAGCAGGAGCTGCAGGCGCTGCGCAAGGAGCTGGAGACGAAGCGGCTGACGGCCGAGGTGGTGCTGCCCGCCGAGGCCCAGCGCCGGGCCGCCGAGCTGATCGCCGACGGCGACGCGGCCCTCCGGCGCCAGCAGGGCGAAGCGCAGGCGGAGGTGGTGCGGCTCATGTCCGGGGCGATCGCCGCCGCGGGGCCGCAAGCGCGCGAGCTCTTCGTGCTCTCGCAGCTCGACACGCTGGTGGCGCTCGCGGCGGCGAAGGTGAAGAACGTCAAGGTCGGCGAGGTCCACGTCGTGGACGGAGGCGGCGGCGATTCGCTGGCGGCGCTCTCGGCCGCGTACCCGGCCATGGTGGCGTCGCTGCTGGGCACGCTGCGCCAGGTGATGGGGATCGACATCCAGCAGATGCTCTCCGCGCCGGCCGCCGGCGAGCCGCCGGAGCCACCCGCGGGAGAGGGCCTGCCCGCCCTCCCGGGAGGTGCCCAATGATCGCCGCGGTGGTCATCGCCGTCCTGGTCCTGGCCGGGCTCACCGCCGGCATCACCGTCATCCGGAACATCTACGTCTGCCCTCCCAACGAGGTGCTCGTCTTCTCCGGCCGCAGGTGGCCGGTGCCCGGCCTGGAGGGGAAGCGCGAGGTCGGGTTCCGGCTGGTGCGCGGCGGCCGGACGATGCGCATGCCGGTGATCGAGGTGGTCGACCGGATGTCGCTCACCAACATGGCGATCGAGCTGTCGGTGCAGAACGCCTTCTCCCGCGGCGGCGTGCCGCTCAACGTGCAGGCCGTCGCCAACGTGAAGTTCCCCAGCGAGGAGCCGCTCCTGCACAACGCGCTCGAGCGCTTCATGGGGCGGTCGCGCAACGACATCGCGCTCGTCGCCAAGGACACGCTGGAGGGGAACCTGCGCGGCGTCATCGCCGAGCTCTCGCCCGAGGAGATCAACCAGCAGAAGGTCATGTTCCAGCAGAAGCTGATCGACGAAGCCGAGCGCGACATGCACCGCATGGGGCTGCTCCTGGACAACCTGCAGATCCAGAACATCAGCGACGGGGTGGGCTACCTCACGTCGGTGGGCCGCGCGCGCGGCGCCCAGGTCCGGCGCAGCGCGAAGATCGGCGAGATCAAGGCCCAGGCCGACGCGCTGGTGAAGAAGGCCGAGACGGGCATGGCCTCGGAGATCGCCCGCGTCGAGAGCGAGATGCTGATCGCCCAGAAGGAGGCCGAGCGGCGCATCATCGAGTCGCAGACCAACCGCGAGGCGCTGGTCGCCGAGGCCCGCGGCGAGGTGTCGGCCCTGGTCGCGGAGGCCCGCGCGCAGCTCCCCGCCTGGGAGGCGCGCATCGAGCAGGCGCGGCTCAGGCTGGAGGCGGACGTGGTGGCCCCGGCGCAGGCCTACAAGCAGCAGGCGGAGGAGGCCGCCAAGGGCAAGGCGGCCCAGACGCTCGCGCAGGGCCGCGCCGCGGCGCAGGCGCTCAGCAGCCTGGCGGCGGAGTACGGCGCCTCGGGGGCGCGCGCGACCGACGCGCTCCTGCTGCAGAAGCTGGTGCCCATCTTCGAGCTGCTCACCTCGACGCTGGTGCCCATCGACGTCGGGCAGCTCACGATCCTCGGCGCCGGCGCCCAGGCGGGCTCCGGTAGCGGGCTGGCGCCCCTGGTGCTCCGGACGAACGAGCAGATCCGGGCGGCCACCGGCGTCGACCTGCTCCGGGCGGCGGCCAGCCTGAAGGCCACCTCGCCGGAGCCGGAGCCGCCCGCCGACGCCGGCGCCGAGACCCCGAAGCCCGCGCCTCCCCGCGTCGCCATCCAGCCCGGCCCGGTCAAGACCGCCAGGCCCGGACACAAGCCGCCCGGAGGCAAGACCCCGGCCTGAACGCCCTCCTCACAGGGGGATGAATCGGTCCGCCGCGGCGATCTTCTCCGCCATGATCTTCGGGTTCAAGAACCCGGTCCCCGACCACGACCGGACCACTTCCTCGTCGATGCCGCGACCGCGGCAGCAGGCCCCTCAACCGTAGACGGGGATCTTCTGCTCCTTCAGGTAGGCCATCAGCTCCTTGGCGTTCGGCATCCCGACACCCTTGGTGTTCTCCGCGGTGAGCTCGTGGAAGAGCACCACCGCGTCCCCCGCCATCACCACCTCCACCTCGTGGCCCGCGTCCTTGGCGCCCTTGGCGAAGAACAGCGGCATGCACGCGTGGGTCGGGTTCTCCGCCCCGCGCGTGGCCAGGTACAGGAATTTCATCGCGTCAGACCTCCGGGAGCGGCCAGCATATCCGAAGGGGCGCCCCATTTCTCCGGGGCTTCACCGCCCGCCTGCGTCGGTCGGCGTGCGGCGTCGAGCACGATGGGCGTAGGCCAGCCCGTCCCGAAGCCTCACTTCACGGTGCTCCCCGGCGGGAGGCAGTCGGTCGCCGACCAGCGCGGCTCCTTCGGCGGCTGATCGAGCGGATGGAGCTCCAGGACGAACGGTACGTGAACGAGAAACCCGTCCGCGAGGCGCCTTTCCGTCCGGCACGGCTGAGCCCGCCCGGCATCGCCATACTTCGCCTGGAGCTCCGCCTCGACCAACTGGTACATCTGGCTGGTGGACGACCCCTTGGCTCGCCGATGACCGAATCGGGCGGAGCGAAGCTTCCCTTCGCGAAACCAGAAGGTCGCCACGTCGAAGGTCACACCGAACGCCTGCACGTCGACAGCCTGTTCCAGTGCGTCGGTCTCGCGCCCCTCGGCCATCAACGGATGCACGGCGCGTGGGTACGCTCGGAGCACCTCTTCCGGCGATGCTCCCCACGCAGGCATCACGAAGGGCATCGCCCCGGAACCGGTGCGCGCGCCGACCAGTCCGCCGTCCGCCCCACAGATCCACGGCGCCATCGCGATCAACCACATGGGGGGGAGCCTCATTCGCTGATCTCCTCGTACACCTTCTTGACCTCCTCCCAGATCTGATCGTGCTGATTGTTCGGAACGGCGGTCTTGGGCTGCGGAGGATACTCGGATCCTTCGTACGGCGGCGTGTCCTCCAGAGGCGTCCACACCGGCCAAGAATACCAGGGGCGGCCCTCGACCGCCTGGATGTACTGAACCGCGTGTAGCAACTCGTGGAACAGGGTCATCCGCGTGTCTTTGTAAATCGAGCTCTCCTCCCATTCCCTCGCGGAGTAATACACCATGCTGTCGTGGTCCTCGTCCTTGAGGGTCCACGTCCTGGCGCGCGTCTTGTCGACCTGCACCTCCACGCGGAACGTGTCCGGGCACCCCTGGCCCCCTACGACCGTCACATCCCCCAGCGCACCAAACTTGATGTCGGCTGCCTGGCTGAGGTCCTTGTCCTTGACCACGAAGATGAAGCGAGACCCAAGCACCGAAAACCACACGCGGTAGGCTTCCACGGACCTCGAGGTCAGGTCGCTCAGTTGCATCTTCAACTCCTGGTCCTCGAATTCGATCGACCGGCCCAGCGGGTCGCGCCGCTCCACGGGCGCGTTTGCCGAATAGACGTAGAGGTTCGGTCCATCCACGGGGCCGGCGCGGTCTGGCTGGAGCCACCGCCCGGTGGAGGTATCCATGAACCGGTCTCGGTGATACGTCAACCCCACGTCGGCGTGCTCCCGGCCAGTGAACCCGAAGCCGAGCGCAGGGCCGTTACCGGTCACGGTCCGCTTTCCGTATACGTCGTAGGTGCTCGTTCCGACCACCGCCCCATCTTGATCCGTCACGGCGGTGATGGAGTGGAGAGCGTCCGTCAAAGGATAAAAGACCGCGCCGGCCACGTTGACGCTTTCGATCTCGTCGAACGCCTGTGGGTGCACCAGGTAACTGACCGCCATGCTCCCTGCGCCGCTCAATTCCTCGACGACACTCGGCCCGCTGAGCAAGAACCCCGTGGGCGCGCCGCCCATGATCGCTCTCGTACGCATCCCACGCGCGTCGTACTCATGGCTGCCGGAGGCCGCGGCGGGCGGACCGACGGTGCGCAGCCTGTTGTCCAGATCCCACCCGAATTGCTTTACCTGCGATCCCGTGGTCTGGCTGCGCAGGTTCCCGTTCAGATCGTACTGGTAGCTCGTCACGGCGCTGCCGGTGGTCGACGTGAGGAGTTGATTGTAGCCGTTGAAGGTCGCCGTGGTGGTCGTCGTCTGCGCCGGCGCGGTACCCGAGCGCAGCGTCTCACGCATGGAAATCCGGTTCCCGCTTCCATCCAGGCCATAGGTGATGCTTCGGGCCGTGCCGTAGTCGACGCCGACCAGGCGATCCAGGGCATCGTAGACATAGGCCTCCGTCGACCCATCCTGGCTGGTCTTCGACGTCCGACGGCCGTGGCCGTCGTACTGGTAGGAGAAGCTGCTCACCACCTGCCCCGCCTTCGCATGGATGATGCTCAGCACCTCCCCCCCGGGATCGTAGGCATACGTGCTCACGACTCCGTTCGGGCGGGCCACCCGATCTCGGCGTCCGAGCAGATCGTACTCGAAGGTGATACCGGCCGCCGGGTTCGCGCTCGCTCGTTTCAGACGGTTCATGCCGTCATAGGCATAGCTCGCCTGGAAATCCTCCGAGCCGATCGACGTCCGGTTCCCGTTCGGGTCGTATGCGTAGTCGATGTGCCTGCCCAGGGTGACGTCCGTCACCCTGCTCACGCGATTCAGGTCGTCGAATTCGAGCTGGCGCTCGTGGTTCGGGCTGCGCTCCAGCGTGCGATTGCCCCTGCTGTCGTAATCGTATGAATACTGCGTGGCGTCCGCAAAGACGACCGTCTGCAAACGCCGATTCGGGTCGTAGTTGTACGTCGTGAGGTTGCCGTTCCCGTCCAGCCTGGTGTGGCGGTTGCCCGCGTCGTCATACGTATAGGACGTCGTCGTGCCCAGCGGGTTCTTCATGGTCAGGAGCCGGTTGGCGAGATCATACGTGTAATCGGTGATCTCGCTGCCGTTGAATTTCATCCGCGTCCGGTTGCCGCGGCCGTCGTACTCATAACTGACGTCGACGAACGTCGAGCCCGAACCCGTCCTGATGTTGCTCACCAGGCCATTGGCGCCGTACGTGTAGGCCGTCCGGGGCCGGTCCGGCGCGTTCTCGACGCTGAGTCGCCCGCCCGTGTCGTACAGCTGCTCGGTGGCGCGGCCGAGCGGATCCACTTCGCTCGTGATCCTTCCGGCTGCGTCGAAGGCGATGGTCGTCGTTCCCCCGGCTGGATCGACCCGCTGGCAGGGGGTTCCGCTCGGGCCGCCGACCAAGGCGCAATAGCCCAGGGTCGTGACCGCGCCGTCCGCGCTGGTCGTCTCGGCCAGTCGCCCCGCGGCGTCGTAGCGATGGGTCGTGCGGAAGCCCCGCGCATCGACCGACGCCGTGACCCGGCCTTCCGCGTCCATCATGGTGGAGGTCGTGCGGCCGAGCGCGTCGGTGACCGAGGTGAGGCGCCCGTTCGAGTCATGGGAGTAGCTCGTCACCTTGCCCGCCGGGTCCTTGGTCGTCAGCCAGTTGCCCGCGGCGTCGTACGTGCTTTCGACCCGATTCTGGAGCGCGTCGATCTCGGCGGTCGCTCGCCCGGCGTCATCGACCTCGAGGGTCTTGATGGTCTGGCCTCCGATCGCGACGGAGGTGACGTGACCGGCTGCGTCGTACCCCCAGGTCGTGGTCGCCGAGGCGGGGGCAGTGACGGTGACGGTGGCCCCGTGAGCATCATGCCCGAAGGTCGTGGTGGCGTTTCCGGGTTGGGTGCTCGTCTCGATCTGTCCGCGCGCGTCGTACGTGTAGCTCGTCGTGCCCAGCCCGTCCCGGTGCGTGCTCAGCCTTCCGAAGGAGTCGTATGTGTTGATGATCGGCGGCAACCCCGTCTCGCTGGACGTGAGCACGCGGCTGAACGTCGCATCGTAGGTGAAGATCGCGGACCGATGGTCCGGGTCCGCCCGGGTGAGCATGTTTCCCAGAGAGTCGTAGGTCATCACCGTCGTCAACGCGCGGCTGTCCTTCAACTGCCGTAGGTTGAGGTCGGAGTCCCAGGTCCGCTCCTCTCGATTGCCGAGCGGATCGATCAGCGCCGTCGGGTTCCCCGCGGCGTTGTGCTCGCGCGTCCACGCCGCCCCCGTCCGGTCGACATAGGTCGCGCGAAGGTTCACCGCGTCGTAATACGCCGAGGCCTCGTGGCCCAGCGGGTCGCGGGATCCTACCCAGCGGTCGCTCGCGTCGTAGAACGACAGCCACGTCTGCCCGCGCAGGTCGACCCTGCGGATCAGGTTGTGGGCGGAGTCGTAGACATACGACATCGAGTGATGCAGGACGTCGGTGAAGCCGGTCAGGTCGTCGCCGACGTGCTGGTAACTGACGGCTCTCCCGGCGCGGTCCGTCACCCCGCTGATGTGCCCTCCGTCGTAAACGAAGGACAGCGCCACCGAACCGTTCGAGTCCTTGACCTGGGAGATCAGGCCATTTTGATACACAATGGTCGTCTGGTTCCCGCTCGGCTCGGTGACGCTGCGCAAGCGGCCAGCCGCGTTGAACTCGTAGGAGATCCCTTCCTTGGTCCGGAGCCGCTTCCCGTCGGCCAGGTCGGTGAGCGCGAGGTGCCAGCCGGGGGCGCTCACCCAGGTGGCCCCGCTCCTGGTGAAGTGCGCCTCTCGCCAGTCCTCCGTCACGTAGGTCACGCTGTTGTCGACCTCGGCGCGGAGGTACATCCCGTAGCTCGACATCCAGCCGTAGCCCAGCTCGGTGAGGCCCCTGGCGCGGGACGAGTACGTCCGCGTCCACACGACGGGTAGGCCAATGGCCGGCAGCGCCAGATCCGTCCAGCTCTCCCGCATCGTCCCGGTCGCCATGTTCACGGTGGAGTTGGCGGGCTGGCAGCTGTCGCAGGGGGCGGGATTGGTATCCGCCGGAGAGTCCCCCGGCCCGCCGTTGTTCGCCCCCCCATTGAGCATGGCGTTGATCCGGTACGCCGCCGCGCCCGTCACCAGGCTCTCCAGGATATATCCCTCCTGGTTGACGTACCCGCCGTCCACGTTGACTGGCCGCTGGGGGATGGTGACGCGCAGCCCCGCCCCGAGCGCGTTGTCGACGTCGCTCAGGGTGGCGCTGGTGAACCCGGTGAGGTGCGCTCGGTCCGGGTTCCCCTGGGTGAGCCGGTAGACAGGGACCAGCTGCGCGGACGCGGTCTGGAGGATCTTCACCGCCGAGACGGATCGGCTTCCCAGCGTCTGCTCCCAGACCCTGTGCTCGAGCACGCTGCCCTGGTACCCGGAAAGCTTGAGCAGCGATGCCACCTGCGAGGTGTCGGTGTCCATGGGCACGGGTGTCAGCGAGTCGCGCGCGATGTCGATCACGTACGGCCCCCAGGTGAGCTGGACTGGCGTCCCACCCACCTCCGTCACGTTCAGGTCCCGGCCGGCGAGCCCTTCCAGCACGTCCTTGATCGACGCGTGACCCTGGAGCGCGAACAACCGCACCGAGTCCGCCTCCTGCTGCGCCGCATAGAGCGCCAGGGCCAGCGCCCCCTGCGCCTCGTGGCGCGCGTCGCCCTGCGCCTGCTGGACCGCCTTCCGCTCGTCGTCCGCCCGCGAGGTCGGCGTGGTCCCCGCGCTGACCAGGAGCGCGTGCGGCGCGCCGGCGATCACCCGGTGCGTGGCCGACTGGGCGGACGCGCCGGGCACATTCACCTGCACGGTGACGTTCTCGGACAGCCCCGGGTTCAGCCCGGCGAACCGCTTCACCTCGGCCCCGTCGATCCGCAGCGAGGGCGTTACTCGCACCAGGTAGGGCACCACCCCGACGATGCTCCCCGCCGCGTCGATCGCCGCCTGGTCCGCCGGCGTCTCTCCTGGATACTCCAGCGCCGCCCGGCGTCCCTGGAGATCGGGTAGGTCGAGGCGCTTCGACTCGCCGTCCACCTGCACATCCACCGTCCAGCGGACACCCTCCGCCGGCCGCGCGGAGATCAGCAGGCTGGACTCGACGATCGCCGGGTGTTCGGCGGGGAGCAGGTCGTACGTCCGCTCCGCCAACGTCGTCTTGGCGAGCACGTCGTCCAGGTTCCGGCATAGGTTGCTCGCCCGCGCCTTTGCCAGGAGCTGTGCCTCGAACACCTCCCGCGGGGTCTGCTGGGTGGGGGCCGCCAGGTAGGCGTCGAAGTCGAAGGCCACCAGTCCCCGCAGGTTGAGCGCCTGCGTCCGCTTCACCAACTTCAGCCCTGGATCGAGCCTCACCCAGACCGGGGCACCGCCGGGCCCGGTCCCCCGCCAGTCGCCATAGGGGACGTAGGCGCGGACCCAGGCGCGCTCCACCAGCACCGTCTTTCCATCCGCGCCCACCCCGGCGGGAACACCGGCCTTCGCCAGGAGGAACGCCGCGATGCGCGCGTCCGCGCCGCCGGTGAGGGCCGCCGCCTGTGCCAGCGAGAGCCTCACCGTCCCGTACTCGTAGCGGGCGGGGACGTTGGCCGCCCGCAGCATCGCCACCAGGAGGTTGGCTTGGTCGAAGTCGTTCCCGGCCTTCTCCGCCAGCGTCTCCGCGGCACCCTTCTTGGAGCCGTAATACAGCTCCGGCATCACCTGCGCGTGCACGTAGTTGTAGAGCGCGAGAGGCTTCCCGCCCAGCGACGACACCAGCGCCATCAGCTCCGGCGATCTCCGCGTCTCTGCCACCTCCGCCAAGTCCTCCGGCACCGGAGGCGGCAGCGTGCCCAGCAGCGGCTCCATCCCCCACGTCCCGAACCCCACGTCTCCCAGCAACGACGCCAGGCGCACCGGCCGGGGGGTCGCCCGCATGGCTCCCGCTCGCACCGCCGCCACCGGCAGCGCCGATCCGTCCGCCTGCAACACCCACGCGGGCCCCTCTCCGACCTGCGCGTAGAGCTCGTCCAGCGATGGGTCCAGCGCTCCGCGCGACCCGCCGAGACGAGGCGCGCGTGGCTTGAGGTCCACCCGAGCCGGCCCCTTGAGCCCCGACGGCCCAGGCTTGCTCGCCGCCGCCTTGGCGCGCTCCACGTCGCGGGAGATCGCCCCCCTCAGCGCAGGGACCTTCCCAACCGCGAGCGCCTTCACCTGCTCTGGGGACTTCCGCTCGCTGCGTGCCTCGGCGAGCAGGTGCCGCAGGTCGGAATCCGGCTCGGCGCGCTTGATCTTCTCCGCCTCCGCCCGCGCCTTCGCCGCCTTCGCCTCCTGCTCGGCGGCGTGGGTGTACCGGCGCATGTCCTCCAGCGCCTTCCTCCGCCGCTCTTTCGCCGCCGCGCGCTGGTCCGTCAGCCAGCCATCCGGATCCTCCAACTGTTTCACGTCGATGCGGGCCAGCTTGGCTGCGGCTGCGCGCTGTTCATGGGCGGTGCGCGCCGCCGCCTGTGCCTGCGACCAGGGGCCGCCACAGAGGAAGGCGAAGGTCAGGGCGGACAGCGCCGCGGAGAGGGTGCGGAACCACGCGTTCTGGGGATCGAGCATGTCCTGTTTCCTCGAGCGCGAGATCAGGGGCAGGTGAGGGGAGGCGGAGCTTCTTGCGGCCCCGGCAGGAGCGACAGCACGTCGTCGTCGCGGATGGTGAGGTTGCGGCCCACCACGGCGCCCGAGAGGTGCGTCGTATTGGCCAGCGTCACGTCTGCCCTGGGCGCATAGATGCGCAGCGCCGCTTCGGCGAAGTTGAGCACCGAGACGGGTTGGTTGAGCGCCGCGTCCGCGCCGGACACCAGCAGGAGCGCGGGAGCGGCCGAGGGCGGGGCACCCAGCGTCGAGTTGTTGAGCACCTCCACCTTGCCGCTGACGAACAGTTGCGCCGAGGCGCCCGAGGTCACCGTCACCCGCGAGCCGTTGGTCAGGCGCACGTACGCCAGGGAGAAGCGCCCTCCTGGCAGCGCCAGCGTCGTCCCATCTCCGACCGAGAGCCCTCCGCTCACGAGGTGCGGCGCAATGACTGGATCGGAGGTGAGCAGCGCGTTGTCGTTGCTGCTCGCCGCGATGGCGAGCTTGGCCGCCACGTCGTACCCGCACTCGCACGGCAGGGGCGCGGGGCTGACCGTCTGGTGCGCTCCCACCGACGACGAGTCGAGCTGACTGAAGGTCCCGCCGTGGTACAGCGTCCCGTGGAGCACCGCGAAGTTGCGCGTGGTCGCGTTGCCGCCCGACACCGCGTCCCCCCAGATCACCGCGTTGTTGAGGATGTTGATGGCACCATTACAGGCCACCGACGCGGTGGAGGTGGACGAGCCGATCACCGCGCGATCGCGCACCGTGAGCGAGCCGAACGCGCAGGCGGCGTAATGGAAGGGGGGGGCCATGTGCAGCACCGTGAAGTGCACCGTCCGCGTCGCCGGGTTGCCGGCCAGGTCTGCCGCGGTCACCGCCAGGGTGTGAGCGCCCTCCGCGGAAACCGTCCCGCCCGAGGCGAACGCCGCCCCGTCCAGGGTGGCGCTCACCGACAGGAGGTTGGCGTCGGTGGCGCCGTAGGTGACGGTGAACGCCTCCGCTGTCTGTCCCTCGGAGACACCGGAGACGATGATGACGGGCGGCGTGAAGTCCAGCGTGAAGTGGACGTCGCGGGTCGACACGTTGCCCGCGCAGTCGGCGGCGGCGGCGTGGAGCACGTGAGCGCCTTCGGTGGACACCGTCCCCCCCGAGGTGAACGCCGCGCCGTCCATGGTGAGTTGGATGCTCGTCCCCGGGTTGGCGTCGCTGGCGGAGGCGCTCACGGTGACCGCGGAGCTCCGGTAGTCGCCGTCCGCCACTCCGCTCACCGCGATGGTCGGAGCGGTGAGGTCGATGGTGAAGGAGACGTCCCCGTCCGCAACCACGCCGGCCTGGTTCACTGCGTGCGCGTGCAGCAGGTGATGGCCCTCGGTGGTGACGGTGGTCCCGCTGGCGAACGGCTGCCCGTCCAGCGTCAGCGTGAGCGGACCCGGGTACGGATCCGACTCGGTTACCACCGGCGTCACCGGGCCGCTCCGGCACTCGCCGTCCACCACGCCGGTGACGACGATGCCGGGCGCAGTGGAGTCGATCGCGAAGCTGATGGTGACGGTGGACAGATTGCCGGCCGCGTCCGTCGAGCTGACCACCAGTGCGTACGCGCCGTCCGCCGAGACCGCGGTCCCGGACGCGAACACCGCCCCGTTCAGGGTAGCGGAGGTGGTGCCGGGGTGGGCGTCCGGCGCGGAGAAGGAGATCGTCACCGGCGCGCTCGCCACGTCGCCCTGGTGAACGCCGGTGACCGAGATGACCGGGGCGCTGAAGTCCTGAGCCCACTGGACGTCGAGCGTGGCGTGGTTTCCGGCCGCGTCGACGGCGGCGACGTGGAGGACGTGGTCGCCCTCGCCACTGACGGTGTCGCCGGACGTGAACGGCGCGCCGTCCAGCGTCGCTTCGAACGAGCTGGGGTGCGCGTCGGTGACGTGGATGATCGGCGTCGCGGCGGTGCCGCGGACTTCTCCGTTCGTCACCCCGGTGACGAGGACGGCCGGCGGAGTGAAGTCGAGCGCGAAGTGCCGCGTCTCGGCGGAGGCGTTGGCGGCCTGGTCCACGGAGGAGACGCGCCACGTGTAGTCCCCCTCGTCCGTCACCTGCGTGGGGGAGCCGATGGAGATCTCCCCCTGACCGGCCACGGCCAGCGTCCCCGCCGTGGTGCCCGGGTGCGCGTCGGTGGACGTCCAGGACAGCGTGGTCGGCGCGCCCAGGACGTCGCCCTCGGCCGGCCCCGCCAGCAGCAGCGACGGCGCGGTGCGGTCGATGGCGAAGCGAACGGCGAGGCTGGACTCGTTCCCGAAGGCGTCCGTCGCGACGACGAGCAGCACGTGGTCGGCCTCGGCCGTCACCAGGGTGCCGCTCTGGAATGGCTGGCCGTCCAGCGCGACGTCCACCGTGAAGGCGCTCTGGTCCTCGACGGTGATCACCGGCGTCACGTCAGACGAAGTCACCTCGCCGTCGCTGACCCCCGTCACGGTGATGAGCGGTGGCTCCGTGTCCACCACGGCCACGGCCTCGGAGATACGCCGGTCCACCGTCCGGCCATCCAGCTGGGCCTCCAGCAGCTTGGTCCCTTTGGCGAGGCCGGAGGCCGGGATGGACAGCGGGAAGCTCCCGGAAGCGCCGGCCGCCAGCGAGACGCTGGTGGTGGCGAAGGACTCCACCGCCAGCGTGGTGGCGCTCTTGAGGAGCACGCGCAGCTCCGCGCCGTTCACCGCCACAGCCGTCGGGTTTGTCAGGGCCACCGTCGCCGGCAACGGCGGTCCGACCGCGAAGGTGGCCGCCACCGAGAGGGTCCCCCGGACCTCCTCCACCGCGGCGTACGCCACGGTGAACGGACGCACCCCCGACGCGAGCAGGCTGCCTGACACGTCGCGGACCTCGGCGGCCACCTGGTAGTCGCCGGGGGCCAGCGTGGGCGATACGTGGAAGAGGTCTGCCGCATCGAAGAAGCTGGAGGGGAGGACGTCCGGCAGCAGGCGCGTCGAGGAGAACAGGACCGCGCCGCCCGCATCCGCGACGCGGCCGATCAGGCTCGCGCCCGCCAGCGTGGCGTTGAGGCTGTCGTTGCTCACCCGATACGAGGCGAGGAGGTCCTCGCCGGGGTGGTAGGTGGCGCGGTCGGTCCCCATCGCCAGCGACACTGCTTGCTGCGCGAGCACGGTCACCGTCGCGGAGGCGCGCGCCAGCGTCCGGCCGCCGGACAGGGCCACCGCGTCCACGCGGTACGCGCCCGGCGCGTTGCGTCCGGTGCTCCACGGGCGCGTAATGGTGGTCGATTGCCCGGGCCCGAGCACGAAGGTGGCGGGCGCCAGCGCGGTGATGACCTCCCCGCCTGGCCCGAGCACGGTCGCGTCCACTTCCACCGTGAGCGCCGCCGGCCCCACGTCGGTGGCGCCGAAGGCGAGCTGGACGGTGGCCTCCGGGCCGGCGCTGGAGGGTGTGGCGGACGCTGCGAGCGTGACCGCTGGCGCCTGCACGTTCAGCGCGCCCGACCGCGAGTTGTTGGCCTCGTCGAATTCAGCCACTGCGCCGTCCGGGTCGACGGTCGCGCTCAGCACGGTGGAAGCCGCAGGTGCAGTCAGGATGGCGGTGAGGACCGTCGACTCGCCCGGCCGGAGCGGGGGGACCACCAGGTCCTGCAGCGCGGTGCCTCCGAAGGCCAGGCGCAGGACCGACTCGGGCGACCCGGCGCCCAGGTTGCGCAGTCCGATGGACGCGGTGACCGACTCGTCCCGGTAGCTCGGGTCCGGAGAGATGTCGAGCGAGACCACCGCCAGGTCGGGCTGGTCGGACGCCGGCACGAAGAGCTGGAAGGTGGCGGCGTTGTTGCTGCGGTCGCCGTCGAGAGCAGCCCGGTCCTCGTCCAAGGTGAGGAGGTAGAGCGACGTCCCCGGTAGCGCCTGGAGGGGGACGGAGACGGAGACGGCCCCTCCAGGCCCGAGCGCGGCGACGGCGGCGGAGGCCAGCAGGGCGCCGTCTTCGGCGTCGCGCGCGGAGACGTCGGTGGCCGGGCACGCGACCGCACCCAGGTTGCGCACCGTGAGCGTGAGCTCGAACGGGTCCCCCGCGCCCGGAGCCGCCGGGACGGCAGCGAGCGAGGTGGAGTCGACGGCCAGGTCACAGGCGGTGGCGGCCGCCTGGACGAACGCGCGGATGCTGGCGCTGTTGTTCTCCCGGCCGGACTCCTCCACCGCGCTGCTCGGGTCCGCCACCGCGTAGAGGAAGTGCTCCCCCTCCGGGTACGCAGCCCAGGTGAAGGTGGCGAGGGTTGTCCCTCCCCGGCGCGGGACGGTGCCGGGGGTGGTCGCGGTGCCGAGCAGCCGGCCGCCGGCCGTCGGGGCTCCGTCGTAGAAGGCGACGGTGACGGCCGGCGAATCCAACCCGCCCACGTTCTTCACCGTCGCCGTGAGCGCGACCGCGGTGCCCGCGGCTGGCGAGGAGGGGGTCAGGGTCACCGAGGCGATCGTCAGGTCCGCCAGCAGCCGGGCCTCCTGGTCCTGGTACTGGTGCTGCCAGGTGTTGTCGTGCGTCCACCAGCGGTAGTCGTTGCTGACCCGCAGGTCCTCGCCGATGCGGCTGTGCTGGAGCGCGTGGGTGGGCCACACCGCGGGCACGTGTCTCCAGTGCGGACTGGAGAAGATGGCCACCTCGCCCGGACCGTAGTGGATGTTGGTCTCCGTGCTGAGCAGGACCGCGGGGGCGGTGGACCGGATCCCAACGACCATGCTGCCTCGGTCGCCGCTGAGCCCGGCCACTACCGCCGACCGGACGAGGCCGTACTGCGGGCCGACTCCGCTGGTGCCGGGTTGAACCGGCCCGGGCGGAAGGAGGACGCGGCCGTCCCGCCCGTCGTAGAGGATGGGTGCGCGGTCCAGATTGACGGCGACGACCTGCGGGCGGCCCAGGCTCAGCAGATCGGCCATCACCAGGTTGAGCGGAAAGTCCACGAACGCGTTCCCCAGCGGCGTGAACCAGGAGAGCGTGAGGTCGGAGCGGAACATCCCGGCGCCGTTCTCCAGCGCACCGTTGTTGCCCATGCCGAAGGACGGAAGGCCGTCCTGCCGCGTGGAGCCCACCGGTCCGGCGACCTTCTCCCACGACTCGTACGGCACGCCGGTCTGGATGGCCGCGCCGGTGTCCAGGCGCCGAGCGACGACGGAGCCCCGGAACTGGCTGCGGATCAGGTCCGGCACACCGTTCAGGTCCAAGTCGATGATCGCGCCGATGGCGTCGTCGTTGCTGGTGGTGTTGACCCAGAGCAGTGCGCCGGTGTGGTCGAACAACCGGTAGACGGCCTCGTCGAGCGTCAGGATCTCGTTCGTCCCGTCACCGTCCACGTCCAGGACCTGCACGTCCACCGCGTCTCCGCAGCCCGGCTCGGTCGGTGAGACCAGCACGTCCAGCAAGGTCCGCCCGTCATCTCCCGAGAACACCTTGAGCCGGAGGTCGAGGAACAGCACGTCCGCGACGCCGTCTCCGTTCACGTCGCCGATGCCGATCCGGCTGTGCGTGGATTGGCCGCCCCCACAGGAGGTGTTCGGCGTGCCCGACCTGGGGAAGTCGTTCCTCCACTTCGTGGACCCGTCCGGCTCCAGCGCTTCGACCGCGATCTGCGTGGCGCTTGCGGCGCCGGAGTGCGAGGCGATCACGACCTCCGCCGTCCCGTCCCCGTCGAGGTCGGCGAGCGCGACGTCGCGGATCCAGCCGTCCGTCGAACCGTTCGCCGAGCGGGCCTCGTGCAGCCACAGCCGGCTGTAGTGGCCGTCCGCTTCCCGCTGCATCAGCGCCACGCCCTCCTTCTCCTGGAGGGTGGCCGTGAAGTCCGCATAGGAGACGACCAGGTCTGGATCCGCGCGGCCGGTGACGCGGCCCACCCGGACCAGGTCGCCGCTCACGACGACCCCTGGTGCGCCGAGGTCCACGAACCGTTCCAGGAACAGGTGCCGGCTGGCGATGTTGCCTTCCGGCTGCGTGTCCCTGGGGAGGATGCGAGTCAGGCGCGCGTAGACCTGGGGCATCCCGTCCGCCCGCACCCAGTCTTGTCGGGCCGTGGCGGTCGCTCCCGCCGGCACCGTCACCGGCACCGCCCCGATGAAGCGCGCGTCAGCGGCGCTGGGGGGGCCCTGCCACCACTCGACCACGGTGCTGGCCTGGGTGGACGACGCGTTGTGCACGGTCGCCGCCATGGACACCCTCTCGCCGACGTCCGCGCCCACCGGATCGAACGAGAGGTCGCTGGTGTTCAAGAAGAGGTTGCTGGAAGCGGCGGACAGCGAGATCTCCTGGCAGTCGTCGTTCTCGTCGGGCTCGGCGTAGGCGTTGGAGGGGTCCGCGCAGGCGCGCAGCGCCATCGCCGAGCCGCGCATGGTCAGCGGCCCCAGGATGATGTCGCGGACGTTGTTGGCCTCCACGACGGTGCTGCCCGACGCCAGCGCGCCGCTCCCCGCGGCCGGGTCGACGAGCGACACCTGGACCTGCGCCGTCTGTCCACCGCGGTTGCCGACCTGGACGTCCACCGTGAAGGTGTCCCCGTCGTGGAGGGCGTCGGTGGGAGAGACGCTCAGCTGCTGAATGTAGAAGTCGTATGGCGGGCTCCCCAGAGAGACGACGAGACTGGCGGTGTTGTTGTTGCGGTTGGTGTCGTTGAGCGCCGAGAACGGGTCCACCACCACCTGGAGAGACGTGGTCGCCGTGAGGGACAGCGGCAGCGCGGCCGTGACCGTGGCTCCCGCCGGGACGCTGGGCAGCTCCACGCTGGACAACAATTGTCCGCCGGTGTTGCGGACCACCACCTGCACCCGGTTCGCGTCCGCGGAGGAGAGGTTGTGCACCGGCGCGGTGACGGTGAACGTCGCGTCCGGCGCCGGGTTGGTGGGCGTGGCGTGCAGCTCGCTGGAGACGACGGACAGGTCGACCGCGAGCGCCGTGCCGGGGAAGTAGTAGCGGAAGGCGCGGTTGTTGTCCTCGTTCGACTCCGCGAGCGCGTTCGCCTCGTCCACCGCCACGTGGATCGCGGTGGGTCCGTTCGCGCCGGACGCGTTCCAATCCAGGTGAAAGGTGAACGCCCCGTTCTGCGCCAGCCCGGCGGGGACCGTTCCGCTCCCCAGGAGTCCGGGCGCCAGCCCGGGAGTACCTTTGTAGACCGCCACCCCCACGGGGATGGGCAGCGGCAAGCCGAGGTTCTGCACCGTGACCGCGACGTCGACGTGACCGGCCGCCCCGGGAGTGAAGCGGATGCTCCCGGTGGAGACCGCCAGGTCGTTCATGGCGCGGACGTTGATCGGCGCCGAGGCCGAGTTGTTCAGCTCGTCCTGCTCCGGGACGAGCCCGTCCGGATCGATCGCCGCCGCCAGCAGCATGGTGCCGCGGAGCCCGGCCGTGGGCGCCGCCGCCTGCACGGTGCGGTGTTCGTAGGGAGCCATTGCCGCCAGGGGCACGTCCACCAGGACCAGGCCCATGGCCCGGAAGCGGATGGTGGTGGCCGGGGCGCCGTTCGGCGACCGGTTGTCGACGTCCAGCTGTACCGTCACCGGCTGCCCCTGGAGCGGTTCGGGGTCCGGCACGTAGAGGATGGGGCGGCCGAACGTGTCGGTGGCGATCCGCCAGTCCGGCCCGGAGCTGGCGAGCGCGCGCACTGCCAGCGCGGTGGCGCGGGCGCTCCGCTCCCACGAGCCATCCGCCATCTGGGTGGCGACCAGCGCCTGGCGTGCCGACGCCACGAGCGCCGAACGGTCCACTCTGGAGAGGGACAGGGCGAGGACCGCCTCCGCGGTGTCGGCGGCCGAGCCGAAGCCGCCCCCCGGCTGGCCGGCGCCGATCACGCACGCTTCGGCGGCGTCCGCCGCGGCTCGAACCCGGGTGAGGAAGTCGAGAGGGCGGAGCGCCTGGATGACCAGGGCGGTGAGCTCCACCGAGGGCGTCTCGTCTGCGAACGCGAAGCAACCGCCGGGCAGCGCCAGCGCGCTGAGCGCGTCGGCCCGCCCGACGTCCGCGGTAGTCGGTGGGGCGAGCTGCGACCGGAACGCGACCAGGGAGAGCGCCAGGTGGAACGCATCCGTGGCTTCGAAGCCCTCGGCGTGCGACGTCCCCGCGGGAACCGCGAAGCTCCACGGGGTCGGCGCCAGTGCGCGGACGCGGCGGATCGACAGCTCCGTGTCTGCCGGCTCGGCGAGCGTCGCCAGGTAGAGCTCCGCGCCGAGCGTCTCCGTGGTGGTGGGCAACCCGGCGGCGCGGAACGCCGCCAGCGCTTCATCGGTAGCGACGACCGCGTTCTCTCCTTGCGAGTCGCCGAACGCGCCCGAGGCCGATTGCGCGGTGCGCAAGTAGCCGAGACCCTCGGCGATGGGCTCGGCGTTTGCCGGGCGCGGCGACAGCCACGCCAGCAACACGACCAGACAGCACGAGATCCCCCGTGGCGCCATGAGCGCCCTCCCGTGGCCCGAGCTGGGCCTGATGATGCGACTGATGAGCCCCCGTCCCCACGGACCGCTCGCGGCGCCCTGCGCCGAGACACCATGAATCACCAGAGAGCGCGTGAAATCATACACTCAGCGATTCACGTGCTCAAATGGATTTCTGGAAATCCTCGTCTCTTCGAGGACTTGGGCCGCGAAGTCGCTACGGCGCGAAGCGCTCGATGAGGGCGGCCGGATCGCGGTCCCGCTCCCACGCCTCCAGCACCCGCTCGGCCGGCGACCGCCCGCTCTCCGCGATTTCCAGCAGCACGTCCAGGAGCGGCGCGTCCTCCGGATCCACCCGCATCAACCCGCCCCGCGCGATCTGCACCAGCTCCCTCGCCAGCGCGGCCAGCGGCGCGCCCCGCAGCGTCGCCCGCAACCCCGCCTCCCCCGCCGACCGGTGGAGCTCCTGGTGCTCCGCGAAGCTCAGCCTCGGCAGCAGCCGCTCCACCTCTCCCAGCGCCTGCGCGTCGTACAGCGCCCCCCGCCACAGCGCCGCCAGCGCCGCGGTCTGCGTGGCCCCGACGCAGTCCGCCCCCCGCACCTCCATCACCTTCTTGATCCGCACCTCGGGGAACAGCGTCGACAGGTGGTCCACCCAGTCCGCCGCGGTCGCCGGCTTCTCCTCGAACCCGCGCTGCATGAACTGCCGGAACGTCATCTTCACCACCCGGTACTCCCCGCCGCGCCGCAGGAACAGCATCGGCGCGTCCAGCGCCCACTCCGCGTACCCCTGGTAGGAGAAGCTCCCGTCGATCATCGACGGCAGATATCCGCACCGCGCCGGATCCACGTCCGACCACACCCGCGACCGGAACGACATGAGCCCCGACGGCGCCCCCCGCACCAGCGGGCTGTTCGCGTACAGCGCGACCATCAGCGGGGCGACCCTCGCCACCGCGCACACCTTCCGCGCGCAGTCCGCCTCGTCCGCCCAGTCCAGCGACACCTGGCCGGTGGCGGTCATCAGCATCATGTCCAGCGCCAGCTTCCCGCGCTCCCCCAGGCTCTGGCGCATCAGCGCGTAGCGCGTCTTCGGCATCCAGGGCATCTCGCCCGTCACGCCGAACGGCCGGTACCCCAGCGCGGCGACCTTGAGCCCCAGCCCCGCCGTCGCCTTCCCCAGCTCTTCCAGGTGCTGCACGTTCTCCTGGTGCAGCTCCCGGGCGGTCCTCGCCGGCGTCCCGGACAGCTCGAACTGCCCGCCCGGCTCCAGGGACACCGTCAGCGCCCCGCGCTGGAGCGCGATGGCCGGGCCGTCCGGGCGCTCGCGGAACGGCGCGTACGTGGGCCCCAGCGCCTCCAGCAGCGCGCCCACCCCGCGCGCGCCGTCGTACGGCACCGGCGCCGGCGGACGGGTCCCGCCCACGAACAGGAGCTTCTCGTGCTCCAGCCCCAGCCGGTGCTCCGCGCGCGGGCGCTCCGCGGAGCGGAAGTACGCCAGCAGGTCCGCCATCCCGGTGAGGGGAGTCTCAGTGGCGCGCGCGGTGTCGAGGGACATGGACCGGGGTCAGGTCTTGGATGCGCAAGGGGGGCGCGGGTTGCGCGTATATAACCCGGATGGACCTGGCTTCACCCATTCCAGTGCTCCCCGCCCGCGGCTCTCCCCTGGACTTCGCCCGCGGCTTGCGCCTCCCCTTCACCGCCCTCCGGCTGATCTTCCGCACCCCGCGCCTCTTCGGCCTCTCGCTCCTGGCCTCCCTCGTCACCCTGGCCAGCCTGGTCGGCTCGGTGGCCGTCTGGTGGCGCTTCACCTCCCCCTTGCTGGAGCGCTTCGTCCACCGCCCCGCCTCCGGCCCCGGCGAATTCCTCTGGGGCCTCCTCTGGGTGATCGCCTTCGCGCTGCTGACCGTCATCTCCCTCAACACCGTCCCCCTCCTCCTCCTCGCCCCCTTGCAGGACCCGCTCTCCGAGGCGACCGAGGCGCTCTGCGGCGGCGTCGAACCGCGCCCCTTCTCCCTCGGCCGGATGCTCACCGAGACCTTCACCTCCCTCCGCCACACCGCCGCCCGCATCGCCATCCTCTTCGCCGGCCACGCCGCCCTCTTCCTCCTCCACTTCATCCCGGTGGCGGGGACGCTCCTGTGGACGGTGCTCGGCCCGGCGTGGACGATGGCCTGGCTGGCGACCGAGTACCTGGACGCGCCGATGGCGCGGCACCTGTACCCGTTCGGGCAGGTGCGCGGGGTGGTCTTCCGCCGCCTGCCGCTGTCGCTGGGATTCGGCGCCGCGGTCTACGTGTTGCTGTGGGTGCCGATCCTCAACCTGTTCTTCATCCCGGTGGCGGTGGTGTCCGGCACCCTGCTCTTCCGCGCGCTGCGCCAGAGCGGTGATCTGCCCACACCGACCTAGTCCACCGGAAATCCCTTGGCTGCATCCAGGTGTTGGTTACCTGCGGTCGCCTTGAAGCACAGGTGTGCCATGATTAGTGTCCGTCGAGCGAAGTCCTCAAGGCTCCAGAACTTTTTCCCACTCCAGCCGTTCTGAACGATCTGTGAATCGGGTCCTCTCCATGCCACGTCTCCTTCGCCAGGTGCTGACCATTTCTCTGCTGCTGGGAGCCTGGGCCTTCGTCGGCCAGGACCGAGCGCCGCTCCCGGTGATGATGAGCCAGGCGGTGGCCGGCCCCGGCGGCAACGGCGACTTCCGCGGCGGGGTGGAGAAGCCCCAGCACGACCTCTCCAACCCGCGCGTGTTCACCAAGGTGATCCTCTACGTCAAGGACCACTACGTGGACCCCAAGCGGATCAAGCCGAAGGAGATGATGATCTCCGCGCTGGAGTACGTGGAGAAGACGGTCCCCGACGTCATCGTGGAGGGCAACGCGGACCAGGGGAAGGTCAAGGTCACCGTCGGCAACAAGGTGCAGACCTTCGACATCAGCCACGTGGACTCGCTGTGGAAGATGTCCTTCACGCTCAAGGACGTCTTCCGCTTCATCAACGAGAACATGAAGCCGATGGAGGACACCCGCGACGTCGAGTACGCGGCGGTCAACGGGATGCTCTCCAAGCTGGACCCGCACTCCGTCCTTCTGCGCCCGGAGTTCTACCGGGAGATGAAGCTCACCACCAAGGGTGAGTTCGGCGGGCTGGGGTTCGTCATCCAGATGAAGAAGGGGAACCTCACGGTGGTGAAGGTCCTCCCCAAGACCCCGGCCCACAAGGCGGGGATCAAGAAGGACGACGTCATCCGGAAGATCGGCGAGGAATCCACCGTCAACATGGACCTCAACGAGGCCGTGTCCAAGCTGCGCGGCGCGGTGGACTCGCGGGTCACCATCACCGTGGATCGCAAGGGCTGGGAATGCCCGCAGGTGGAAACGCTCACGCGAGCGAACATCAGCATCGAGTCCGTCCAGTCCAAGCTGCTGGACAAGGGCGTGGGCTACGTCCGGCTCAAGAACTTCCAGGGCAACACCACCCGCGACCTCCAGATCGCCCTGCAGACCATGCAGCGCGAGGCGGAGGCCACCGGGGGGATGAAGGGCCTGGTGCTGGACCTGCGCGGCAACCCGGGCGGCCTGCTGGAGCAGGCGATCCAGGTCTCCGACCTCTTCGTCTCCCAGGGCACCATCGTGGCCACCGTGGGCCACTCGGACCAGATGCGCGAGGAGAAGAAGGCGCACCCGGACGACGGAGACCTCGCCTACCCCGTGGCGGTGCTGGTGAACCCCGGCTCCGCGTCCGCCTCGGAGATCGTGGCCGGCGCGCTCAAGAACCTGAACCGCGCGGTGATCATCGGGCGGCAGACGTTCGGCAAGGGGTCGGTGCAGGTGCTCTACGACTTCCCGGACGACAGCGCGCTCAAGCTCACCATCGCCAAGTACCTCACCCCGGGCGACGTCTCCATCCAGGAGGTGGGCATCGTCCCCGACATCCAGCTCACCCCCACCGGCGTGACCCAGAAGAAGGTGGAGGTGTTCGCCCCGCGCCGGTCGATGGGCGAGGCCGACCTCGACTCCCACTTCGGCAACCCCAACTCGGACAAGGTGGCCACCAAGCGGGAGGAGGTGCTGGGCCGCGAGAAGCCCACCTACGAGCTGAAGTACCTGAAGCAGGACCAGAAGGGGAAGGACCCCTCGGCCAAGCAGCAGCTCCAGGACGAGGGCAAGGCCCCCAAGGTGGGCTCGCGGGACAAGGCGACGGAGAAGAAGGCGCCGCTGCACGGCAACGGCAACCCGCTGCTGGACACCGAGGACCGCGACTCGGACGAGGAGCTGGACGACCAGCTGGACGCCGAGTCCCAGGACGAGATCAAGGAGGACTTCGAGGTCCTCTTCGCCCGCGACTACGTCCTCAAGGCGCCCTTCGTGGAGCGGGACAAGATGATCACCGCCGGCCGCGGCTTCGTGGAGGACAAGCGGCGCGAGGAGGAGGAGCGGATCAACGCCGCCATCGCCGCGCTGGGGGTGGACTGGTCCCCGGGCGAGTCGCCCAAGAGCCCCGCCCTGGTGGCCGCGCTCAAGCCGGGCGCGGACCTGAAGGTCGCCGCCGGCACCCAGATGGAGCTGGAGCTCGCGGTGGAGAACCGCGGGACGGAGCCGGTGAAGCGGCTGCGCGCCTGGACCGACTCGGACAACCCGCTCCTCGACCACAAGGAGTTCCTCTTCGGCGCGCTCAAGCCGGGCGAGAAGCGGTCCTGGAAGGTGCCGGTCAAGGTGCCCAAGGACCTCTCCTCGCGGCGCGACAGCGTCACCGTGAAGCTCTTCGATGACGGCGGGGCGGTGAGCGAACCGGTGGTCTCCGAGGTCAGCTTCACCGAGCTGCCGCGCCCGTCCTTCGCCTTCAACTGGCAGGTGCAGGACACGTGCGAGGAGTGCAACGGAGACGGCGTGGTGCAGCTCGGCGAGGAAGTCGAGGTCGTGGTCGACGTCACCAACATCGGCGCGGGCAAGGCGCTGACCACCACGGCCAGCATCAAGAATGTCTCCGACCCCAACATCTTCATCGACAAGGGCACGTTCTCGCTCGACGAGCTCGCCCCCGGCGAGACCAAGACGGCGCGCTTCATGGTGGAGCTCAAGCGCGGCTACAAGGGCGACAGCTTCCCGCTCAAGCTCGTCATCCTGGACGAACAGCTGGAGGAGTACGTCACCGAGAAGATCGACGTCCCGGTACAAGAGAGCGCGCCGACCCCCGTCGTGGCGCAGCACGCGCAGGTGCGGCTCCCGGAGAGGCAGGAGCTCCGCGCATGGCCGGCCGCGGATGCGCCGCTCATCGGCAGGCTGTCGCGCGCGGCGCTGTTCAACGAGACGGCGCGCGTGGGCGATTTCGTCCGCGTGGAGTTGCAACGCTCGGACAAGGAGGAGCGCCATCTGCAGCAGAAGGGCTGCCGCCAGGTCGAAACGCCCCGCATTGACCGCTTCGCCTTCGTCCGCGCGCAGGATGCCAAGGACGCCAAGGGCAAGGTGCCGGCCACGCACGAGCTGTCGTACGTGTCCCGCCGCGTGCCCCCCGCCATCGCGCTCAACATGGACCCGGCGCAGGGCGGCGTGGTGGCGGACGGCGAGCGCTTCAACCTCTCCGGCAGCGTGGCCGCCGCCACCCACGACGTGGACCTCTACGTGCTGGTGAACGACCAGAAGGTCTACTTCAAGACCGTCACCGGCACGGAGAAGGAGCCGGCGAAGTTCAAGTTCGCCACCGACTTCCCGCTCAAGGAAGGCAACAACAACGTGATGGTGGTGGCGCGCGAGAGCGCGGACTTCGCCAGCCGCAAGGTGCTGGTCATCCGGCGCCGCCCGGCGGCCCTGGCCCAGAAGCAGGATCCGGGCAAGCAGGCCGTGACGCCGTAGGCCGCAGAGCGAAATTGCAGTGGCCCTCCCCCGGGGCTAGCGTCTCGCCCCAGTGGGCCGCTTCCCCGAGGGAGCTTCAACCATGCGCATGCGCACGTTCCGGCGGATCTCCGCCACCGCCGCGCTGCTCGGCGGCGGGCTGGCGCTGGCCGCCGCGCCGAACGACTTCCGCGTCACCAACCTGGGCAACCCGACCGACCCGGACACGCTCCGGGCCACCATCGCCAACGCCAACTTCCAGGCGTTCGCCAAGGAGATGGGCGCGGCGCTGGTGTCCAGCGACCTGACCCCGCCGGGCACGCTGGGGCACTCCGGCTTCTCGGCCGCGATGGAGCTGTCGGTGGTCTCGCTCAAGGGCGTCTCCCGCGGCGAGACCCCGCCCGCCGGGCCGTGGTTCATCATGCCCACGGAGAACACCTTCCAGGGCACGCTCCTGTTCCCCGCCGTCCACATCCGCAAGGGCCTGCCGTGGTCGTTCGAGATCGGCACCAAGGTGGGGTGGATCGACAAGAGCGACATGTCCGTGGCCACCATCGAGGCGAAGTGGGCGGGCAACGAGGGCTTCGCGCTGCTGCCGGACGTGTCGGTGCGCCTGCACGCCACCCGGCTGTTCAACACCCGCGACTTCGAGCTGGGCGCGGGCGGCCTGGACTTCTGCGTGGGGAAGAAGTTCGCCATCGGCGGGATGATCACGCTCACGCCCTACGGCGGCTGGGACCTGACGTTCGTGGGCGCCAGCACCCCGCGGCTGGTGGACTTCCAGCCCGACCGCACCGAGGCGCAGGCGGAGGCCAGCCAGTACGCGCAGTTCACCAACGCCGGCGTGTACAAGGAGGTCGCCCTCTTCGAGAACGCGCACAACCGCTTCTACGGCGGCACGCGCTTCATCGGGGGCGTCATCCAGATCGTCGCCGAGGTCTCCATCACCGGCGTCGGGCAGACGAGCACCGTGAACGAGAGCCTGGACACGCAGCTGCCCGCGGTGCTCGCGTTCAACGTCGCCCTCGGCCTCGACTTCTAGTTGGCGCGCGGTCCCGGGCCCTGGGTTCCAGGCCCCGTCGTCGGGCCCTTGGTCTCCCGCGAATGCTCTCCCCTGAGCATGGCCCTTCCATGACCTGATGGTCGGCCACCGGTGTCCCCCGTGCGAAACGGGCCGGCGGCTCACCGGGACCTGGAACCCAGGACCCGGGACGCGCGCGCGCTTTCAAGGCGCTGGTGGTGTTGCGGTGCGGTGTGCTCCTTGGTCGCGGGCCCGCTCCAGACGGGGCCGCACTTCTTTTATCGGTCGAGAAGCTGATCTTCTCCACTCGCGCGACTCTTTACGTTTCGAAAAAGAATTCGCGGCGCGCTGTCCATCTTCTTGGCAGCCACCGAAAAACAGCGGCGGACGACAACACCTTCGGGCGCGTCACCACATCCTGGAGAAAGTCATGCCGGCCACCTCGGCGCTGCCCGTTTCCCGTCCCGTCCAGCTTCGCCCCGCCCTCCCCGTCTCGGGGCCTGCGAATCGCCCTGCCCCGACCAACGGCAACGGCTTCGGCCCGGCGGCCGCGCGCGGGCGGGACACCTTCCAGGGCCCGGTCGACTTCCCGCCCAGGGGAGCGCTGGGCCCGGCCAAGACCATCGACGAGGCGAAGAAGCTCCACATGACCCAGTGGGGCCCGTCCCCGTACAACGCCGGCGGGCACGAGATGGGCTACGCCGACTGCGGCCCGACCTCGGGGGTGATCGCCCTCACCTCGCTGGGCATCATCAACCAGCCGTCGCCCAAGGAGGCGCCCAAGGCGATCGACTACATGCGCGACCTGTGCGACGGGCGCGACGGCAACCAGTCGCACCTGATGGACTGGAACACGCTCCGGCGCGGGCTGAAGGCGGCGGGCGCGAACAGCGACCTGGTGTGGGGCACGCAGGGCATCGACCAGGCGCTGGCGCGCGGCAACCCGTGCATCCTGGGCGGGCAGAACCCGTGGGGCGCGTGGGGCGCCAAGGAGCGGGCCAAGGGGAACTACCTGGCCAACGGCAACGGCGGCCACTTCGTCGCGGTGATCGGCAAGCAGGCCGACGGCAAGTACATCCTCGCCGACCCGCTCTTGAAGAACGCGCCCATCGCCGTCACCGGCCAGCAGCTGCTGGACTTCGCGGTGGGCAACGGCGCCGGCGGCATCGAGGTCTGGCGCGCCCGCTAGTCTTTGAGCGCGTCGCGGAGCTGGCGCGGGCGGTTGGTGATGCAGTAGTCGACGCCCAGGTCGCGCAGCCGCCGCGCCTCGGCCGGGTCATCCACCGTCCACGCCTGGACCTGCAGCCCGGCCTTCTTCCAGCGCCGCATCCGGGGCCCGGTGACGGCGTCGTACCGCGGGTTCGCGGAGAAGTTGGCGCACAGGGAGGTGAACAGGTTCTCGAACCAGAAGGGCCGCTCCGGGTCGATCAGCCAGCAGCGCCGGAGCTGGGGGAACGACCACGCCAGCTTCCACAGGCAGACCGAGTTGAAGCTGGAGACGACCACCCGGTCCATCAGCGCGTTGCGGACGAGGTATTCGCCGGCCGCGTAGGCGAGCCCCGCGTCGTCGATCGACGCGCACTTGAGCTCCACGTTCACCAGGAAGCCCGCCGGCAGCGCGGCGAACACCTCCTCCAGCGTGGGGATGAAGGCGGAGACCTTGAACCCGAGGTACCGGCCTACATCCAGCTGCCGGAGCTGGGAAAGCGGCGTCCGCCAGACGTTGAGGTCCTGGCCGGTCAGGCGGCCGAGCCGCTCGTCGTGGACCACCACCACCTCGCCGGTGCCGCAGCGCATGACATCCAGCTCTATTCCGTCTGCGCCCTGGGCGACCGCCTCCTGGAAGGCGGGGATGGTGTTCTCCGGCGCGTCCGCGGAGGCGCCGCGGTGGGCGAGGATCAGCACGGACCAAGGCCTCCTGCTAGGCTGTCGCTCATGGGGCTCGGCACTGGCGAGATCATCATCCTGGCCTTCGTGGTGGTGGTCATCTTCTCCGCCTCGCGGATGGGGAAGCTGGGCAATGCGGTGGGCAAGTTCGTCTACTCCTTCAAGCGCGCCTCCAAGGGCGAGGACCTGGTGGACGTGACGCCCAAGTCCTCGCGCGAGCTGCCCGGCCAGAAGCGCTAGGCCATGCCCTACGAGATCTCCACGTTCACGCTCCCCTGCGGGGCGCGCGCCGCCCGGGTGAAGATCAGCGGCGTCTTCGAAGGGCACGAGGCGCGCTCCGCCATGGGGAACTGGGAGACCGGCGGGCCGCTGCACGGCGTGCCCGGGCTGGTGCTGACGCAGGAGGTGAAGGAGACGACCCCGGAGGCGCGCTCCATCTTCGGCGGCTGGAAGGAGACCTCCACCACCGAGTGGTTCGCCGTCGTGGTGACCAGCCCGTTGCTCCGCGTCACCGGCAACTTCATCCTGCGCGTGAGCAAGAGCACCCGGCGGAAGATGTTCACCACCGAGGCGGAGGCCATCCGGTGGCTGGATGAGCGCGCCCGCGAGTCCGGGGCGAAGTGACGGCCGCTCCGCTCAGGCCCGGCGATCCTTGAGCAGGAGCTTCGCCTGGTCGCGCAGGGCGTGGTGGGCGCTCTCGAAGGTCGCCAGCTCCTGCAGCTCCGGCGTGGTCAGCAACGGGACGATCTTGGCGCCCAGCTCCGGCGGCAGGTAGGGGTTGAACACCAGCGCGCGCCGCACCGCCGGCCGCGCCGACCAGCGCGGGGACCTCCAGATCTCCAGCAGCGCCTCCGGGCGGGCCGGCTGCCGGGCGGCGATGCGCACCACCATCTCTTCAGTGAGCCGCGGGTTGATCAGCGCGTTGCGCACCACCGCCGGGTTGTTGGAGGCCATCACCAACCGGGCCAGCTGGTCCGGGTCGCGCGTGCTGCGCGCCTTGGTCTTCAGGTGCCCCAGCGACTCGGTGAAGGCGCGGGCGTCCGCGCGCGCCGCCGCGTCCACCGTCATCTCCTTCTTCGCCGGCCCGTCCGCGAACAGCGCCGCCACCCCGTCCAGCGACTGCGTCTCCGCCATCCGCCGCAGCGCCGCCGCCTCCGGGAGCGAGGCCGCCTCCAGCGACAGCGCCGCGGTGACCGCCCGGAGCGCGCAGCGGGCGGGCTCGTGCCCTTCCGCGTTGAGCTCCATCAGGTGCTGGAGCAGCTCGGTGGCGTCCACCGGGTGCCGCGCCGCCAGCTCGCGCGCCGCCGCCTTCCGCATGATCTCCGCGCTCCAGGCGAAGGCGTGGAGCTTCTTGGCCAGCGTGAGCGCTTCGGCGCGGTCCGACATCCGGGGACGTCCTCGGGCCGCATCCTACCGAGCGAAGGGACGGGCGTCGCAACCGGCCGACGACCTCGGCGCGGTCCGACATCGGGGGCGTCCCCGGTGCCCCTTCCGGCGGCCGGCACGCCCGTCGCAACCCGCCGGGCACCATGCGAATCGCCCTGCTTTGCTGCGTCCTCCTGGCCGCTCGGCCGGCCGCCTCCGCGTCTCCCCCGCCGCGCTCCCCGGCCCCCCAGTGGCGCAATGGAGACGTGGTCCTGCAGACCTCCGCCTCCGCGCAGTCCACCGCCATCCAGATCGCCACCCACTCCCCCTACTCCCACTCCGGGCTGGTGGAGGTGGCGCCGGACGGGGTGTTCGTCATCGAGGCCCTGGGCAAGGTCTCCCGCACGCCCATCGCCGCGTGGATCCGCCGCGGGGACGGCCGGCGCTACACCGCGCTGCGCCGCCGCGACCTCACCCCCGAGGCCGGCGCGGCGGTGGTGAGCGCCGCGCGCGCGTTCCTGGGCAAGCGGTACGACGCCCGGTTCGAGTGGAGCGACGACCGCATCTACTGCTCGGAGCTGGTGGCCAAGGCGTACCAGCGCGGGGCGCGCCTGAGCGCGGGCCGGATGCAGCGGATCGCAGACCTGGACATCGCCCCCATCCTCGCCGCCGCCCGCGCCCGCTACGGGGACGCCGTCCCGCTGGACCGGGAGGTGCTCACCCCGGCCAGCCTGGCGGAGGACGCAGGGTTCGTCACCGTGCACGACGATTTCCACCCGATGAACTGAGCCGCGCATTTGGTACGGTCCGCCCCTCTCTCGACGGAGGGGAAGCCCATGGCACCGAACAAGAAGCTGGCGCTGCTGGTGGGTGGAGGACCGGCGCCGGGGATCAACGCCGTCATCGGCGCGGCCACCATCCGCGCCAGCCTGGCCGGGTACGACGTCATCGGCATCCAGGACGGCTTCCAACACCTGATGGAGGGCGACGTCAGCCACGTCCAGAAGCTGGAGATCCACGACGTGAGCCGGATCCACTTCCGGGGCGGCTCGCACATCGGCACCGCGCGCGCCAACCCCACCAAGAGCGAGGCGGCTATGGAGAACGTCCTCCTCTCCCTGCTCCGGCTGGACGTGGGCAAGCTGATCACCATCGGCGGAGACGACACCTCCTTCTCCGCCTACAAGCTGGCCGAACGCTCCAGGGGCCAGATCCAGGTGGTCCACGTCCCCAAGACCATCGACAACGACCTCGACCTGCCGCCGGAGGTCTACACCTTCGGCTTCCAGACCGCCCGGCACATCGGCGTGGAGATCGTGAAGAA
>DASRBA010000386.1:0-25415 GCA_035637895.1 Myxococcaceae bacterium
CGCCACGCGCTGGTTGGCCCACCCGCCCGTCTCCCCGCACCCCAGGTCCCCGGGCTGGTACCGCGCCGCCGCGCCCGCCGACACCGTGAGCAGGTCATCCCATCCCAGCCACCGGTACTGCGCCGACACGCCCGCCTCCGCGTACTGCAGCGGCGCCCACCGCGCCTCCGCGACCACCGAGTGCCCCAGCTGGAAGTCCTCCGAGATGGCGAACGTCCTCACGTTCCTCAGCACCGCGTACCGCGCCTCGTACGCCTGCAGCGCCGCGCCCGCGTAGACCGCCCCCTGGTTCCTCGGGAAGTAATGGCACCCCAGCCAGTCCTTCTGCTCGTCCGTGAGCCCCTCCTCCGCCGGCGCCGCCGCCCGCTCCACGAACCCGGCCACGTACGGCGTCACGTTCGCCTTGAGCGCGTGCCCGAACGACCACGTGTACGACGCGCTCCCGGAGAGGGACCGCTCGGCGTAGACGTAGGGGAGCAGCGCCTCCGGCGCGTCCACACTGGGGTACGGGAGCTGGCTGACGCTCGCGCCGCGGAACACCCTCGCCCGCTGCACCAGCCACGCCGCCCGCACCTGGTACCCGTACGTCGAATCCAGCGTGCGCAGCGGCAGCTGCACCGCGGCCTCCCCCTGCGACCCCTCCACGGCCCCGCTCTGCCGGTTGAGGATGACCCTCGCGTCCTGCACCAGCCGGAGACCCGTCCCGAGGAACCGCTCGTCCACCAGCACCTCCCCCAGCGACACCGTGTCCAGCTTGAGGAAGAAGTCCAGCGACACGCGCTTGTTGAGCCCGAGGAAGTTCTGCTCCGTGGGCCGGATCCGCAGCAGCTGCAGCAGCGTCCCCTCCACCAGCGAGAACTCGCTGTTGAGCCGGATGCTCCACAGGTCCTTGGTGATCACCAGCACGCTCACCGCGTCCGGCGCGCGCGCCTTCACCGGCAGCACCACCGCGGTGGCGAGGATGAACAGCTTGCGCAGGTTGCGCTCGGTCTCCGCCGCCAGCTGGGCGGTGTACGGCTCCCCCACGCGCAGCAGCACCTCCGCCCGCACCACCGGCTCCCGGGTCCGCACGTGCACCAGGTTGAGCAGCTGCGGATACGGGTCGCTCCGGGCGACGATGTCCTCGGAGGCGACGAGGATCTCCTCCACCCGCTTCCCCTCGGGCGCGGGCTCCACCTCGCGCTGGGTCTTCTCCAGGCCCCAGGTGACGAGCTGCTGCTCGTACCCGGGGGTCTGCGCCACCATCACCGCGCAGGCGATCGTCGCGACCCAGCTCAAAAGTTGATGCTCACCAGGCGGACGATGGGGATCGGCCGGCCCTTCGGATCCAGCAGCACGGGCGACAGGCGCGTCATGCCCTCCAGCGGCGCCAGGGGGTCGCGGGGCGTGGCCAGCACCTGCGCGACCACCGTCTGCGAGATGGGCGTGAGGATGCCGAACACCACCGTGTGCGGCGCCAGCAGGTAGTTGTCGACGTCCAGGCCGGTGGCGATGGTGACGGCGGCGGAGAGGAGCTGGAGCCCGAGGCCGGTGCCGTACGTCGCCCACCACCCCAGCCCCTCCAGCTCGTAATGGCGGCTGTAGTCCTTCACCCGCCCGATGGCGATGGTGGAGGCGAACGGCAGGACGATGGCGTTGGCCAGCGCGAACACGTCCACCATCCCGTTCGCCACCGGCCGCGAGTTGAACACCCGGTCGGCGAGGAAGATCGGCACCAGCTCGCCGATGAAGAGCACGGCGGACCCCGCCACGTAGATGCCGGTCCCGATGCCCAGCTCCAGGCTCGCCTGGCCCCACTCCACCCGGGGCCGCGGCGTGTGCATCACCGTGACCTTGAACTGCTTCGGCGGCTCCGGCGGCGGGGGCGGCTTCTTCGGGACGAGGAGGATGATCTCCTCCTGGGGGCCGGCGTCGGGCTCGCCGGCGGCCACCCCTCCGTCCGCCGTGGGCACGTCGGTCGCCAGCGCCGGGCCGCCGCCGTCGGGGGACGCACCTTGCTCGGGGACGATGACGATCTGAGCGGGTGGAGGAGGCGCCGCCGGGGCGCCGCCGTCGGATTGCGCCCGCGCCGCGGCGGTCCAGGCCGCCCCAAGCGCCGCCACGAGGAGGATCCAGTCGCGCATCCCTGGATTCTGTCGGTCCCTGGGCCTGGCGCAACTCTTCAGGGCGCCATTCACGGCACGGCGGCCAGGAGCGCACCACGCGACCTGGTGTCAGAATCCCTCCACTGGAGGCCGCCCGGATGTTGCTCACGACCGCCCTCATCCTCCTCTCCGCCACGCCGCCGCCCCCGCCCACCAGGCCGGGCATCGACTGGAAGCGCACCCCCGACCAGATCGCCTCCACCTGCAAGTCGGAGCTGGCGCGGGCGCGGTCGCGGGTGAAGGCGGCGCTGGCGACGGACGACAAGTCCAGTGCGGGTCCGCCTCCGCTCGAGCGGCTGATCGCCGTGGAGACGGCGGCGGCGGATCTCCAGGAGGCGCTGGGCCCCGACTGGATGCTGGCCTCCGTCGCCCCGCCTCCGCTGCGCGGCGCGGCAGAGGCCTGCATGAAGTCGCTCGAAGGGTTCACGGTGGAGCTGGGGGCGAACCCGACGCTGTACACGGCGGCCCTCGCCGCCCGGAAATCCGCGGAGTCCACCGCCGACCGCGCGCTCGCCCAGCGCTACGTGGAGCGCGGACGCCAGGGCGGCGCCGCGCTGGACCCGCAGGCGCGCGCCCAGCTCACCAGTCTCCTGGACCAGATCCACCAGCTGGAGTCCGAGTTCACCCATGCGACGGACGAGGACCAGCTGAAGGCCGCCATCGACCTCTCCCCCGAGGAGGCCGCCTCGCTCCCGCCCTCCTTCGCCAAGACGCTGAAGAAGTCCGGCAAGTCCGTGCGGGTCCCGGCAGACCCCTCCACCAGAGACCTGGTGCTGAGGAACCTCCGGCCCTCCAGCGCGCGCGAGCGCTACGTGCGCGCCCTCTACCAAAGCGGCGGGTCGGCGAACATGGACCGGCTCCAGCGGGTGCTGGCGCTCCGGCGGCAGGCGGCGAGGCTCCTGGGCTACCTGAGCTGGGCCGAGTACCGACTGGAGACCACCTCGGTCCGGACGCCGGAGCGCGCGCGGCCCATGGCCCGCCAGCTGGGCACCGCCCTGTTTCCGCGGGCGCGGGCGGAGGTCGCGACGCTCGCCGCGCTGAAGACCGCCGCCGGAGAGCCGGGGCCGTTCGCCCTCTGGGACTACGCCTTCTACGAGTCGCGCTTCGAGGAGTCCTCCTTCGCCGTGGATCCGGAGGCGGTGCGCCAGTACTTCCCGTTGGACGTGGTGGTCCCCGCGGCGCTGGGCGTGTTCGAGCAGGTGCTCGGCCTGCGCTTCGAGCCCGTCCAGCTGGCATCCGCCTGGGCTCCGGGCGTGACCGGGTACGCGGTGAAGGACGCGGCCAGCGGCGCGCTCCTGGGATGGTGCTACCTGGACCTCGAGGCGCGCGAGGGGAAGCCCCTCTTCTCCGCCTCGTTCCCCATCCGCCTCGGGCGCTCGCTGCCGGGTGGAGGCCGGGTGCTGCCGGTGGCCGCCATCTTCGGCAGCGCCCCTCGCGCCGCGCCGGGCGAACGCGCGCTGTTCGGGCACCCGGCCGTGGTCGCCCTCTTCCACGAGCTGGGACACCTGGCGCACGCCCTCCTCGCCGCCGCGCCCTACGCCTCGCTCAACGGGCCGCAGGGAGGGCGGGCGGACTTTGTGGAGGCCCCGTCGCAGCTCTTCGAGGCGTGGGCCTGGGACCCGGCCACCCTCCGCCGCGTCTCCCGCCACGTCCGGACCGGGGAGCCGCTGCCCGAGGCGCTGGCGCAGAAGCTGGCCGGGCTCCGGCGCGCGTCCGCCGGCGTGACCTGGACCCGGCAGGTGTTCCTCGCCCTGTACGACCTGCAGATCAACGGCCCGGCGGAGGTGAAGGACCCCACCGCGCTGTGGTCCGACCTGTGGGGGAAGACGACGCCGCTGACGACGGTGCCGGGCGGCGTCCCGGAGGCCAGCCTGCTGCAGGAGGTGAACGGCTACGACGGGTTGTACTTCGGCTACACGTGGTCGCGCATCTGGGCGCAGGACATGGCCACCGCGTTCCAGCGCGGGGGCCTCACCAACCCCGAGGTCGGCCTGCGCTTCCGGCGAACGGTGCTGGAGCCGGGCGCCACCGCCGAGCCGGAGGCGCTGCTCCGGTCGTTCCTGGGCCGGCCGGTCCGCACGGACGCCTTCTTCGACTGGCTGGGGTTGTCGCCGCCCGCCCAACCGGAGGACCGCTGAGGCATGCCCAGACCCGAGGTCTTCCTCTCGCACGCCAGCGCCGGCAAGGAGAGCGTCAAGGCGATCTCGCCTGGGCGCCGAAGGCGAAGCAGCTCGAGGTTCTCGAATCCGGCCGCGAGCTCACGCCCGGCGAGCGCCGGATCTTCCTGCGCGAGTAGCGCTCACAGCGGCGCGCCGACCTCCAGCAGGTCCCGCAGGTCGTCCACGCCCTCCACCGCCTGCTCCAGCATCCGCTGCAGCGTGAACAGGCCGGCGCTGGAGGGTTCGAAGCCGCGCGCCTGGCACTGCCGCATCGCCGCGTACAGCAGCGAGACGCCCACGGTGAGCGTGTTCTCCCACTCGTCGTCGTGTTGGCGCTCGGAGAGGAAGACCAGCGTGCGGCCCACCTCGAAGCGGTGGCGGAGCAGCTCCATCGCCTCGATCGGCTCCACCGCGGCGAAGAAGCGGTGCGCGTCGCCCCAGCGCAGCTTGAGGAACTTCCACAGGAACAGGTCGACGCGGATGACCAGCTTGCGGCGGCGCTCGGGGTCGTCGCGCATCGCGCCCAGCCGCTCCAGCGCCTCGGACGCGCGCTGGATGGCCCGCGCCCGGGGATCGCCGGCCGGCTCCATCCGCGCATTCTAGCGCGTGCAGTCGAGGACGATCTTCCCGGTGACCTGCCCCTGCTCGACGATCTCCTGCGCCTTCACCGCGTCCGCCAGCGGCATCCGCGCGGCGATCACCGGCTTGAGCTGCTTCTTCTCCAGCAGCGCCATCAGCTTGGGCAGGTCCTCGTGGAACGGCCCGCGGTCCTTCCGGTACTTCATGGTGATGCCGTAGAAGGTGGCGCGCCGCCCGTCGGGGAGGACGTAGTACCAACCCAGCCGCGCGAACGTCCCCAGCGCCTTCGCCTGGCCGCCGCCGGTGGAGCCGTAGCCGACCAGGACGCCGCCCTTGCGCACCAGCCGGTGGCAGCCGCCGAGCATGCTCCCGCCGATGGCGTCGAACGCCGCGTCCACGCCGGCCGGCTCGCGCGCGCGGATGGCGGCCACCCAGTCCTGCGACCGGTAGTCGATGGGGATGCCGCCCTGGGCCTCCACCGCCTTGTGCTTCCCCGCCGACGCCACGCCGTACATCTTCCCCAGCTGCGCCACCTTCCCCAGCTCCAGCAGCGCCGAGCCGACGCCGCCCGCCGCGCCGGTGATCACCACCGACTGCCCGGCGCGCACGGCCGCGGACCGGTGCAGCATCTGGTACGCGGTGACGTAGTTCAGGATGAGACAGACCACCTCGCCCGGGTCCAGCGAGGGCGGCACGCGCACCAGGTCCGCCGCGTCCAGGTACGCGTACTCGGCGTAGCCGCGGTACACGGTGAGCGCCGCCACGCGGTCGCCCGGCTTCCATGCGGTCACGCCCGGGCCGACCGCGTCCACGTCCCCCACCGTCTCGTAGCCGGGCGTGAACGGGTACTTCGGCGCGTACGGGTAGTTCCCGGTCCGCATGATGACGTCCGTGAAGCCCACGCCCGTGGAGATCACGCGCACCCGCACCTCGCCGGGGCCGGGCTCGCGCTTGTCCAGCTCCACCAGCTTGAGCACGTCGCGGGCGGCGCCCTTGCCCACCAGCTGGATGGCGCGGAACTTCGAGGCGGCGGAGATCGGGGTCACGGTCGCGGCGGCAGCGGTCATCGGGCGTTCCTCCGACGCATTTCCTACGCCCCCGCTCCCGGCGCTTCAATTGCCGCGACGCCGGGTCTTTTGACCACCCGTCCAGCCACCGCCGGCGCGACTACGCGTACCCGGCCTCGCCGTGCTGGGTGGCGTCCAGGCCCTCGCGCTCCTCGTCCTCGCTCACGCGCAGGCCCACGGTCTTCTTCACCACGAACAGGATCCCCACCGTGACCACCGCGGTGTACGCGCCCACCGCGAGGATCCCCAGCGCCTGCTTCCCCAGCAGCGACGGGTCGCCGGACAGCAGCCCGTCCGCCCCCGCCGGGTTGAGCGCCTTCTGCGAGAACACCCCCACCAGCAGCGCGCCCAGCATTCCGCCCACGCCGTGCACGCCCCACGCGTCGAGGGAGTCGTCGTAGTGCAGCCGCTCCTTGAGCAGCACCGCGCCGTAGCAGACGAGGCCCGCCAACAGCCCGATGACCAGCGCCGCCATGGGGCTCACGAAGCCGGCCGCCGGGGTGATGGCCACCAGCCCCGCCACCAGCCCGGACACGAAGCCCAGCAGCGTCGGCTTCCGCCGCAGCACCCACTCCGCCACCACCCACGACATCGCCGCCGCCGCCGCCGAGATGTGCGTGGTGACGAACGCCAGCGCCGCGTTCTGCCCGGCGGCGAGCGCGCTCCCCGCGTTGAACCCGAACCACCCGAACCAGAGCAGCCCGGCGCCGGTCACGGTCATGGTGAGGTTGTGCGGGAAGTAGCGCTCGCGCCCGTAGCCCAGCCGCTTGCCCACCACCAGCGCGCAGATCAGCGCGGAGAGCCCGGCGGTCCAGTGCACGACGGTGCCGCCGGCGAAGTCCAGCACGCCCAGCTTCGCCATCCACCCGCCCTCCGCCCACGTCCAGTGCGCCACCGGGTCATAGACGAGCGTGGACCACAGCAGGGTGAACAGGACGTAGGCGGAGAACTTCATCCGCTCCACGAAGGCGCCGGAGATGAGGGCGGGGGTGATGATGGCGAACTTCACCTGGAACGCCATGAAGGCCAGGTGGGGGATGGAGCCCTTGAGCTGGGGCACCACGCCCTCCAGGAACAGGTAGTCCCCGCCGCCGATGAGCCCGCCGTGGGTCTTCCCGAAGGCCAGCGAGTACCCGAAGCAGATCCACTGCACCGTCACCAGCGCGAGCGCGAAGTGCGAGTACATGAACGTGGCCAGCACGTTCTTCTTGCGCACCATGCCGCCGTAGAAGAGGGCCAGGCCGGGCGTCATCAGCAGCACCAGCGCGGAGGAGATGAGCATCCAGGCGGTGTCGCCGGAGTCGGCGCCCTTCTCCGCCGCCTGCGCGTGCGCCGCGCTCGCCAGGAGCGCCGCCGCGAGCCCCACACCCCATGCCCAGGAACGCGTCCGCGTCACAGGAGTCATGGGACGCGGAATCTGGCACGAACGGATCGCCGCGCAAACGCAATTGCGTAGAGTAGAACCCCGGAAATGGCGGGGGGCGCGAAACCCAAGGCCGGGGCGAAGATCGACCGCGGCGAGGTGCTGGCGGCCGCGGACCAGCTCCGCGTGAAGGGGAAGTACGCCAAGGCGGTGGCGGAGTACCGCAAGGTGCTGCTGCTGGACCCGAAGGACGCGGACGTCCTGGCGAAGATTGCCCCGCTGCTGGTGAAGCTGAAGGAGCGCGAGGAGGCGCTGAGGGACTTCCGGGCCGCCGCCGACGCGTACATCCAGCGCGGCTTCGTGGACCGCGCCATCGCCCTGTACGTGCAGGCCACCGCCGCCTTCCCGATGGAGGCGCAGCTGTGGGAGACGCTGGGGAGGCTGCACCAGGAGCGCGGGCGGAAGGCGGAGGGCATCAAGGCGCTGATGAGCGGCGCGGCCAGGTTCAAGGGCAAGAAGGGCCGCCCCACCGCGCTCAAGTTCCTCCGCCAGGCGCTGAGCTACGACGTGACGCACATCGAGGCGACCATCGCCCTGGCGCGGCTCCTCAAGGCGAACGGCGAAGGCGGCGCGGCTCGCACGCTGCTGGACGAGCTGGCGGCGCGCATCCGCGGGCCGGCGGTGAAGCGGATCCACTCCGCGCGGCTGCGGCTGTTCCCGGGGCTCGGCTCGCTCTGGCGCTGGATGCGCGGGTGAACGGAACCGGCGCTACGACGACGCGAGCTCCACCAGCGCCTTCAACAAGATGTTCACCCCGCGGGTGCACGCCTCCGGGGTGGAGTACTCGCGCGGGTTGTGGCTGATGCCGTCGTACTCACCCGGCACGAAGATCATCGCCGTCGGGCAGAGCGAAGCGATCTCCTGCGCGTCGTGCCCCGCGCCGCTCATGATGCGCTGGTGCTCGTGGCCCGCCGCGTCCATGTGGCGCGCGAGCACCGCCTGCACCTGCTCCGAGAACCCGATCCGCGGCGTGCGCGCCGTCTGCCGCCAGGAGATGGTCACGTTCATCTCCTTCTCCAGCGACCGGTAGAACGCCTCCAGGTCCTTCTCGGCGGCGGCCATCATCGCGTCGTCCGGGTTGCGCAGGTCCACCGTGCACCGCGTCCTTCCGGGGACGATGTTCACCATCCCCGGATGCGGCTGCACCGCGCCCATGGTGGCGCGCATCTCCCCGTACCTCCCGGAGAGCGCCATCTCGTGCAGCCGGACGGCGATCCGCGCCGCGGCCAGCCCCGCGTCCGCGCGCAGCGACATGGGCGTGGTGCCCGCGTGCGCCGACTTGCCGGTGATGCTCACCTCCTGCCAGCTGATGGACTGCACGCCGGTGACCACGCCCAGGTCCATGTTGGCGGCGCGGAGGATGGGCCCCTGCTCGATGTGGCACTCCACGTAGGCGTGGGGCGGGGTCAATCGCTCGGGGGCGGTGCCCAGGAACCCGTGCCGCTCCAGCTCCGCGCGCACGGTGACGCCGTCGCGGTCCTTCAGAGCATAGGCCGTCTCCAACTCCAGCCGCCCCACCGCCACCGCGCTCCCCAGCATGTCGGTCCCGAAGCGGCAGCCCTCCTCGTCGGTGAAGAAGGCGACCTCCAGCGGCCGCTCCGTCTCCACCCCGAGGTCGTTCAGCGTCCGCACGCACTCGAGCGCGCCCAGCACGCCCAGGCACCCGTCGAAGGCGCCCGCGGTGGGCACGCTGTCGATGTGCGAACCGCTCATCACCGGCGCGTCCCCGCCCCGCTTCCCCCGCCGCCGCCCGATGACGTTGCCGATGCGGTCCACCCGCACCTCCAGCCCCGCCTCCTCGAACCATCGCTTGACCAGCCGGCGCCCCTGCGCGTCCGCGTCCGTGAGGGCCAAGCGGTTGACGCCTTTGAGCCCGGTGCGCTCGTCCTGGTAGGCCCCGATCTCCGCCAGGGCCATCAGGGCGTCCCACAGCCGCTTCCCGTTTATCTGGAGTTCCTTCACATCCGCATCCCGGGTGAGAGCGGGGGAGTTTAGCCCCCGGAGCGAGAAGTACCCATAACCCTGCGCGACCACAGGCTCGCCTGCCGACCAGGCGGGCCCGGGGAAAACGCCGGGGAGGACCGAACCGTGGTACATCTTAGGCCGCTTCACCACAGGGGACACCCCACGTGGAGAGTGATACCGCCGCCCGGGCGAGCACCAACGCCCACCCCGATCCCCTCGTCGGCAAGACGCTCGACGGGCGCTTCCGGATCGTCGAGAAGCTCGGCGCGGGCGGGATGGGCACGGTCTACAAGGCGGTGCAGGCGCCGCTGGACCGGCTGGTGGCGCTCAAGGTCCTCAACGCCAACTACGACTCCAAGCGCGACCCCGGCTTCCAGCGCCGCTTCTTCCTGGAGGCGTCCGTCACCTCCAAGCTGAAGCACCCGAACACCATCACCGTCATCGACTACGGGAAGACCGAAGACAACATCTATTACATCGCGATGGAGTACGTGGAGGGCATCACGCTCGCGCAGGTGGTGGCCACCGAGGGCTCCGTCGAGTGGTCGCGGTCGCTGAACATCGCGCAGCAGGTCTGCCGCTCCCTCCGCGAGGCGCACAAGTCGGGGATCATCCACCGGGACCTCAAGCCCGCGAACGTGATGATCTGCAACGAGGAGACGGACCACGACCTGGTCAAGGTCCTCGACTTCGGGCTGGTGAAGTCGTTCCAGTCGGACAGCCCGCACGCGAAGGAGGCGGCGTCCGCGGAGCTCACCCAGGCCGGCGTGTTCCTCGGCTCGCCGCAGTACATGGCGCCGGAGCAGGCGCGGAACCTGGCCGACCCGCGGTCGGACATCTACTCGCTGGGCGTGGTGATGTACCAGATGATGATGGGCCGCCCGCCCTTCGTGGCCGAGCAGTCCATCGACGTCATCGTCAAGCACATGAAGGAGCCGCCGCCGCCCTTCCACGAGGTGCGGCCCGACCTGGACATCCCGCCGGAGGTGGAGGCGGTGGTGCTCAAGTGCCTGGAGAAGGATCCGGCCAAGCGCTACCAGACGATGGACGAGCTGCTGGAGGGGATGCGCCGCGCCTCCTCCGCCGCGGGGATGAGCGGGCTGTTCTCCGGCCCGCGCTTCCAGAACGGCATTCCCGCCCCCACCCCGCCGCCCATGCCGCAGCCCGGCCAGTCCGGGCCCATGGGCAAGGTGCAGACGGGGCCGCGCAAGCTCCCCTCGGGGCCGCACGTCCTCGGGCCGTCGGGCCCGCACATCACCAACAAGCCGCCCACCGGCCCGCACGTGCGCCCGCCCACGGGCCCGCACAGCCGCCCCTCCTCCGGCGCGTTCAGCCAGCTCGTGGTGGACGTGGACGCGACGGACCCGGTGGTGCCGACGACGGAGCTCCCGAAGAAGCGCGCGCGCGCGCTGCAGGTGGCGATCTTCGGCGGCTCGGTGCTGTTGGGGCTGGGCGTGATGTGGGCCCTCACCCGCCCGGAGTCGCCGGTCCGGGGTGGCAAGACGCCCGTGGGGACGGGGACGACGGGAACCACCGGCACGACGGGAACGGCCACCACGACCGGCGCCACCGGCACCACGCAGGCGCCGCCGGACAAGACGACGGGCACCACCCCGACCACCGCCGCCGCCGCGAGCGTGAAGTTCAAGATCGACTCCGACCCGCAGGGCGCCACGGTGACCGAGGACGGCAAGGCGCTGGGCGAGACGCCGCTGGAGTTCACCCGCGCGCCCGGCGGCGACGGCACCGCCTCCGCGGAGCTCGTCCTCACCAAGAGCGGCTACGAGAACCTGAGCATCACCGCCGCCGGCTCCGGTGACGTGGTGATGTCCCAGAAGCTGCGCAAGAAGGCCCCCGCGCCGACCACCCAGCAGAAGAAGAAGAACACCAACGCTCCCGGCTACAAGGACGACCCCTACCAGTGAAATTCGTGGCCAACCGGTCGAAGGCGCTGCTCGCGGCGCTCGCGCTGGCGTTGCCCGCGGTGGCGCTCGCGGACGCCCGCATCGAGGCGAAACGTCACTTCCAGAAGGGGATGGGGCTCATCGCCAAGGGCTCGTTCGACGAGGGCATCGGCGAGCTGCGCGAGGCGTACGCCATCAAGCCGCACCCCAACGTGCTCTACAACATCGCCCGCGCGTACCTCGACGCGGGCAAGGTGAAGGAGGCGGTGGAGTACTACCGCCGCTACCTCGCCTCCAACCCCGCGGACGTCGGGCAGGTGCGGGCCACGGTGGCGCGCCTGGAGGAGACGCTGAAGGCGAAGGAGACGGCGGAGGCGGCGCCTCCAGAGAAGCCCGAGAAGCCGCCCGAGACGGGGAAGACCTCGTCCGGCGGGCGCGTCGCGCTCCCCATGCCGCCGCCGCCCGGCAGCGTCGCCGCGGTGGACCCGAAGACGCTGGAGAAGCTGAACGACCTGATGACGCGGCTGGAGGCCGCGGTGAACAAGGCGGAGGCGGCCAACGCCGGGGCGGAGGCCAAGCCGGAGGGCCCGCTGGAGGTGGCGCCGCTGGCGACCGCCGAGCCGCTGCAGGAGGGCACCACCGCGGAGAGCCGGCCCTACGAGGAGACGGTGGTCACCGCGTCGCGGCGCGCGCAGTCCACGCTGGAGGCGCCCAACGCCACCACGGTCATCACCTCGGACGAGATCCGCCTCTCCGGCGCGACCACCATCGTCGACCTGCTGCGCCGGGTGCCGGGCGCGGAGGTGATGGCGATGGGGGTGGGCTCCACCAACGTCTCCTTCCGCGGCTTCAACCAGCGCCTGGCGAACAAGGTGCTGGTGCTGCTGGACGGGCGCACCGAGTACCAGGACTTCCTCGGCCTCACCGTCTGGCCCGCCATCCCGGTGGGGCTGGAGGAGATCGACCGCATCGAGGTGATCCGCGGCCCCGGCTCCGCCCTCTACGGCGCCAACGCGATGCTGGGGGTGATCAACATCATCACCAAGCAGCCCGGGGCCGGGAACCGGAATGAGCTGAACGCCATCGCCGGCACCGGCGACACCGGCGGCGTCTCCTACGTCGCCTACGGGTCGGACGGCGTCGTCCGCTACCGCGCCTCGGCGGCGTTCGAGCAGGAGGACAAGTGGTCGCGCGACTTCGCCGACGACCGGCCGGACGTGGCGCCGCGCGTGGCCGACACCAGCCTGGGGAAGCGGGCCGCGCGCGCCAACCTCACCACCAGCTTCGCGCTCGGCAAGGGCCTGGACGTGGGCGTCTCCGCGGGCGTGAACAGGCTCTACACGGAGCTGTACCCGCTGGGCCTGCTCCGCAACTTCTACTTCGACGGGCTGGGCGCCTACACCAAGGCGGACGTCTCGGTGTCCGAGCTCAAGGTGAAGCTGTTCTGGAACCACCTCGACACCAAGGCGGGCCCCCAGTACAGCCCCATCGGCCAGCGGCTGCTGGACACCCAGCTGGCGTCCAACGTGCTGGACGCGGAGGCGCTCTGGAGCCACGAGCTGTCGCTGTTCGGTGCGCACAAGCTGCAGGTGGGCGCCGAGGCCCGCTACAAGCACATCACCTGGAGCTACCTGACCGAGAACCCGACCGAGCCGCACTTCGCCGGCTACGTGCAGGACGAGTGGCGGGTCATCAACCCGGTGGTGGTGCTGGCCTCCTACCGCATCGACCGGCACCCGCTGCTGGACGACGGCCAGCCCGGGTTCGCGCACTCGCCGCGGTTCTCCGCGCTGTGGACGCCCTTCGAGGGGCACGCGGTGCGCGCCTCCTGGGCCACCGCGTTCCGCGAGCCCACCATCCTCGAGAACTACACCGAGATCCGCATCCCGCTCCCCGGCATCAACGGCGCCTCCGCGCTCACGGTGGGCAACCGCAACCTCCGGCCGGAGCGGCTCTTGGCGTACGAGCTGGGGTATCGAGGTGAGTACACGCCGCTCGGGCTGGAGTGGGACCTGTCGCTGTATCAGAACGACGTGCGCGATTTGATCGACGTCTCGCCGCTGGTGAGGATGGACGCGCAGAGCTCGTATGACCCGGTGACGCAGACGTTCCTGCTGGGGCAGTCCACCTTCCAGAACGAGGACGGGGTGTTCACCGCGCGCGGCGCCGAGTTGGGCGTGAAGTGGTCGCCGGTGGACGGGTTGGACCTGGCGTCGTCGATGGCGTTCCAGAACGTGAGCGTGTCCGGGGTGACGGACACGTCGTCCTGCGCGCCGTGCTCGCAGGCGCCGGCGTTCAAGGTCTACGTGGGGGCGACGTACCGGACGCGGGTGGGGTTCGACTTCTCCGCCGACGGGTCGTTCATCACCGGCACCACGTGGATCGAGCGAGAGCCGTCGCCTCAGGACCCGACCCAGATCTTGTTCACGCCGTACGCGCAGTCGGGGTACGCGGTGGTGAACGCGCGCATCGGGTACAAGTTCCTCGACGACAAGGTGCGGGTGGGGTTGATCGGCACCAACCTGGGGCCGACCCACTCCGAGCATCCCTTCGGCAACCGCATCTCGCAGCGCTTCTTCGCCACCCTCTCGGTGACGCCATGACGGGGACTCCGGTTCTTCGCAGGTCGGTGGTGATCGCGGCGGCGCTGGGCGCGGTTCTGGCGTGCGACCTGCCGCCGGTGGCGCCCACCTCGGACGCCGCGCAGAACGTGCAGTACTCGCGCATCGACGGGAACGCGGTGGTGGCGGGGCCCGCGCGCGGGAACCTGGTGATCTTCCGGTTCGACGCCACCCGCCCGCCGCCGCCCGCGGGCACCGGCCGTCCCGAGGCCTTCACCATCATCACCAGGGAGGAGCTGTACGGGAACGCGCCGGCGGGCGCCGCCGGGCCGTTCACCGCGCCGTACGCGTTCAGCCTGGTGCCGCCGGGGTCGTACCTGTTGCGCGGGTTCCTCGACGCGGAGAACGCGTTCTGCCCCGGGCCGGGCGGGACGGCGTGCCGGGTGTCCGACTTCAACCCGTGGTACGGCGTGACGGGCGAGCCGAACCGCGGCGACATCGGCGGGGCGGCGGTGGACGCGGTCACGCTGGCGTTCCAGACCATCACCATCGCCAAGGATCCGGACGGGAAGGCGACCGGGGCGGCCACCGGGGTGACGTTCACGGTGCAGCAGTCGACGTCCACCACGGTGCCGGTGGACCGGCCGGTGTTCCAGATCAACACCGCGACCACGCCCAGCCAGCAGTTCTCCATCGCGAGCGCGCCGGCTTGCAACGGGTCGGTCCCCCCCGTCGGGCCGCGGTGCAAGGTGGTGGACGTGGTGAACGCGCCGATCTCCGGCGGCCCGGTGGACCAGCGCGCGCCGGCGTTCCTGGTGCGGTTCATCGACCAGAACAACGACTGCGTGGCGGACGACCTCAATGGGGACGGGCAGCCGGACTTCTGGCCGCGGGTGTTCGTGCGCAAGCAGGCGGACACGAATAATCCCGCGCTGCTGACGGACGAGAACGACTGGGACCACGACGGGGTGGTGGACACGACGTACCCGTCGTTCATCCAGACGCCGCCCACGTACATGCACGCGGACGGGACCACGGACAACACGCCGGACGCGGTGCTGCTGGCGGCGGGCATCGTGCCCGACACGTCGGTGCTGTCAGTGCTGGTGGACGGGAGCACCGGGCAACCGAAGTGCCAGATGGTGAATGGGGTGGCGACGTGGCCGGTGGTGCCGGTGAATTCGCTGCGGCTGGTGGTGCAGAGCGTGGCGCTGGACGTGGCGGATCCGTCGAGGCCGGTGGTGCTGAAAGGGGTGCCGGTGGGGCGGTACGCGATGACGTTGATGCAGTTCACCGGGCAGACGTGGCGGATGCCCAACGAGTTGCAGCCGCTGGTCGCCCCCGGCGCGGGGATGCCGAGCGTCGATTCGCAGGCGTGGTACCTGGACGTCGTGAATTAGCGCTGGAACCCAGCCGCGCGCTGGGACGTCCATCGCGGCATGAACGTTCCACGCCCCTCCTGTGCCGCGCTCACCCTCTTGTTCCTCGTTGGTTGCGCCGCCTCCGAGCCGGAGATGGTCCGGCGAGACCAGGCCCTCACCGATGGGAAGGACGGGCAGAACCAGACCGACCGCGCGGTGATCAAAACCGCCTCGATGCGCGTGCTCCGCGAGGACCCGAAGACAGGCGTCGGCGCGGCGGAGGCCATCGCCACCAAGCTGGGCGGGTACTCCAGCAACTCGTCGCTGGAGGCGATCACCTTGATGGTCCCCTCACCGAAGCTGGACGAAGCGCTCACGGCGCTGGGCGGGCTGGGCCAGGTGGACCACAAGGAGGTCCGGGCGCGGGACGTGACGGAGGCCAGGGCGGACCTGGAGCTGCGGCTCACCAACCTCCGCAAGTCGCGTGAGCGGTACCTGGAGATCCTCGCCAAGGCGGCCAACGTCGCCGAGACCCTGGCGGTGGAGAAGGAGCTGGAGCGGATCACCCTGGAGATCGAACGGCTCCAGGCGGCGCTCGACCAGACCAACCACCTCGTCGCCATGGCCACCGTGGACGTCCAGTTCGCCCGGCCGGTGAAGCCCGGGCCGGTGGGGTGGGTGTTCTACGGGGTGTACTCGGCGGTGAAGTGGCTGCTGGTCTGGGACTGAACGGGGCGCTGCCTTATGATCATGGTGAGGGGGTTCCATGCCCTACGAGACGACCCTCTTCCAGCTCCCCTGCGGTGTTCAGGCTTGCCGGCTGGAGGCGAGAGGCGATTTCTCCATTGAGGACACCAGGCAGATCTACCAGCAGCTGGCGTCCGGCGGCCGCCTCCACGGGATGCCCCTCCTGATCCTGACGCACGAGCTGAGCTCGATCGCCTCGGACTCCAGAGCCGCCATCGTGAAGGTCGGCGGGGAGCAAGCAGAGAGATGGGAGGCTGCGGTGGTGACCAGCACGGTGCTCCGGGTCACTATCAACTTCATCATGCGCATCCAGGGAAGAAAGAAGACGAAGTTGTTCACCAGCGAGCGGGAGGCCCTCCAGTGGCTGGACGCCCGGGTCGGGGAGAACGCGGCCGGCGGATGAGGTTCTGGCTCTCTTCAAAGGCGTCCAACGTCGTCGAGACGCTGGCGCTGTCGATCCCCGCTTCTGGGGCGCTTCTAACCCGGACTCCGCAATGCCGTTCGTGCCGAACTGGCGGACCAGTCATCCAGGCTCAGGGACTTCGCTTCTTGAGCGCCCGGATGATCTCGAGATCGCCCAGGTCCTTGAGACGACCGGCGGCGCTCTTCGCGAGCTCCATCTGTCCCAGGTCCGTGTTCAGCGTGAAGTTGAGTCCGAACCTCAGCGTCGGGACGTCCAGATGGAATGGCAGCTCGGGCGGAGCCCCACGCAGCGTGGGATGAAAGGGACCGAGCGCGGCCGCCAGCCGTTCCAGGTTCTCGCGCCGTCGCCCGTAACAGACATCGTAGTCCTCGGTCGAGCGGGGCGATCCCAGCGCGGTGAGCGCCAAGCCGCCAACGAGGACGAACTCGACTCCGCCCCCGCTAAGGACTTGAGTGATCCGGCCGAAGTCCGTGGGCATGGCGCTTCCAGTCCTCCAGGGCTTCCAGGAACCGCCGCATCTTCTCTACCCGCTCGGTAGGGGTCAGCTTGAGATTCTCCTCGATCTGCGTCTCGTCCAGACCCGGAGGAAGCTTGTCGAGCAACGCGTACCAGGGATTGGGGGGATCGCCTTCGCTCACGCCTGGAGCTTACCATCGGCCTTGGGTCTTGGTGCTGCTGCTACGCATCACCCGCTGCATCAGGTTCGACTGATGCACTCAGGGCGAAGGGCCGGCACCGGCATCTACCCCGGCTCCGGTCTCGGCGCGGCGCGCGGCTTGGGCTTCGGCTTCGGATGCCGGATGGCGTCCACCACCCGGAGCACCAGCAGCGTGCCCACCACGGACGCGTAGACGAGCGGCTCGCGCACGTCGGACTTCACGCGCATGTAGAAGTGGATCGCCCCCAGCACCCCCGCCACGTACGCCACCCGGTGGAGCTGCTTCCACTTCACGAACCCCAGCCGCTTCACCATCGCGTCGGTGGAGGTGATCGCCAGCGGCAGCATCCCCAGCCACGCCAGGAACCCCACCGCGATGAACGGCCGCTTGAGGACGTCCTTGAACAACGTCCCCCACGCGAATCCCTGGTCCACCCCGACATAGGTCAGCAGGTGCACGGACGCGTAGGCGAAGGCGATGACGCCCACGTTGCGGCGGATGCGGACCGGCCACGTCCACCCGGTGAGCATCTTCACCGGCGAGCACGCCAGCGACGCCACCAGGAAGATCAGCGCGCACAGCCCGAAGCGGTTGAGCGACTCCGCGATGGGGTTGGCGCCGAGGTGTCCGGTGGCGGCGCGCGCGACGATCACCGCGCCCGGGATGCACGCCCCGGCGATGACGCCGGGCTTGAGCCATGGGTGGGGGGCGGCCATCAGAAGTACCGGTGCAGGTCCATGCCGGAGTACAGGCTGGCCACCTGGTCCGCGTAGCCGTTGAACGGCAGCGAGGGCCGCCGGCGCCACTCGCCGATGCGCCGCTCCGTCTTCTGGCTCCAGCGCGGGTGGTCGTGGTCCGGGTTCACGTTGGCGTAGAAACCGTACTCGCCGGGCGCGGCGAGGTTCCAGGTGGTGGGCGGCTCCTTCTCCGTGAAGCGGATCTTCACGATCGCCTTGACGCCCTTGAACCCGTACTTCCACGGCGTCACCAGCCGCAGCGGCGCGCCGTTCTGGTTGGGCAGCTCCTTGCCGTAGAGCCCCACCGCGATGAACGCCAGCGGGTGCGTCGCCTCGTCCATCCGCAGCCCCTCGATGTACGGCCAGTCGAGGATGGCGTGTTGCTGCCCGGGCATCTCCTCCGGGCGCATCAGCGTGGTGAAGGCCACGTACTTCGCCTTCGACGTGGGCTCGAGCTTCTTGACCAGGTCCGCCAGCGGGAACCCCATCCAGGGCACCACCATCGACCACGCCTCCACGCAGCGGAAGCGGTAGACGCGCTCCTCCAGCGGGAACCACTGGCGGATGTCCTCCATCCCGATGGTGCGGGGCTTCGACGTCTCGCCCTCCACCTGGATGGTCCAGGGCTTCGTCTTCAGCGTGTGCGCGTTCTGCGCCGGGTCCGACTTGTCCGTGCCGAACTCGTAGTAGTTGTTGTAGTGGGTGATCTCCTCGAAGGAGTTCACCTTCTCACCGTCCACGCGGTACTTCGCGTTCCTGGTGTAGGTGCCCATCTCGCCTTCGGCGGTCTCGTTCCCCTTGGCGGCGGAGGGCGCGGTTGCAGGTCCCTGGACCGGAGGTGGCTTGGCGCCGCCGTCCGACCCCAGCGGCCCCGCGCCCCCCAACAGCACCACACCTCCGCCTACTCCGGCGGCGGTGGCGGTGAGGAGCGCGGCGTTGCGGATGAACTCACGCCGGCGGAGGTAGTCCTTCTCCGGGGTGATCTCTGAGGACGGGGGTTCCTTGGGGAGGGCCATCGCCCTCATCCTACGCAGAACCCAGGCCGCTGGTTTCAGTCGTCAGTCCGGCAGGCTCACCATCGGCGGCGGCTCCTGGTGCTGAGGCTGCGGGACGCCGGGTACCTCCGGCTGGTCCACGCGGCCGGGCTGCGTCGGGAAGTCGCGGTGCGGCCGCTCCGGGTAGTCCGGGATGTCGCGGCCGGGGCGCCCGCGGCGGAAGGGCATCTCCTGGTCGGGGCCGGGGCGGTTCGGGATCTCCGGCGCGCCTTGGCCGGGGTAGACGCCGGGTTGTCGCGGCGGCGCGTTCGGGATGGGCGCGGGGCGGGGAAGGTCTGGTTGCTCGGGCATGGATTGGCTCCTTTCCGAAACAAGCTGCGCACGCGGTGGGTGGAGTCACAGGATGAGCGCCCGAGCAGCCAGGCGCCTCACCGTTCCGGCTTGCCGCGCGCCGCTGATGGAGGCGTGCCGTCGCCGGAGACGGCGTCGATCCGCACCACGCCGAGCGACTGCATCTGCACCTCTGCACGAACGAACCCGGGTGGGCGCCCCCGGAGGAACCAGAGATGGCTGTCGGGCACGTTGATGAACAGCTTGGCGACCTGCGGGACCTGGGGGTGGATCACCAGGTGATCCGCCCTCAGCGAGCGGCCGCCCGAGCGCACCGTCTCCACGCCCCTGGAGCTCACCAGCACCTTGGCCTTCCGCGGCCTGGGCGTGAAGGCGACGCCCTCCAGCACCACGCGCTCACCACGCACCAGGCGCTGGTGGATGTTCTTGAGCGCGAAGTTGAAGCCGATGCCGGCGAACGTCTGGCCTTTCACCGCAGGCACGCGCTCCCGGCGCTCCTCTCGCTTGCCGTTTCGCACCAGCAGCGTGCGGCCCTCGCCGGCGTCGAAGTCCATCGCGTAGCGCTCGACCACCTGGCCGCCGCTCGCCCGCTGCCAGCTCCACACCCGCTGCGCGAGGTCTCCGCCCTCGGTGGACAGCGTCGTCGCCTCCTCGATGCGGTCGCCATTGAGCTGGTCGTAGGTGACCTTGACGTGGATGCCGTCTCCGTCGACCCACTGGGCAAAGTTGCCCCGCCCGAGCAACCGCCCCTGCAAGTCCCTCATCTCCGGCAAGCCCCGGAGAGCGCCCTCTGGGTATTCCAGCGGCACCGCGGCCGCCGCGGTAGCGACCACGAGCCCGAACACGAACGTCAGCGTCTGCGCACGGCGCATGCGAACCCTCCTGCTCACGATGCGCATCCCCGCGGCGGCGGGCCGATGGCGACCCCGGGCGCACGTGCCCGTCGGCTGCCGGACGAGCGCCCTCCACCCGCTCTACCGGACGGGCGACACGACCGGCTTCTCCCCCGGCGGCGGCGCGTTCTGACGACTCCAGAAGGGGCACCACTCACGGAACCGAGAAGTTCAACGCCGTGAACTCCTGGATGACTTCGTTGACTTCGCGCTCGCACGGCATGTGAATCCGCCCTCGCCCGGTATGCCCGCGCTCTTCCCCCGCTGGACCAACACGGTGTCCCGACTCACGGCGGGGATCCTGTTGGCGACGCCGGCCCTGGGGATCGCGGCGCTGATGATCTACGTCCGCTCCCCGTTCGGCACCGGCCAGTTCACCCCCGCCGAACAGCCCATCGAGTTCGACCACCGCCACCACGTGGGCGACGAGGGTATCGACTGCCGCTACTGCCACGCCACCGTGGAGCGCTCGCCGTACGCGGGGGTCCCGCCCACCGGCACCTGCATGAACTGCCACTCGCAGGTGTGGAACAAGAGCCCGCTCCTCGCCTACGTCCGCGAGCAATACTTCAACGACCGCCCCATCCCCTGGGCGCGCGTCCACAACCTCCCCGACTTCGTCTACTTCAACCACTCCATCCACGTGAACAAGGGCGTGGGCTGCGTCACCTGCCACGGCCGGGTGGACCAGATGGCGGCCATCCAGCAGGTCCAACCGCTCACCATGAAGTGGTGCCTGGACTGCCACCGCGCGCCCGAGGAGCACCTCCGCCCGCAGGAGCAGATCACCTCCATGACCTACGTCCGCCAGTCCGAGGACGAGGGTCTCCGCCTGAAGACGCAGTACCGCGTCCACACCCGCATCAGCTGCAGCACCTGCCACCGATGAGCGACGACCACCGCGCGCCCGAGGACGGATTCAAGCTGCCGGTGCTGGGCAACCCGGGGCCACAGCCGGACTACTGGCGCAGCCCCGAGGAGCGCGCCGGGACGCCGGGATTCCTCGAGGCGCTGTCGCAGGAGTTCCCGCCCGGCGCGGACCTCCCGCCCGAAGGCTTCGCGCGCCGCGAGTTCCTCGCGCTCCTCGGGGCCACCGCCGCCATGGCCGGCGCCGCCTGCACCACCAAGCCGGCGGAGAAGATCCTCCCCTACACGCGCACGCCGCCGGAGCTGACGCCGGGCAACCCGCTCCACTACGCCACCGCGGTGCAGCGGGACGGGCTGGCCACGGGGCTGCTCGTCACCTCCTGGGAGGGGCGGCCCACCAAGGTGGAGGGCAACGAGGAGCACCCCACCAGCCTCGGCGCCGCCGGGCCGCAGGACCTCGCGCTCACCATGCAGCTGTACGACCCGACCCGCGCGCGGCTGCTGCGCCGGAAGGGGACGCCCGCCGCGCTGCGGACCTTCCTGCTCACCCTCGCGGGCGAGCTGAAGGACCACGAGCGCGACGGCGGCGCGCGGCTGCGGTTCCTCGTGGAGCCGACCAGCTCGCCCACCGTGCTCTGGCTGCGCGACCGCATCGCCGACCGCTTCCCGCAGAGCAAGGTGGTGGCCTTCGCCTCCGCCGGCCGAGAGAACGTCTACGGGGGGACGGCGCTCGCCTTCGGCAAGCCGCACGAGCCGCGCTACGACTTCTCCCGCGCCGACGTCATCCTCTCCCTCGATGCCGACTTCCTCCGCGCCGAGGGCGAAGGCCTCCGCCACGCGCGCCAGTTCGCCGACCGGCGCGACCCGGAGAAGGGTCCGCTCAACCGCCTCTACGTGGTGGAGTCGCTCCTCTCCATCACCGGCGGGATGGCGGATCACCGCCTGGCGCTCAAGCCCACGGACGTCGGCGCCTTCGCGCTGCTGCTGGCCGGCGAGGTGGCGCAGGTGACGCAGTCGCCGCTCCAGCCGGAGCTGGGCGCGCGCGTCTCGGCGTACTTCGCGGATCGCCCGGACGTGGTGAAGCTGGCGCGGGTGGCGGCGAAGGACCTGTCGCGGAGCCGCTCGGGGGCGGTGGTGCTGGCGGGGCGCGCGCAGCCGCCGCTGGTGCACCTGGCGGCGCATGCCATCAACGCCGCGCTGGGCAGCAACGCCGTCTCCTTCACCGAGCCCGCCACCCCGGACCTCAAGACCGGCCCGCGCGCGCTGGCGGAGCTGGTGGCGGAGATGCGCTCGGGGAAGGTGCACACCCTGTGCATCACCGCCCGCAACCCGGTCTACGGCGCGCCGGCCGACGTGGACTTCGCGGCGGCGCTGGAGAAGGTGCCCAACGCCGTCTACCACTCGCTCCACGAGGACGAGACCGCGCCCCACTGCGGCTGGTTCGTCCCCGCCACCCACCCGCTGGAGTCGTGGGGCGACGCGCGCGCGGCGGACGGCACCACCACCATCTGCCAGCCGCTGGTGTCGCCGCTCTTCTCCGGCGTGAACGAGATCGAGCTGTTCGCCGCCTTCCTCTCCGAGGCGGACCGCGGCGCCCACGAATTGCTCCGCGAGTACTGGCGCAACCAGGCGCCGGCGGTGGCTTTCGAGGCGCAGTGGGAGGGCTGGCTGGCGCACGGCGTGCTCCCCGACACCGCCAACGACCCGTCGACGCCCCCCTTCGAGTGGGGCAAGGCGACGGCGGCGATCGCCCAGCTCGCGCCGGCGCGGAAGAGCGCGGAGCTGGAGCTGGCCTTCCACGCCGACGCCAAGGTGGGCGACGGCCGCTTCGCCAACGTGCCCTGGCTGCAGGAGCTGCCGGACCCCATCACCAAGCTCACCTGGGACAACGCGGCGCTGGTCAGCCCGCGCACCGCGGCGCGCCTCCAGGTCGGCACCGGCGACGTGCTCAAGCTCACGCTGCGCGGGCGGTCGGTGGACGCGCCGGCGATGGTGGTGCCCGGCCAGGCGGACGGCGTGGTGGGCGTGGCGCTGGGCTACGGGCGCGACGGGTCGGAGGCGGTGGCGCGCGGGGTGGGCTTCAACGCCGGCCAGCTCCGCTTCGGCGAGACGCCGTGGTTCGCCGGCGGGCTGCGCGCGGAGCGGGTGCCCTTCGTGAAGCACCCGCTGGCCACCACCCAGCAGCACTGGGTCACCGAGGGCCGCCCCATCGCCCTCGAGCAGTCCGCCGCCGAGTACCGCGAGCGCCCGGAGGAGAAGACCGGGGAGCAGCGGGGGCCGGAGCCGACGCTGCAGAAGCCGGTGGAATACCCCGAGTACAAGTGGGGGATGGCGGTGGACCTCTCGCGCTGCACCGGGTGCAGCGCCTGCGTCACCGCGTGCCAGTCCGAGAACAACGTCCCGGTGGTGGGCAAGGAGCAGGTCTTCCGCAGCCGGGAGATGCACTGGCTCCGCCTCGACCGCTACTTCCAGGGCCCGCTGGACTCGCCGACGTCGATGGTGACGCAGCCCATGCTGTGCCAGCACTGCGAGGCGGCGCCGTGCGAGTACGTGTGCCCGGTCAACGCCACCGTTCACTCCGACGAGGGGCTGAACGAGATGGTCTACAACCGCTGCGTCGGCACCCGGTACTGCCAGAACAACTGCCCGTACAAGGTGCGCCGCTTCAACTTCTTCCACTTCACCAACGAGTTGGGCCCGCTGGAGCGGATGGGGATGAACCCGGACGTGACGGTGCGCGCCCGCGGCGTGATGGAGAAGTGCACGTACTGCGTGCAGCGCATCGAGCGCGCGCGCATCTCCACGCGCCTGGACGGCCGGCCGATCAAGGACGCGGACCTGAAGACCGCCTGCCAGCAGGCGTGCCCCACCACGGCCATCGTCTTCGGCAACCTCAACGACCCCGAGTCCACCGTCTCCAAGCTGCAGGCGCGACCGCGCCGGTACGACGTGCTCCACGAGCTGGGCACGCGCCCGCGCACCGCCTACCTGACGCGGATCAAGAACCCCAATCCGGAGCTTGCATGAGCGCGGCCCCGGAGCTGGCCCCGGCGACGGCGGTGGACCTGGAGGGCGCGCCGCTCATCATCGGCGAGCACACCAGCGAGTCCCTCAACAAGTCGCTGCTGAACCACGTCTGGCGGAAGGCCGGGCCGGGGTGGTGGTTGCTCTTCCTGCCGTCGCTCGCGGGGAGCGGGCTGCTGCTCACCTGCATCATCCTGCTCGAAGCCCGCGGCGTGGGCGTGTGGGGGAACAACCAGCCGGTGGGCTGGGCGTTCGACATCATCAACTTCGTCTGGTGGATCGGCATCGGCCACGCGGGGACGCTGATCTCCGCCATCCTCCTGCTCTTCCAGCAGAAGTGGCGCACGTCCATCAACCGGTTCGCGGAGGCGATGACGCTGTTCGCGGTGATGTGCGCCGGGCTCTACCCGCTGCTCCACACCGGCCGCCCGTGGTTCGACTACTGGCTGGTGCCGTACCCCAGCACGCTGGGCGTGGGGCCCAACTTCAAGAGCCCGCTGGTGTGGGACGTCTTCGCCATCTCCACGTACCTCACGGTCTCGTTCCTGTTCTGGTACGTGGGGCTCATCCCGGACCTGGCGGCGCTGCGCGACTCGTCGCCCACCCGGCGGAAGCGGATCGTCTACGGGTTGCTCTCGCTCGGGTGGCGCGGCTCCGGGCGGCACTGGCACAACTACAAGATCGCCTACCTGCTGCTGGCGGGGCTCTCCACGCCGCTGGTCGTCTCCGTCCACACCATCGTCAGCTTCGACTTCGCCACCGGCGTCATCCCGGGCTGGCACACCACCGTCTTCCCGCCCTACTTCGTGGCCGGCGCGGTGTTCTCCGGCTTCGCCATGGTGGTGACGCTGGCGATCCCGGCGCGCAAGTTCCTCGGGCTGCGGCACGTCATCACCGACCGGCACCTGGAGAACATGGCCAAGGTGATGCTCGCGACGGGGATGATGGTGGGCTACGGCTACCTGATGGAGCACTTCGTCGCCTGGTACGGCGGCAACCAGTACGAGCAATACCTCTTCTTCTCCAACCGGGCCGCGGGGCCGTTCCACGGCGTCTACGCGCTGATGCTGTTCTGCAACGTCGTCATCCCGCAGGCCTTCTGGTTCAAGCGGGCGCGCACCAACATCATGTGGATGTGGGTGGCCAGCATCCTGGTCAACATCGGGATGTGGTGCGAACGGTTCATCATCATCGTCACCTCGATCCAGCAGGACTTCCTGCCGTCGAGCTGGGACGCGTACTCGCCCACCTGGGTGGATTGGGGGATGTACATCGGCACGCTGGGGTTCTTCTGCACGTGTTTCCTGCTGTTCCTCAAGTTCCTCCCCGCGGTGGCGGTCTCCGAGGTGAAGGAGCTGAACCAGGAGCTGAGGCACTGATGTCTCACCGCCCGCCCAAGCCCCGGAAGCTGTGGACGGTGGCGGAGTTCGCCACCGCGGAGGCGCTGCTGGGGGCGGTGCGCGCCGTGCGCGAGCGCGGGCACCAGGACGTGGACACGTACTCGCCGTACCCGCTGCACCACGGGAGCGAGGCGCTGGGGCTGAAGAAGTCGCGG
>DASRBA010000387.1:0-50570 GCA_035637895.1 Myxococcaceae bacterium
GGTCCAGAGGCGGCAGGTCGCGCGCCTCGGCGAACAACGTCTCCAGCGAGCGTGACAGGCGCTTGACGATGCCGCCGAAGTCGCCCGCCGCCGCCTTGATACGCTGCAGCGACGGACCCTGCTGCTCCTGAGGGAGCTTCATGATCTGCGCCAGGTACCCGTCAATCGCCTCGCGCAAGGGGCCGAACGGGGTGCGCTCGCCCTGCTGCGCCTTGCCGGAGAGCACCAGCCCGCCCTCAGCGCGCGCTACCCGGATCAGCTCGCGGACCAGGCGCGTCTTGCCGCTGCCGCCTTCGCCCTCCATCTGGATCATCGCCCCCTGGCCGGCGCGGGCTTGGGCCCAGCACTTGCCCAGCGACTGCAGCTCGGTGGCGCGGCCCACCAGGGGGACCTCGAAGCCGCCGAACAGCGCCCCGTCCCTGGACCCCAGCGTGAGCTGGCGGCCGAACTTCTGGGCCGTCTCCAGCTCGGACAGGTTGTCCAGGTCCGCCAACAGGCCGGCGCAGGTCTGGTAGCGGTCGTCCGGGTCCTTGGCCATCAGCTTGGTCAGGATCAGCGCCAAGATGGGCCGGACGGCCGGGTTGACCTGGTGCGCGTCCGGCGGGCGGATGGCGGCGTGCATGTGCAGCAGCTCCGCCAGGTTCTGGGCCTTGAACGGCGGGGCCCCGGTGGCACACTCGTAGAGGATGGCCCCCAGCGCGTAGATGTCCGCGCGGCTGTCCACCTTCCGCTTCAGCATGCCGGTCTGCTCCGGCGCCGAGTACAGGAAGGTGCCGATGACCTCGCTCTCGGCGTCTTCGCTGCGCTCATCCACGTGCCCGACGAAGCCGAAGTCGATCACCTTCGCCGCGCCGCTAGGCAGCAGGATGATGTTGGCGGGCTTGAGGTCGCGGTGGACCAGGCCGTGCCGGTGCACCTCGGAGAGCGCAGTGGAGACCGACTTGGCCACCGTGAGCAGTTCCGGCTCCGAGAGCGGGCCGCGCTGCAACCTCCGCTCCAGGCTCTCGCCCTCCACCAGTTCCATCACCAGGAACGGCTGACCCTGAGACTCCCCGACCTCCACCACCTTCACTAGCCCGGGGTGGTCGAGCCGGGCGATCGCCGCGGCCTCGCGACGGAAGCGGAGCGCCGCGTCCACGTCGTGGCGCTTGGGATCCGCGCGCATCATCTTGATCGCGTAGGGCCGGCCCTCGCGCACCCCGCGAAACACATTGCTCATTGCCCCTTGCCCCAACAGGTCCGTTACCTGGAACCCTGGGATTTGCGGAGTGCTCTGAGTCGTCGCCATCGCCATGTTCGCGCTTCCTCCGGGAAGGCTCCCGCTGAGACCCACTCCAGGCGGGCCCGCGATAGAATCGGCCGAAGCTTACTCAAAATGCCCGAGGCCCGCGCGATCCCGACCCATTTCCATGCTGGTCAGCCTGTATGAGGCCCGTGCATCCAGGCGCCACGGGCTAGGGTCGTGGATGACTCTGTGGTAGGGGTTCCCTCAGGCTGGGCCGTCGACGCTGGGACGAACGAGAACCCGCGACTCCCTCGGGGCTTCGCAGTGCTTGGTCCCGGTGGAGATGGCGGCGATGAGCTTGCGCATCGGGGCGACATTGAAGGCATGCCGCAAAGCCCAGTAGGCTCCCCGACCGTGGGCACGGAAACCCCGGCGGACAACGTCTATGCCCAAGAGGGCCACGTCGAGGGCGAGCGGCTTCGCATCCAGGCCCGCACCTGGGAGCCGGAGGCCGAGGCGATGCTCGACCAGATCGGCCTCAGGCCGGGCTCGTCATGCGTGGATCTCGGCTGCGGGGCCATGGGGATCGTCGGTCCGCTCGCGCGCCGGGTCGGCCCGGCTGGACGCGTCATCGGGGTGGATAAGGACCAGCGACTCCTGGACGTAGCCGCGGAGTACCTGAAGCAGGAAGGGCTCACGAACGTCCAACTCCTCAACCTGGATGCGTACGACACCGGGCTGGCGGCAGGGACGTTCGACTTCGTCCACGAGCGACTCGTCTTCTGCCCCGCCGGCGCTGCTGACCTCCTTCTCGGGGAGATGTTGCGGTTGGCCAAGTCCGGCGGAGTCGTCGCAGTCCAGGAACCGGATCCGGATTCCTGGCACCTCCACCCGCGCAGCGAAGCGTGGGAGAACCTCTTGCGGGTGACCGAGTCGTACATTTCGATGGTCGGCGGAGATCCCCGCGCCGGTCAGAAGACTTTCGGGCTCTTGCGGAAGGCCGGCCTGTCGAACGTCAAGATCAGGGCAGCGGTCAAGGCGCTCCAGGACGGCCATCCCTACATGTCCATGGCGCTGTTCGCGCTGAGGCTCATGCGAGACGCGGTCCTGGACGCCCGCATCATCTCAGAGCCCGAGCTGGACCGGATCATCACCGATGTCGAAACGCGCCTCCGCGACCCCTGCAGTTACATGACGACATTCACCATCACCCAGGTATGGGGCGTCAAGCACTGAGCCTTGGCGTCCCCGGTGCGGAGCCGAGGCCACTTCCGCCACCTCCACCATCCGGAGTTGTATCGCGTCACTGAGCGCTTGGTCGGGCGATGAAATATGTATTTCTTGGGAACTCTCTCCACCCGCAAGGGATCTAGCTACTGCGCGTCCGGAAATTGAGCCCCGGGCGCTGTCCAGCGCTGGGCTCGGTTGAGCCCCTATTCCAGGGTGGATGCGAGATTGAGCGTTGCTGCCGGCTGTGACCTGCGCCGTGATCGCCCCAGCTTCATCCGACCAGCACCACTTCCTTGCGCGCCGCGAGCTCGCGAGCGAGTTTGTTGAGGTTGAAGCCGAGTACCGCGCGTTGGCCGCACATGCCCATCGCCCGCGCTGAGCGGACCGGTGGCCGGTTGAATCCGTACCGCGCATTCTTGATGGTGCCGATTCCTGCTTCGATGAGAGCGCGCTCTCGGACCAGCACATTCCTCATCCTCTCGCTCACTGCCCATGGCGCGTTGCCCTGGGGGGCCAGGCCCACGTGTCTCACGCCCTTCTTCTTCATGGTGGCGACGTTGTCTTCGCTGTGCCCGCCGCGGTCGTAGGCATAGGCAGTGGGCGCCGTCCCAAAGAGGGCAATGCAGTCGTCCACCGACCTCACCGCGAATCGCTTGTCGTGCAGTTCGTGCCGATGCGTCGCGAGCTTCGCCAGCAGGTAGCCGCCGCGCAACCGGGTGATGCCCCAGCTCAGCCCAAATTCCACCGGCTTGGCGATCTTCCCCCGCACGATGGAGTACAGCTCGGGGATGTGGACGCTGATGATCTTGTTCTTCGCCACGTACCCGGTGCGGTGCCAGTAGGCGATCTGCGGCAAGAGCTTCTTCATCGTCTGGTACAGCTCGAGCACCCTGGCCTGTGCCACCTTGCGGGACCTCGTCAGTCGCACCCGCTGCTGATTCGCGGTGGCAATCGCTCTGGCGAGGAGCCGCTGCACTCGGCCCACGGCCTCCATCATCGTCGCCATCACAGCCAGCCGCTTGGTCTTGGTCTTGGCGAAGAGGCGGTACTCGCGGACCGCCTTCCTCGCAGCGTCGAAGTGCTCCACCGCGTCCTTCGCAAACTCCTGAAGCGCTCGGCTTCCCCGCTTGCTCGCCGCTCCCACTGATGCCACGAAGGCGGCCATCAATCCCATCTCGTTCGGGTAGGGGACGGCCGCCTCCTGCGCTGTCGTGTCCCCTACCGCCACGCTCGGGTCGGCCAGTTTCTCGGCCACCGCCCATTTCACCGCGTACTCGTTGATTTGCCGCACCCCTTCTTCGCCCAGGAGCGTCTCGAAATCGAAGAGGGTGTTGTGGTCCGGCGTCCAGTCCGTCTCCGTGAGGCCACACAGGTACCGCGCTGGCGCGTAGTAGCGGATGAGATCCTCCGTCTCGCGGTAGGTCTGCCTCCGCGTCGCACGGAGTAGTAACGCACCCACCAGCGCCCTCAGATGTGGAGGCCTGCCAGCCGCGCTCTTCACCTTGCTCAGCCGGATCGTCTCGACGACTCCCAGAAGGTCCGTCCAGTCGATCTCCTCCGCGAGCACCACCAGCCGATGGTTCTCGTCGATAGGAATCGTCGGTCTCATCGAAAACGGGATGAGCTGCCGCTGGCGGCTGCCGCCCTTGCGCTTTGCCACGCGTGACCCCCTCTCGGTCCACGCATGAGCAGGAACCACAACACGGAGGTGCTGTCGATCCCCTCGGCCAACCGAGCGATCTCGCTGCGGGAGTTCAGCTCGAGGTCCCGCCGCTCAGCGGCGCACCTCGGCTCAATTTCCGGACGCGCAGTAGCTAGGGCGGATGACCGAGGCGTGATAGAGCACGGGGTTGCCGTCCGAGGACGGCCAGGAAGATCTGCGGCCCCGGAAGGCGGCGGAGGTACTGCACCCGTGAGCGCGTTGGACTCTACGACGCAGACCCAGGAGGCGCGGATCCGCGATCTGGAGGAGCGTCTGGGCAGCGCGTTGGCCGAGGTCGAATCGGTACGCCAGGGACTTCCACTGGACGGCGAGCAGATCGCAAAGGAAGCGCGCCGCCGGTTCCTCCACTTTATCGTCGACCGGGTCAACCCTGGATATCAGGAGCGCCATCGCGGCGACCTGTCGTCCTGGAACCAGGAGCTGTGGAAGGAAGCCGGGCAGCTAGGACTGATCGGCTTCAACGCACCGGCGGAGATCGGCGGTGAAGGGCGGGACACCGGCTCATGGAACATCACCCTGGAGGAGCTGGGAAAGCTGACGGAGGACCCGGGGTTCCTGATCATCATCGTGGTCAACAAGATCTGGGCGAACCTGATCCACTCCCAGGGCAATGCGCGCCTGGTGGAGCGGTTTGCGCGGCCCATGATCTCGGGGGACCTCTCGCTGGCCTGGGCCGTCTGGGAGCCAGCGGACCTGTCCTTCATGCAGTCCGTGGCGCGCAAGGTGGACAGCGGGTGGATCCTCTCGGCGGACAAGCCCATGCTCACCGGCGGGCAGTACGCCGGGGTGTTCGCGGTGGCAGTGCGGGACGAGGCGACGAGCGAGCCCATCCTCTTTCTGGTGGAGCGCACCGATCCGGGAGTGAAGTGCACGCCGCTCCCGACCGTGGGCGGCCATCACATTGGCTATGCGAGCCTGAAGCTGAAAGACACGTTCGTGCCGGAGGATCGGTTGCTGCTCGCGACGGATGCAATTAGCGCGGTGAGCCCTCGCTTCGACTTCGGCGCGCTCGACGCCCTGGCGGTCCACCTGGGATGGATGCAGCGAACCGTGAGCCTCTGCGTGAGTTCCCTCAGGTCCAAGGTGCGCGCCGGTATGACCGTGCTCAGCATCCCTCACGTCCAGGCCGAGCTCGGGCGGCTGTTCATGGGGGTCGAATTGGCGCGGGCGATGTTCCTGCGAACGCTCGAAAGGGGCCGCCAGCACGATTCGGCGACGGAGTCCCTGGTCGTCATCCTCAAACACTTCCTCACTGAATCCGCGCTGGATACCGGCCGGACGGTGATGGGGCTCCAGGGAGCATCCGGCTACATGGACGAGAACCCGTGGGGCCGCTACTGGACCCACGCCATCTGCCTCCTTCACGCCGCCGGCGCGCAGGATCTGCTGCCGCAGCAGCTGGGGGAACGAATGCTGGTGGAGTTGGAGATGAAGAAGCTCCGCAAGGTCGGATTCTGAGCCAGGCTTTCCGGGATGCCGCCCCGCACGAACGATTCGCTGCAGGCAAGGTTGCTCCGCAGGCTCGCACAGGCCCCGGAGGGGCCGGCGCTCGCCTTCGCCACCGCGGAGGGCCAGTACCCCTGGCGCTCCATCTCCCAGGTGCTCCGGCGCGCCGCGTTCGCCGCGGAGCGGCTGCGCGAATCGGGCCTGCGGCGCGGCGGGGTGTGCGTGATGGCGCTGAGCAGCGGCGAGGCCTCCGCCCACGCCACCCTGGGCGCGCTGCTGTTGGGCGCGCTCCCGCTCCAGGCCGCGCCGCCGTCCATCCAGTCCGCCGCCACCTCCAGCCTGGGGACCATCCTGGAGGGCGTGGTCGCCCGCTCGCGCGCGCAGGTGCTGGTGCAGCAGTCCGCGCCCGCGCAGGCCCCGCGCGGAGGCCCCGCCCAGCTCGGCGCCGCCGCGCTGGAGGGCGAAGCGGACCCGGAGCGGCTCCCGCCCGTGCTCCCGCGCGGCGAGGACGTGGCCGCGTACCAGCTCACCTCCGGCACCACCGGCTTTCCGCGGATCTGCGTGTGGAAGCAGCGGGGGGTGCTGGCGGCGTTGGACGGGATGGCGAAGGCGATGGCGCTCTCCGCCTTCGACGTCTGCTTCAACTGGACGCCGCTGTACCACGACATGGGGCTGGTCAATAACTTCCTCCTCTGCCTCACCGGCTCCGTGCCGCTGGCGATGATGGGGCCCCAGGACTTCGTGCGGCAGCCGTCCTCCTGGCTGCGCGGGCTCCACGACACGGGCTCCACGCTGACCTGGTCCCCCAACTTCGGCTTCGCGCTCGCCGCCCAGCGCGCGGAGGAAGCGGAGCTGCAGGGGATCCGGCTGGAGGGCGTGCGCGCCTTCTGGAACGCGGCCGAGCGCATCCACCTCAAGACGATGGAGGACTTCTACGCCCGGTTCTCGCCGTATGGCGTCTGCTGGGAAGCGCTGAAGACCAACTTCGGCTGCGCGGAGAACGTGGGCGGCGCCACCTTCAGCGACCCGGAGGGCGGCCTGGTGTTCGAGCGGCTCGACCCGGTGAAGCTCCAGCGCGGCCGGGCGGTGCCCGCGGCGGATGGGGCGGGCCTGCCGGTGGTGAGCGCCGGGCGGCCCAACCCGGGCGTGAAGCTGCGCATCCTCTCGCCGCGCGGGCGGGAGCTGGCGGATGGACGGGTGGGAGAGATCGCCCTGCTCACCCCGTCCCGGCTGGTGGGCTACCTGGACGACGCGGCCTCCACCAGGAAGGCGATCCGCGGCAAGTACCTGGTCCCCGGCGACCTCGGCTACCTGCGGGGCCGCGAGCTGTTCTGGGTGGGCCGCTCCAGCGAGCGGATCTCCGTCCACGGCCGCAAGCTGGATCCCAGCGACTTCGAGGCGGTGCTCCACGCGGTGCGGGACGTGCGCCCGGGCTGCTTCGCCGCCTTCGGGGTGGACGACGCCCGCCGCGGGACGCAGCGGGTGGTGCTGGTCACCGAGGTGAAGCAGCCCCTGCGCCGCCCGCCGGAGGTGATCCAGGGCGAGATCCGCCGCCAGGCCTACGGGCTGCTCGGCGTCGACCTGCGGGAGGTGCTGCTGGCGGCCCCGAGCGCGCTGGCCAAGACCTCCAGCGGCAAGCGCCGCCACCGCCACTTCCGGCAGCTCTACGAGAGCGGCGCGCTGGCCCCCCTTCTCCTGGGTGCGGAGCACCCCCGGGCGCCGAAGGAGGGAAGGGAGACGACGGGCCGGAAACCGGGCTAAGATCTTGCCCATCGCATGCGACGATTCGAGCTGGTGCGGGGGCTGACCCGCCGTTTTTGGCACGTCGTGGTTGAAGGTTCCCATGTCACGGTGACCACCGGTATCGCGGGGATGCCGGCCCAGCCGCTCACCGCCACGTTCCCCACGCCGCAGGCGGCGCTCGCCGAGCAGGAGCGCCTCGTCAAGGAACGCCTGGGGTGGGGCTACGTCGAGCTGGAGCCCTCGTTGCCCCTGGTGGCGCCGGCCGAGCCCGAGTCGGACGAGCTCCCGGCCAACCTCGAGGCGCCCGCCGGGGAGCCGGAGCGAGCGCCCGCGCGGGCTGTGGCGGCAAAGCCGGCGGAGGACCAGGCCGCCCGGGCGTCCGCGGCGCGCAAGACCGGCGGCGCCGCGCGGCCCCGGCGCTCCGGGCCGTCCAAGAAGCTGATGGGGCTGCCCTCGCAGGCGCTGGCCCTGACCGTGAAGAGCACCGCCAACCGCAAGGTGCGGCGGGACGCCATGCTCACCCTGGTGGCCCAGACCTCCGTGGACACGCCCCGCTGGGTGGCGGAGAGCCTGGTGGACACCGATCTCGTCATCCGCGCGGCGGCGGAGGAGTACTTCGCCCGCGCCCCGGCCCACCTGGACGCCGCGACCTCGCCGGGAGAATCCCCGGTCGCCCCCGCGGTGGCCGCCCGGCTCCGGCAGCTGGCTGGCGAGCTGGCCCCGCCCGCCAAGGAAGCGTCCCTGCCGACCCTCCCGCCCGGACTCAACGACGGCGCGAAGGCCAACGAGGCCGGCTCCTTCTGGTCCGCGGCCGCGCTCGCCCGCCCCCAGCTGGAGGGCGGCGCCGGGGCCGTCCCGCTGGACGCCGTGCGCACGCTGGTGGAGCTGATGCGGACCGCTCCGGACAGCCGCGCCTCCTTCGTCCGCTGGCGGCAGACCTGCACCGCCTCCTCGCTGGAGGACTTCGCCTGGAGCGTGGTGCGCGCCTTCATCGCCTCCGGGGCGGCGCCCGAGGACGCCTGGGCGTTGCGCGGGCTGGTGGCCTTCGGCGGGGACCGCACCTGCGAACGGCTGGTCCAGCTGGCGGTGGACTTCAACGAGGATGGGGCCAAGGACCGCGCCCGCAGCGCGCTGTCCGCCCTGGGCGATCTGGGGACGGACGCCGCGCTCGCCGCGCTCCACAAGCTGGAGACGGAGCTGGGCCGCGGGGCGCTCGCCGGCGAGGCCCGGCAGGTGCTGGCGGACACCGCGCGCCGCCGCGGGCTGGACCCGGAGTCGCTGGCGGACCGGCTGGTGGACTCGCTGGGCCTGGGGCTGGACGGGACGCGACCGCTCGGCCCAGGGCCGGACGCGCCGCGGGCCGCGCTCGATCCCGCGCTGCACCTGGTCCTCCAGACCGCCGCCGGAAAGCCGCTGGCCAAGCCCCCCAAGGACGCGGCGGTGGAGCAGGCGTGGGCCATGCTCAAGGCCGCCGCCCCGCGCGTGGTGGCCGAACAGGTCCGGCGGCTGGAGCTGGCCATGGCATCCGGCCGCCGCTGGGCGAGGGACGACTTCCTGGGCGGCATCGCCTCGCACCCGGTGCTCCGCGCGGTGGCCCGCGGGCTGGTGTGGGCCGCGGGGGACAGGTCGAGCCCGCTGATGTTCACGCTCGACGCCCGCGGCCGGACGGTGGACGCCACCGACGCCACCGTCGCTCTGCCGGAGGGCGCCGTCTGGCTCCCGCATCCGCTGCAGCTGGACGATCAACCGAAGGCGGCGTGGGTGGCGGCGTTCGCGTCGCAGGGTCGGCCCCAGCCCTTCCGCCAGCTCGACCGGCCGGTGTTCCAGCTCAACCCGGACGAGGCCAGCGCCCGCACCCTCTCCCGCTACGCCGGCCGCACCGTCTCCGCGGCCCGCCTGGCCCACCTGGTGAAGCGGGGCTGGAAGCTGGGGCCCGCGGACGGCGTCTCGGACGCGGTCCGCGTCCTGCGCAAGCCGGTGGGCGCCTCGGTGGCCCAGCTCAACATCTCCCCCGGGCTTCCGGGGCGCACGCTGGTCGGCGGGCCGCCGCAGGCGCTGGGCGAGGTGAACTGGACGGACGCCGGCCCGCTGGGCCCGGTGGAGGCCAGCGAGATGCTGTTCGACCTGGGGGCGCTGGACGAAGCGGCGCCCAGCTCAGGGGGCGGCGGGCGGTGAGTGCGAGAACGTGGCGGTGAAGAGCGCGCCCTCGCCGGGCGTGGACTCGCACTCCAGCTTGCCGCCGAACCGCGAGGTGACGATCTCCCGCGCGATGGAGAGGCCCAGCCCGGTGGCGCCCTTGGAGCGCGCGGTGGTGAAGAACGGGTCGAAGATGGTGGGCATCACGTCCGGCGGGATGCCCTTGCCGTAGTCCCGCACCGCCACCGAGAACTGGGGCGGCAGCCCCTCCTTGGAGGTGAGGATGAGCTCGATCTTCCCGCCCTTGCCCTCCGGGTAGGCGTGCATCTTCACGTTGGCCAGCAGCGCGGTGAGCACCTGCGAGAGCAGGCCGGCGTAGCCCTCCCAGAACAGGCCGGGGGTGAGGTCCTTGTCGACGATCTCCACCTGGAGGTTGGCCTTCTTCGCCTCCCGGCTCCACAGCGAGAGCGCTTCCTTGGAGGAGAGCCCCAGGTCCAGCTCCTCGCGGGTGTCCACCATCTGGCCGGCGGAGAGGCGCTTGAACTTGCGGATCAGCTCGTCCACCCGGAGCAGGTTGCGCTGGATCAGCTCCGTGCCCAGCTGGAGATCCGAGAAGTCCTCGCTGATGGCCGGGTTCTCCGCCAGCTTCTTCAGCTCGCCGTTCTGCAGCCGGTCCACGATGCTGGCGGCGGCCGCGTTGGCCACGCCCAGCGGGGTGTTCACCTCGTGCGCCACGCCGGCCACCATCTGGGCCAACGCCTCGCGCCGCTGGCGCTCCAGCTGCTGCTGCACCGCCTGCGCCTTCTGGTACTTGGCCTGGATGGCGGCTTCGTCCGTCACGTCGCGGAGGATGATCATCGTCCCCGGCTGCCCGTTGGGCAGGGTGACCGGCCCGGCGGTGACGTTGAGCCGCAGCTGCACCGGGTTGCCCTTCTGGTCGGTGGCGGTGGTCTCCAGCTCGTACAGATGGATGGCGCCTTCGGCCGCGCAGCGCTCGCGCAGGCACTGGCCGCCGTGGCAGGGGAGGAACGAGGCGTCGCGGCAGCGGGCCTCGCGGAGGGTCCGCATCATCGCGCGGCCGAACATGTTCCGGAACGCCATGTTGTACGAGACGATCCGGTCGTCCGCGTCGACGATGTAGTACGCGTCGATGATCAGTGCACTGAGCGCTTCAGCGCTCGGCAGGGGAGCCTTGGACATTGAAGGGAATCCAGTCTAACCAGCGACCTCGCGGCTACAAGAGGGGACGACCCCTGGCGGCCATTGAGCGGTTTCATCTATGCTTGACAATCTAGCAATGTCCAACCTTCGCGAGATCCTCGCCGGCCTGTTCGACGCCTTCTTCGTGGTGGACCAGGACCGCAAGGTGAAGGAGCAGAACCGCTCCTTCATCGAGCTGAGCGGCGCGGCGCACGTCTCCAGCCTCTCCCACTGCTACGAGCGCATCAAGCTGGAGATCTGCCAGAAGGACTGCATCGCGCTGCGCGCGCTGAAGGCCGGGCGGGCGGTGCAGGTGAAGGAGATCCACGGGACCTCGCTGGACGGCCGCCCCCTGGTGCTGATGGGCAGCGCCACCCCGGTGAAGAGCCCCGACGGGCAGGTGGAGTCCGTGCTGGTGCTCTACCGCGACGTCACCGAGGAGTCCGCGCTGCGCGAGCGCCTCCACAAGCTGGAGGAGGAGCTGAAGCAGGAGAAGGACATCCTGCTCAAGAACCTCGGCGAGAAGATGAAGGAAGTGGACGACCTCCGCCAGCGCCTGGCGGCCTCGCAGCGGCGCTGAACGTCTCTTTAGCGCCGGGAGGCCGCCGGTGCGGCCTTGCTCGCCTCTGATCAGCCCGAGATCGGCGTGAACTTGTAGATGGCGCGGCGGGCGGTGATGCCCGGCTTCTCGGTGAAGTGCATCTGCCTCACCTGCTCCGTCAGGCACTGGCAGATGTTCTCCTTGGCCAGCGCCGGCGTGAGGCAGGAGGCCGCGGTGACCGAGCCGGTGGTGTTGATGCTCCACGCCAGCTCGATGTCGGTGGCGGCGTGCTCCGCGCCGATCGGCGTCTTCAGGCACGTCTCGATGTCGGCCTGGCGCGCCTTCATCGCCCGGGTCAGCTCCTGCGGGCCGATGGCCGGCTGCGACATGCAGATCCGCTTGTAGTCCGTGGCCTTCTTGATGAAGAGCGAGCTGGGGAACTGCTGCGTGAGCGCCTCCACGTGGGCCAGCACGCCCGGGCAGTTGCCGGCGCGGCGGGCCAACTGAGCGCGCTCGAAGAGGGTGGTGTCCGTCTCGCTGGCGGCGTATGCGCTGGCGCGGTCCAGGTGCTCGTTGGCTTCGTCGATCTTGCCGGCCTGCCTCGCCTTCTGCGCGAGTTGGATCTCCTCGTTGGAGGCCTGGTTGCGCGCCACCGCCACCGACGACCGGGTGTCGGCGGTGGTCCCCTCCTCCCACGTGGGCTCCATCTTCTTGATGAAGTCCTCGGCGTCGCTGAAGCGCTTGGCGGCCAGCAGCGTCTGCAGCTTGAGGCTCTCCTCGCCCGACATCTTGCGCCGCGGCGGCGGCGGGGGCGGCTGCTTGGGCGTATTGTCCACCACCGGCGGCGGGGGAGGCGGCGGCGTCACCTCGACGCGGCTCCGGCTCCAGGCGTACAGGCCGCCGCCCACCACCACCACGGCCACCACCGCGAGCGCCGCCCACTTCATTCCGCCGCCGGGCGCGGCCATGCCGGGCGGAGGAACGGTGGGGTCCACCGCGGGCGGCGGAGGCACGGAGGGCGGGGCCGGGCTCGCGCCGGCGGCGGCCGGGAGCGCGTCCATGTCGCCCAGCTTGGGCGCGGCTTGCTCGAAGGAGGCGATGAACCGGGCCATGGGCGAGCCCGACTCGGGGGCGGCCGCGTCGCGCAGGAATGCGAGGTAGGAGCCCGGCAGGTCGTCGAAGACCATGGGGTTGTGGCACTGCGGGCAGGACACCTGGGGCAGCGTCCCGGCCAGGAGCTCGGACCGCTGCGCGTCCACGTCCACCGTCACCAGCTTGTCCAGCTCGCAGTTCTGGCACGCGTACGGGAGCTGGACGCTCTTGACGTGCGCCCCGGCCGCGAAGTCCACCACTACGTTGAGCTGGTTCACCACCGCCGGCGAGCACTCCACCAGGATGCAGTGCTTCACCCGCCCCTGGAGGTCCTTCATCAGCCGCACCCACTCCCGGACTCCGAAGGAGCTGAAGCGGCTCACCTTGCCCAGGTGAAGGATGGTGTCGGCCCTGATCTGTCCGGAGAGCTGGCTGGCCGAGAACGTCTCATCCACCGTCCCCGATACCTTGAGGAAGGTGAGTCCGGGCGCTTCCAGTCGCTGCACGGTGCATCCGCTCATGGGTCTGTGGGGCTCCTCGGGATGATGGCCAGGCACTGCTGACACGGGATTTCGCTTTATTCGCCGCCCTGTTGAAGGGCCAGCGCACGCTCGAACTCGCTCACCGCACGCTCGACTTCGCCGATCTGGTAGTACGCCGTCCCCAGGTCGTGATGCAGCTCGGAGACCCCGGGCGACAGCTCGATGGCTTCCTTCAGCAGCTCCGCCGCCCGCGCCCCGCCGCCCTTCTTCAGCTCGTTCTTGGCGGCCTCGTGGAGCTGCTGCGCGATCATCCGGCGGCTCTCCCGGAGGTCCCGCTCCTTGGCGAACGCCGCTTCGATCTTCCTGGGATCGAACTCCTCCGGGAGCTTCTCCTCCCCGCCGGGCAGCGGCGGGGACGGAGGCGCCGGCGGCGCGCCGGATTCCTTCAGGTACGTCAGAAAATTTTCGAGAGCCTTGCGCTGGTCGGGAGTCACGCCCTGGAAGTAGACGCCCACCCCGTCCGACGCTGACCGGGCCACGGAACCTTCCAGCCGCAGCGTCTCCGCGCCATCCGGCAAGGCGATGAAGATTTCCACCGACTCGCCCACCGGGAGGGTCTGGTCGAGCTCCACGAACACGCCGCTCATCGAGATATCTCTCGTGAGCCTCATGTTGATCTGCTCGTCAATCTTCAGACCAACCGCGACCCGGGCCGAGACCCGCGGTTGGCGCCCGTGCTCCATGGGCGCGGCTCCCTGCAGACTACTCATGATGGGCCACATCATAGACCAGCCCCCAAAAAGAGCTAAAGCGCACCACCCCCTCGTGTGCTCGAAAGCCCACCACCCCCCCTTGCGTCGGAAAAAGCCGTTTTTTACGCTGAGCCATGCCCTCCAGCCCTGCCGACGGGCCAGCTCCTGCGCCCGGTGGGCTCGCCGCGGATCCGTTGCTCGAGCCCTGGTTGGTCCTCCTCGTCGACGACGCCGAGGACGTGCACACTTCGCTCAGGCTGGCCCTGGGGAAGTCCACGTTCTACGGGCGCCGACTGGAGCTGCACAACGCGAAATCCGCGGAAGAGGGCCTGGCCAAGGCCACCCGCCTGGACCCCTCGCGCTTCGCCGTCGCCTTCGTCGACGTGGTGATGGAGCACGACACCGCCGGCCTGGAGCTGGTGGGCAAGCTGCGCGCGGCGTGCGGCCAGGCGCTCCAGCTCATCCTCACCACCGGCCAGCCGCACATCGCCGCGCCGGAGGCGGTGGCCGCGGCGTTCGAGATCAGCCACTACCTGGCCAAGCCGGACGCCACCCCGGAGCGCCTGCGCACCATCCTCAACGTCGCCATCCGGCACTTCCGGGCCGCCATGGCGATGCAGCTCACCCGCGACAGCCTGCGCGGCCTGGTGGACATGTTCCACTCCGCCACCGACCCGGCGGTGCTGGACGAGATGCTCCGGGGCGCGCTGGAGCAGTACGCGGTGGTGTGGCAGATGGCGTACGCCTGCTTCCCGGACCTGGCCTCCGCGGACGGCCTGGGCGACATGGCGCCGTGGGTGCGCAACGTGCGCGACCGGCTCCTGCATCTGCAGACCCCCGAGGGCGAGGTGCGCGGCCCGGAGCCGTGGGCGTTCGGCGCCTTCCAGGCGTGGGGCTGCGTGATGCGCTCGCAGACCGGGGCGTTCCGGGGCGCGGCGCTCCTGGCCCAGGGCCAGGTGCCGGAGACGCTCCAGGCGGAGTTCCGGGACCTGCTGTACATCTGGGGCACCACCAAGGACTCGCTGGAGGCGCAGTCCGCCGAGCGCGCCGCCCAGCAGCAGCGCGAGGCCCGCTACGTGGAGGAGCTCCGCGCCGCCCGCGACGCCGCCGAGGAGCAGTCCATCTCCCTCGCGCTGGCCAACGGCGAGCTCTCCCGCCTGCTCGACTTCCGCTCCGGCCTGCTGGAGCGGTTGGGGCAACCGGAGCACGGCCTGGTCCCGCGGATGGGCCGGCGCTCGGTGGAGCTGTTGCAGACCAAGGGGCTCCCGCCGCAGGCCGCCGCCGCCGCCAAGGAGATGGCGGACCTGGCCAACCAGATCAGCGCCCAGCTCACCCTGCACGACTTCTACTCGTCCGCCCAGTCCGCCGGGAAGGGCCGCAAGGTCCTGGTGGTGCAGAGCGACAAGAAGCTGCGCAAGCTGATCGGCCGCGCGCTGCTGGGCACCGGCGCTGTGGTGCAGGCGGTGGAGACCATGGACCAGGGCCTGGAGGCGCTCGACGAGAGCTACGACCTGTTGCTGGTGGACTGGCCCAGCGCCGGGATGGCGCAGGCGGCGGTGAAGAAGGCGCCCAAGCTGCAGGTGGTGCTCACCACCACGCAGTCGCTCTTCGAGGACGCCGGCCGCAGCATCGTGGAGATGCCGGTCAACGGCGTGCTGATCCGCAACATCTTCGGCACCTCCGACTCCGGCGACCCGTCGGCCATCCAGGAGCTGGTGATCACCGCCGGAAAGCTGCTCACCGGCGACGTGTTCGGCGTGGAGAAGTACCTCTCCTGGGGCTCCATGGTCCGCGAGGAGTCCGTCACCCACTCCAACGACCGCAACCGGATCATCGACCTGGTCGGCGAGTACGCCACCCAGTGCGGCCTGCGCCCCAACGTCCGGACCGCGGCCCAGACGCTCACCGACGAGCTGCTGATGAACGCCATCTGGGACGCGCCGGTGGACGCCGCCGGCAAGCCCAAGTACGCGCACCTGGACCGCGCGCTCCCGGTCAGCCTGCTCCCCAACGAGCGCGTCTCCGTCCGCTACGGCAACGACGCCAACGTGTTCGCGGTGAGCGTGGTGGACCAGTTCGGGCGGCTGGACCACGACCTGGCCTTCCGCTACCTGAAGAAGTGCTTCGCCAAGGGCGAGGACCAGATCGACTCCAAGCAGGGCGGCGCCGGCCTGGGCCTGTACTTCGCCTTCCTCGCCACCAACACCTTCGTCTTCAACGTCTCCCCGCAGAAGCGGACCGAGGCCATCGGCCTGATCCGGATGAACAACGCGCCGGGCGAGAACCCGGTGCGCTCGTTCCACTACTTCCGCGGCCTGGAGTGAGCGACGCCCTGCCTCACGCCGGCTCGGCGGTGGGCTGGCTCCAGTGCAAGCCGTCCTCGCTCGGGACGAGGCCGCCGGCCCTCAAGGACACGTCCTGGGGTCGCCTCTTGCCGAGCTGGGCCAGAACCAAGAGGTGCGCGACCTCGCTCTTGAACCCCATGAAGCGATCCAATAGCTCCGTCTTCTCAAAGTCGCCCTTGGGGATGTCCATCCCTTCGACCTCGTTCGCCAGCATCAGCTCGAACCGCCCTTCGGTGCCATCCCGGAAGAAATCACCCGAGAAGATGGGCTCCAGGTTGGAGGAGACGCCAGCGACGAGCCGCACGAAGGCGTCGCGAGTGGCGCCAGTGCTGTGGAGGATCTTCCTGGCCTCCCAGAAATACGAATCTGCCTCCCGGTGCATGTCGTAGAACATGACGAGGAACTGGTAGAAGACGCCGAACTCACGGCGATACCTGAATTCAAACTCCTGGAAGCAGGTCTCCTCACCCGGACCGCCCGGCGCTCCCTTCAGCAGGGTATTGATGCACCGAGCCCCGAGGAGAGCGGAGTACGTCGCCAAGTGAACGCCGGACGAGAAGACCGGGTCTATGAAGCATGCCGCGTCTCCGGCCAGGAACAGGCCCGGCATCCAGAACTTGGTGTTGCAGTATGAGTAGTCCTTCCGGATGCGAAATTCGCCGTACATCCCTTCCGCGACGCGAGTGGCGCTCCCGAGGTAATCCTTGACGATCGGGCACTGCGCCACGTACTCGAAGAAAGCCTTCTCGCTCCCGTCCTTGATTTTGGCCGCAGCCTCGCGAGAGACGACGGCGCCGACGCTTGTGAGCCGATCCGAGAGCGGGATGTACCAGAACCAACCCTGCGAGAACGCCGCCGAGAGAATGTTGCCAGAGTTCGGCGGCGGGAGGCGCTTTCCGTCCAGGAAGTACGTGTAGAGCGCCACGTTTTGGAAGAACTCGGAGTACTCGCGCCTGCCGACCCTCGAGAAGAGTTGGCCGCGGTGCCCTTCGGTCTCCGCCATGAACCGCCCGCGCGCAGAGTGCTCGACTCCGTTCGAATCCAGGTATCGGACGCCGACGACGCGACCGTTCTCCTCGATGGCGTCCAGCACGGTGTGCTCCTCCCGAACGTCGACGCCCTTCCGCTGGGCGTTGTCGAGGAGGATCTTGTCGAACTTCGCACGCTCGACCTGGTACGCATACCCGGTGGGGCTGTTGGGAAACTTCGAGAAGGTGAACGTCCAGGGCTCCGGCGCGGTCCCCCAGCGAAACGATCCCCCGCGCTTGCGGACGAACCCGGCGTTGTGGATCTCCTCCTTGAGTCCCAGCAGCGGGCAGATCCCGTGAATCGTGGAGGGTAGGAGTGACTCTCCCAGTTGGTGGCGTGGAAAGCGCTCCTTCTCCAGGAGGAGCACGCGCCAGCCCTGCAGAGCGACGAGGGTCGAGAGCGTGGAACCCGCCGGCCCTCCCCCAAGCACGATCAGATCGAATTGACGAGGGTCGCTCATGACGCTCGCTTCGATACCGGCAAGCACGACCAAACGCAAGGGAGCGACCGGTGACGTCCGACCTGTCGCCACTTAGAATTGGCTCGATGGTGATGAGCTCCACCGGTCGCAGTTTGGCGCGAATGCGAGCGCTGCGCGCATGGCTGGGATACGCCGCCATGCTGGCCGCCACCGGCGGGTTGTATGTCTTGGTCGGCTGGTACGGCGACAGGCACCTGACCGCTCCATTGCGGCAGCCCGGGAGCCAGGCCTTCGGCGACATGCTGCCGGCCGGCCACGTGGACGTCTTCCCCCATTTGTTGCTGGCACTGGCAGTGGTGGTCGCGACGACCCGCGGCGTGGGCGCGGTGTTCAAGCGGTTCCACCAACCGGCCGTGGTGGGCGAGATCTTCGCCGGCATCCTGCTCGGGCCCTCACTGCTGGGCCGGACTGCTCCGGCGGTGCAGGCGTTCCTGCTGCCCGGCTCGGTGGCGCCGTTCCTCCAAGTCCTGGCGCAAGTGGGCGTCATCCTCTTCATGTTCCTGGTCGGCGTGGAGCTCGACCCGGCGCTGGCGCGTCGCCGCGGGCACGCCACCGTGGTCATCTCGCACTCCAGCATCATCGTGCCGGTCCTGCTGGGGGCGGCATTGGCGCTGGCGCTTTACCCGCTCCTGTCGTCCCGGGACGTCCCCTTCATGGCGTTCTCCCTGTTCTTGAGCGTCTCCATGTCGGTGACCGCGTTCCCAGTGCTGGCGCGGATCCTGGCCGACCGTGGGCTCCAGCGGAGCCCCCTGGGCGTGGTGGCGCTGGCCTGCGCCGCCGTGGACGACGTGACCGCCTGGTGCCTGCTGGCGTTCGTGGTCGGCGTGGTCCAGGCACGCGGCGCGCACGGGCTGGTTACCGGCGCTTTGGCGCTGGCCTACATCGCGGCGGCCTTCGCTATCGGCCGGCCGCTGATGGCCCGCCTGGCCCGCCGCTGCGAGGAGCGGGGACAGTTGACCCAGGGCGTGATGGCGCTGGTACTCTTGGCGCTGCTGGGCTCGGCACTGGCCACCGAACTGATCGGCGTCCACGCGGTGTTCGGCGCCTTCACCGTAGGCGCGGCCACCCCACATAACAGCCGGCTCGCGCGCGAGCTGACCCAGAAGCTGGAAGACCTGATCGTTGTCCTGCTGCTGCCGGCGTTCTTCGTCTACACCGGCCTGCGGACGCAGGTTGGCCTCCTCGATAGTGCCAGCGACTGGTTGGTCTGCGGCGTGATCATCGGCGTGGCGTCGCTGGGCAAGTTCGGCGGCAGCGCGCTCGCGGCGCGGCTCACCGGGTTCTCATGGCGCGACTCCACCTCGCTCGGGATCTTGATGAACACGCGCGGTCTGATGGAGCTCATCGTGCTCAACGTCGGCTTCGAACTGCGCGTCGTCTCACCGGCGCTATACGCGATGCTGGTGCTCATGGCCCTTGTGACCACTTTCGCCACCACACCCGTGCTGTACGCACTCTCCAACTCCCCCGCGGCCACCACCGCCCCGGAGTCGGGCAAGACAGCCAGCCAAGGCACGGGGTTGACGTCCTAGCTAAAGTCTGTCGGGAAATCGGAGCCGGCGGAGGCGCTCGGGTTGGCGCCGCCGCCGCCCGTAGCGCCGGCTGAGGCCCGGCGAGCCTGCTCTACGCGGTCGCCTCACGCGCCAGCTTGTTGAGGTTGAAGCCGAGGACTGCGAGTTGACCGCAGGTGCCGATCATCCGAGCTGACCGGCCTGCGGCCCGGTGGAAGCCGTACCGAGCGGACTTCACTGCGCCGATGCTGCCTTCCACGAGTACGCGCTCGCGCACCAGCCGTCTGCGCATCCGCTCCGAGACAGCCCACGGGAGCTTTCCCACCGGCGCGATCCCCACATGCCGTACGCCCTTCCGTCGCAGCGCCTCGACCGCGGCGGTGCTGAAACCGCCACGGTCGTAGGCGTATAGGCGGGGGACCTGACCGAAGAGCCGGTGCAGTTCGTCGACTGCTTGGACGACGAAGCGCTTGTCCTCGATGTCGGTCTTGTGCACCGCGCGCCTGGCGATCAAGTAACCGCCGCCCAGGCGGGTGAAGCCCCACTTCATTCCGAATTCGACGGGTCTCCCGGCCTTTCCCCGCACAATGGCGTGCACCTGCGGGACCTGGATGCTGACGATCTTGTTGCGGGCCACCTTCCCCGTGCGAAGCCAGAAGCGGATCTGCGGCAGAAGCTTCGTCATCGTCTCGTACAGCCCTCGGGTTCGGTCCCTGGCCGCTGCGATTCGCCCGTCGCTGCCCGGCCCCTCGATCTTCGAGAGCGTCGCGCCCAACCGGGCGTGGACGAGCGCGACCGTCTTCGCGGCTCGTTCCATGAGCTGATTGCGGACCTCTTTCGTCTTGGCGAAGAGGTGGTACTCGCGGATCCGGTGACGCGCTTTCCGGAGCAGCGGTGCCGCGCGTGTGATGAAAGTCTTGAGGGCCCGACCAGCGCGCGCGCTCGCAGCCGTCACCGAGGTCAGGAAGGCGGCCATCAGTCGCATCTCGTTCGGGTAGGGGATGGCCGCCTCCTGCGCTGTCGTGTCCCCTACCGCCACGCTCGGGTCGGCCAGCTTCTTGGCGACCGCGAGATTCACCACGTACTCGTTGATGAGCTGCGCCCCTTCTTCGCCCATCAACTGCGTGAAGTCGTGAATGGTGTCGTGGTCCGGTGTCCAGTCGGACTCCGACAGCCCACACAAGAAGCGCGCCGGGGCGTAGTACCGAATCTGGTCCTCGGCCTCGCGGTATGTCATCCGCCGCGTCGCCCGGAGGAGCATCGCGCCCAGCAGGGCGCGCAGATGGGGTGGACGCCCGGCCCGGTTCTTCACACGCCGCGCGCGGAGCCGTTCCGCCCGCTCGATCAACTCGTCCCAATCCAGCAACTCCGCCAGCTTCACCAGCGGATGGTCCGGGTCGACCGCAATTGCCTGCCGCTTCGAACGGGAGAACAGCTCGCGCTGGCGGCCGTCGCCGCCTGGTCGCTTCGCCATGGATAACCTCCGAGAGCACGCCGCCCCAGAGATCAAATCCTCGACAGTCTGTCGATCCCCAGCCGGAACCGAGCGGAATCGCTGCGGGATCGGCGCCTCGTTACGCCGATCCCAGCGGAATTTCCCGACAGACTTTAGCTACAGCCTGGCTGGCCCGGGCGAGCCGGAGCCCGGCAAGACGCTCACCATGCCCTGGGCCACCGTGCTCCAGGGAGTCTCCAGGCCAATCGAGCGGGCATGGACCTGGAACTCCGCGCGGTTCCCGGCCTTGACGGAGAGGGAGAGCTGCAGTGCAGTGGGCTGCCTCGGCTCCAGCAGCAGCGGCCGCAAAAGCTCCAGGTCACGCACCTCCACCTCACCATCACCCAGCGTCTCGCGCGCCGCCTGGACCGCCATCTCCACATAGGCGGCCGCGGGCATTACCGCACTTCCCTCCACTTGGTGGTCGGCCAGCAGCGGCATTTCCTCCAGCGACAGGGTCGTGAAGAAGAGGTGGTCACCCGGGTGGCCCGCCAACGGGAGGTGCTCGCCGAGTAGCGGGTGGCCAGACGCGACCCGCCCGCGCGGCGCTGGCGGGAGCCAGCACGGCTGCCGGTCCCAGCAGTAAGTGGGGAGGTCCACCTGGGCCACGGTCCCGAGGAAGACCTCCTCCCATCGCACCTTGGCGCCCTTGACCCACGCTGCCCCCAGCGCCTGGAGCATCGCGGTCGGCTCGTCGGCTCCCCTGCGCAGGGACCAGAGCAGCGCCACCGGGCGGCCGGCGGCTTCCGCTGCCTCCAGCATCCCCTCCTGAAGCAGCGGGTGGGGGGAGACCTCGATCACCAGATCCGGCTCCTCCTCGTCCAGCGCCGCCGAGAACGCGGCCGAGAAGTCCACCGGCTCCCGCACCTGGCGGCCCCAGTAACCCGCATTCAACGCGGTGCCTTCCAGCCGCGCGCCAGTCACCGTGGAGAACAGGGGGAGGGCAGTCGAGCGCGGCGCCAGCCAGGAGGCCTCCTCCGCCAGCTCCTCGCCCAGCGGCCCCATCGGCGGCGAGTGAAAGGCCAGCGCGGTGGCCACGAGCTTGCAGCTCACCCCAGCGCGCGTGAGCTCCGCCACCGCCGCCTCTACGGCGGCCGTCGCCCCGCTGATGACCGTGGAGAATGGGCCGTTGATCGCGCCGATGACCGCCTCGCTCTGGAGCGCCTTCAGGGCGCGCTCCACCTCCGAGGCGGGCATCCGGACCTGCGCCATCCGCCCGGCAGTCTGCGGGCGATTCATCAGCCGGCCCCGGAGCAGCGCCAAGCGGAGGGCCTGGTCCACTTCGAGCGCGCCCGCGGCCACCGCGGCGGGAATCTCCCCCAGGCTATGGCCGATCACCAGGTCCGGCTCCACTCCGTAGGCCCGCCACCGCTCAAGGAGCGCCAACTGCACCGCCACCTGGGCGGGCTGGGCGTATTCGGGGTCGTCGATCCGGGTCTTCTCCTTCGGATCGGCGAGCACCTCCAGCAGCGACCAGCCGGCGAGCCGACGCAACTGTTCGTCCAACGCCTCCAGCGACCTCCGCACCAGGGGATCTGCGGCAAGGCCCAACCCCATTCCCGCCCGCGCCGCGCCCTGGCCGGAGAAGACGAACAGCGCCCGCGGCTGTGCGGAGGCGGGCGCCGGCGACGGCGCGCGCGAGAGCGCCTCCACCCTCTCCGCCAACAGCACCGCGGTGGGCGCCACCGCCACCGCTCGGAGCGCGTGGTGCGTCCGCCGCCGTGCCGCCGCCCGGCAGTAGCGGGACAGCCACTCGGGGGACTCGTCGGCGGCGCGGAGGCGCTCGGCGTGCGCGGCGGCGAGGCGCTGGAGGGAAACCGGGGAACGGGCAGAGAGCGCCAGGAGGTATGGACCCGGCTCCGGCCCGGGTCGGGGCACCACCGGGATCGGCGGGGCCTCTTGCAGGATGACATGCGCGTTGGCGCCACCCAGCGCCAGCGAGGTGACGCCCGCCGTACGCGGGCCACCGTGGCGGGGCCAGGGGGACGCCTGGCGCTGCACCTGCAACCCCCACTCCTCAAGAGGAATGGCGGGGTTCACCGTGGTGAGGTTGATGCTTGGAGGGATGAGGTCCCGGTGGAGCGAGAGCACCACCTTGATGATGTGGGCAATGCTGCCGGCCGACTCCAGGTGGCCCACGTTGGTCTTCACCGAACCGACCACCAGCGGCGGGGCTGGGGGTTTTCGCCCGAATACGGCGGCGAGCGCCCGCGCCTCCACCGGGTCACCGGTGCTGGTGCCGGTCCCGTGGAGCTCCACGTAGTCCACCTCGCTCGGGCTCACGCCAGCGCGCGCCAGCGCATCGCGGATGAGCGCCTCTTGAGCGGTGGCGCTGACGGCCTGGATCCACGGCGTCCGGCCGTTGTGGTTGAGCGCCGTCCCCCGCACCAGCGCGTAGATCCGGTCCCTGTCCGCCAGCGCGCGGGCGAGCGGCTTGAGCACCACCATCCCGGCGCCCTCTCCAGGCACGAACCCGTTGGCCTCTGCATCGAACGTCTTGCAGCGCCCGTCCGGGGAGAGCACCCCAGCCTTGGAGCGCGCCACGTACCCCTCTGATGTGAGCAGGAGGTTTACTCCGCCGGCCAGCGCCAGTTGGGTCTCCCCGCGCCACAGGTCCTGGCAGGCGTAGTGGAACGCCACCAGCGACGCCGCGCAGCCCACGTCCATCGCCACGCTCGGCCCACGCAGGTCGAAGAAGTGCGAGAGCCGGTTGGCGGTGAAGAGCAGGTGGTTGCCGGTCAGCGTGTACGGGTCGATAAGGTCCAGCCGCCGCGTCGCCAGCGCCTGGTACTCCAGCCACATCGCACCCACGTAGACGCCGGTGCGGCTGCCCTCCACTTTCTCCATGGGGAGCCCCGCGTCCTCCAGCGCCTCCCAGGCCACCTCCAGGAGCAACCGCTGCTGCGGGTCCATCTGGCGCGCCTCGCGCGGCGACACGGAGAACGCCCGCCAGTCGAAACCCGCCACGTCGTCGAGGAAGCCACCCCAGCGGGAGACGGACTTGCCCGGCGCGTCTCGGTCCGGATCGTAGATCGCCGCCGCGTCAAACCGCCCCTGGGGGACCTCAGCGACCGCGCTCTCGCCCTGCTCCAGCAAGCGGAAAAAGGCGTCCGGCCCATCTCCCCGCGGGAAGCGGCAGCCGATCCCCACTACCGCCAGCGGGTCAGGTGGGCTCATGCGGTCCTCCCGATGTCGTTAGGCCTGCTCCCGGGACATCCCCACCTGCTCGAGGAGGAGTTGGGAGATGTACAGCTTGAGGTTGCGGTTCCGCTCTTCGTTCATGTGGTCGAACTTGATCGCCAGCGACCACTGGTTCTTCTGGGCGCCGTCCGCGGGGGTCTCCGAGCAGGCGACCACCGTGCCCTCCATGGACAGCCTGGGCTCTTCCGTGTAGCGGACCTTCACCCGCGCGCCCACCTCGGCGTTCTCGGCGCTGACGTGCGCGGCGCCCAGGGTGCTGATCTCGCGCAGCTCGGTGGGCATGGTCCGCTCGCCGTGGTCGTCATGCACCAGCATGCTGACCGGCTTGCGCACCGGGATCTGGAAGTTGCCGTGGCGGTCGGTGCCGCCGTACTTCTTGGCCAGGTAGCCGTCCACCACCCCGCGCACGTCCGCCAGGCGGATCTGCTCCTCCGGGGTGAGGCCCTTGCCCTCGGCCAGCTTGCGCTGGAGGTCGACGAACTCCTCCACCGCCTTGCCGTAGCGCTTGGAGAGGTACCCGTCCACCTTGCCGCGCAGCTCGGTGAGGCGGAGCTGCTCCTCGGAGGTGAGCGTCTCTCCCTGGGCCAGCCGGCGCTGCAGCTCGGCGAAGCCCTGCACCGCCACCGCCTGCTCCTCCTCCGCCTGCCGCTCCGCGAAGTCGGGCGCCTCCGGCCGCTTCTCCTCGCGGACGTGGGTGAAGTCGATGATGAAGGCGGTGCCCTTGCCCACCTCGGACTCGCACTTGATGGTGCCGCCGAAGATGGAGATCACCAGGTTCTGGACGATGGAGAGCCCCAGCCCGGTGCCGCCCTTGCCGCGGCCCGTGGTGAAGAAGGGCTCGAAGATCATCGGCAGGTTTTCCTTCGGGATGCCCGCCCCGTAGTCGCGCACGTCCAGGGTGAAGTGCGCGCGGTCGTCCACCAGCTTGGAGGTGAGCGTGATCTCCACCGTCCCGCCCTGCCCCTCCGGGTACGCGTAGCGGCTGGCGTTGGTGAGCAGGTTCAGGATGATCTGCGAGAGGTGGCCGGCGTAGCCGATCCACTTCACGCACTTGTCGTCCACCTGGTCCACGAACTTCACGGTGATGCGGGACCGCTGGGCCTGCGGGCTCCAGAGCTGGATGGTCTCCTGCACGCACTGCCGGATGTCCAGCTCCTCCCGCTTGTCCACCAGCTGGCCCACCGAGAGGTGGCGGAAGGTGCGGACCAGGCTGTCCGCGCGGGCGATGTTCTTCTGGATGAGGTTCAGGCCCTGGAGGACGTCGCCCATGTCGTCCTCGAAGTCCTTCTGCTGCCGGAGGTCCTGGAAGTGCTTCTTGGAGAGGAGCTCCGACAAGGTGGCGGCGGCCGCGTTGGCCACGCCCAGCGGCGTGTTGATCTCGTGCGCCACGCCCGCGACCATCTGGGCGATGGACTCGCGCCGCTCGCGGTACATCACCTCGCGCAGGCGCTGGTCCTCCGCCGCCAGCAGCTTCAGCTCGATCGACTCGCGGGTGAGCGCCCAGGAGCGCAGCAGCACCTGCAGCTCGCGGATCAGCACCTCGGACGGGCGCCCGTCGGTGTCGATGGCCAGGCCCGCCTCGAACCGGCCGCCCAGCGGCTTGATCACGATGCCCCAGCGCTCGTGCGTGTTCTCCGCGCTCAGCTTGGAGAACACGCCGGTGGCGTGGATGCGCAGGCCCAACAGCTGCTGCAGCGCTTCCTTCTCACGCGGGCCGTTTCCGACCTCCACGTCGGGCGCGAAGAGGTCCCGGAAGAGGACGTAGCCGAACTGCCAGACGCTCCCGTACTGCAACAGCGCCGCGGAGAGCAGCTTGTCCAGCGCCTTGGTGGAGGTGGCGCTCTCGAACAGGGTGACGAAGTCGGAGAGGCTGTCGCAGAGCACCTGCATCGCGCGGAACTTGCGGAAGTTCCGGATGGCGACGTGGATGACCGTGCGCAGGCGCTCCGGCGTGGCCTCCAGCTTGGAGAGGTACCCGGAGATCTCGTACTTGCGCGCCGCCTCCTCCGCGGGCGTCAGGTGCGGCTGGCCGGTGTTGAGGACGATCTGCAGCGGCGTGCCGAACTGCGCGCGGAGCTTGCCCACCAGCTCGAGGCCGGCGGTGTCGTGCTCCATGATGACGTCCACGAAGGCCAGCACCAGGCGAGACCGATCGATCTCCGAGACGACCTTGAGGGCCTCGGCCGCCGAGCTAGCGCTGCAGAATTCGATCTTTCGTCCGAAGAAGCGACCGCGGCCGACGGCCAAACGAATGGCGGCGTGGATATCCTGGTCATCGTCGACGATCAGGACAATCCAGTCCGGGCCGAGGACCGGCTCGGTGTGCTGCCATCCTGGATCCGGCGCTGCACCGCTACCCTTCACTCTTTCCATTTGCCCCGTTCGGAGAACCCGTGCACTTTATTGGGGGGCCCCGAACGAGGTCAACCGACCTGGGGTCCACTCGCGCTACATTGACAGGCTGATCGCCGACTGTTTGGATTAGGTCAGCCCGCCGAAGCTCGGGAGGTCCACACCGATGGAAGCACGCAAGTTCTGGAACGTCCTCATCGTCGACGACGAGCCAGACATCCACGAGATCTCCGAGCTTTCGCTCAAGCGCGAGACGGTCTTCGGCGCCAAGCTGAAGCTCCATCACGCCAAGAGCGCGAAGGAGGCTCGTGACTTCTTCGAGTACGACGAGGCCGCGGCGGCGCTCGCCGTCGCCTTCATCGACGTGGTGATGGAGACCGACGACGCCGGCCTGCAGCTCGTCAAGTACATCCGCGAGGAGCGCAAGGAACACGTCACCCAACTCATCCTGCGCACCGGGCAGCCGGGCAAGGCGCCGCCCCGGCAGATCATCGACGAATACAATGTGTCCGGCTACATGACGAAGATCGAGGCCACGCCGGACCGGCTCTACATGGTGCTCAAGAGCGCCATCCAGCAGTACTACAACCTCCAGTACCTCTTCTGGTCCGCGCAGATCTACGACACGGCTCGCCGCTACTGCAAGACGCCGGCGGAGCTGTTCAAGCAGGCCAGCCTGATCATGCAGGAGGACCCGCCGGAATCGCTGGGCTTCTCCTTCCACCGCGCCATGGACTTCGGCCGCCACTACATCGGCCAGGGCGCGTTCCGCGAGAAGCAGGCGTACGAAGCCGTCAAGGAAGACCTCCTCAAGCGCGGCCGCGAGGGCTTGGCGCGCGAGGGCATCGCCACGGTGGACAACTACATCGTCATCCAGACCCAGGTGGTGGGCTCGGACAAGATGGCCGTCATGGTGGTGCGCGACTCGACGTTCCCGCGCGGGTTGGCAGACATCTACGGCTCGGTGTGGCGGCAGAAGCTGGCCTACCTGGCCGAGGTGTTCCACCGCATCCCGTAGGCATCATCCGCAGGTTCGCCGCGTGAACGGCTCTGCTCTGAAATCGCACTGGCCGGCGACCCTTCAGAGCGCCGCGGAGCGATGCGGGCAGGAGCTGACCGCCGAGGAGTGCTACGAGCGGCTGGAGGCTCAGGGCCTCCAGTACGGCCCCGAGTTCCGCGGCATGAAGCGCGTCGCCGTCGGCCGGCGCGAGGCCGTGGGCGAGCTCTTCTTCAAGAACGCGGCGCACGGGCCGTTCCGCGTCCCGCCCAACATGCTGGACTCGGCGCTGCAAGGCCTGGCGGTGCTGGCGGCCGCCGGCCAGGAGCAGGGCGCCTCGCCGCTCCTCCCGGCCGTGGTCCGCTCCGTCCGCGTCCTCGGCCCCTGCACGGACCAGTGCTACTTCCACGCGAAGCTCGAGGAGGGCGGCGAGGCCGACACCTTCGTCGGCAGCGTGGCGCTCCACGACGCCCAGGGCACCCTGGCGGTGCAGGTGGAGGGGCTGGTGCTGCGGCCGGCGGGCACCGAGCTGTCCGACGCGGGCTGGACGCGAGCGCACGTGCTCTCGGTGGGCTGGGAGGAGCGCGCGCCAGCGCCGCGAGCGGCAGGCCCGCGCCCGCCCGGACGACCCTGGCTCTGGATCCTGGGCGAGGACGGAGCCGCGCGCGCGCTGGCGGAGGCGTTGAAGGCGCGGGGCCAGCCGGACCTGGTGGCGACCTGGCGCGCGGGCGGCGAAGCGCAGGTGCTGGGGGGGGCGGCGCCGCCTCGCCCGGGGACGCGCTGGGAGGAGCTGCTGGACGGATCCGGGCTGGAGCGCGCGATCTGGCTCGCGCCTCCAGGCGACCCCGGGGATCTCCCCTCGGCGTGCGAGCGCCTGGTCGAGCTGTACCGCGGCGCCGCCCGCTCGCGACGGACGCTGCTGACGCTGGTGACCTTCGGCGCCCACGGCCGGCGCCCGGCCCCGTCCCAGGCGGCCCTGTGGGGCCTGGCGCGCGTCTGCGCCCGCGAGCACCCGGGCCGCTGGGGCGGCGCGATCGATCTGCCCGAGGACCTCCGCGCCGACGCCGCTGGCATCGCCGACGCGGTGGGAGGCGCGTGCGACGCGGAGGTCGCGCTGCAGGGCGGGCATCTGCAGGAGCCCAGGCTTCGCCGGAGCGCGCTCCCCACCACCGGCGCCCGGCAGCCGCCGTTTCACGGCGGCGCCACGTACCTCGTCACCGGCGGCTTGGGCGGCGTCGGGCTGGCGCTCGCCGAGTGGATGGTCGAGCGCGGGGCGACGCGCCTGTTGCTCCTGGGCCGCCGCGCCCCGCCGCCCGAGGCGGTCGCGGCGATCTCCGCGCTCGAGGCGCGCGGGGCGAAGGTGCGGGCGCTGCAGGGCGACGTCGCCCTGCCGGAGGACGTGGCCCGCGCCCTGCGGGAGCCGGCCGCCCTGGGCTGGCCGCCCGTGAAGGGCGTCTTCCACCTCGCGGCCGCGGTGGTGGACGGCGTGATGGAGCTGCTGGACCCGGCGCGGATCCGGGCGCCGCTGGCCCCGAAGGTCTCCGGGAGTTGGAACCTCCACCAGGCCACCGCAGGCCTGCCGCTGGAGCACTTCGTCCTCTTCTCTTCCATCGCCTCGCTCGGCACCGCGGGGCAGGCCGCCTACGCCGCCGGGAACACGTTCATGGATGCGCTGGCGCGCCGCCGCCGCGCGGACGGGCTACCGGCGCTGAGCGTGGGCTTCGGCGCGTTCGCCGAGGTGGGCGCCGCGGCGCGGCAGGCGGAGAAGGGCGTGCGCGGGGCGGCCGGGGTGGAGCCCATGCCTCCGGCCCGCGCGCTGAACGCGCTGGGCGCCGTGCTCTCGTCCCCGGAGCCTCACCTGTTCATCGCCGGCGCGTCGTGGCCCGCCTTCGCGGCCGGCCTTCCACCGGGGGCGGCCCGGCTGTACGCGGACCTGCTGGAGCAGGCCGCGCCCGGGGCCGAGGCGAGCTCCGGCGAGGCGGCGGACTTCAGCGCCTGGGTGCGCGCCCAGCCGCGCCAGGTCCGGCGAGAGGCGCTCGCCACGCACATCGGGTCGCACGTGACCCGCATCCTCGGGCTCGCGGAGTCCCAGGCACCCGCCCCTGACCAGCCGCTGATGCAGGCGGGGCTCGACTCGCTGATGACGGTCCAGCTGCGCAATGCCCTCCGGGAGTCTCTGCAAGTCGAGCTCCCGGTCACGTTGCTCTTCGACCACCCCACCATCGGCCGCCTCGCGGAGCACCTCGCGACGCTGCTGGGCCCCGGCGAGGCGGAATCTCCTGCGGCGGCGGATCCAGGCGGTGACATAGCTGCGAAGGATCTGGAAACCATGCTTTCCGAGCTCGAGGAGCTACCGGAGGAGGAGGTGGCCCTACGTTTGCGGGACAGCGAGCCCGGGAACTAGATTCTCAAGGTAGTCCGCCCCGGGCAGCCCGCGTACGCCCGAGACACCATGACCATCCAGGATCGACTGGCGAGACTTTCCGATAACAAGCGCGCCCTCTTGGCAAGGATGGTCGGCGCGAAAGGGCCAAAGCCGGAAAACAGGGATACCAGTAAAACCATCGCCGTGGTCGGCATGGCGTGCCGCTTCCCCGGCCAGGCCAATGATCCCGCGTCGTTCTGGCGCCTCCTCGAAGAGGGCCGCCACGCGGTCACCGAGGTGCCGCGCGACCGGTGGGACGTCGATCGCTTCTACGACCCTGACCCGGACGCGCCGGGGAAGGTGAGCACGCGCTGGGGCGGGTTCCTGGAGGGGATCGATCAGTTCGACCCCGCCCTGTTCGGGATCAGCCAGGCGGAGGCGGAGGCGATGGAGCCCCAGCAGCGGATCCTGCTGGAGCTGGCCTGGGAGGCGCTGGAGTCGTCGGGGTATCCGCCGCTGGGTCTCTCCGACACGCGGACCGGGGTCTTCGCCGGCATCTTCCAGTCGGCCTACGGCGAGCTGCTGGCGCGGCGCGCCGAGCCCACGCTGCTCGACCAGTACTCCGCTCACGGCATCGCGCACTGCACGGCCGTGGGCCGGCTCTCGTTCCTGCTCGGGCTGCAGGGCCCCAGCATCCCGGTGAACACGGCCTGCTCGTCATCTACCGTGGCCGTTCACCTCGCCTGCCAGTCCCTCCTCTCGGGTGAATCCGATCTGGCCTTGGCCGGCGGCGTCAACGTGATGCTTTCCCTGGACTGGCTCATCAGCCTCTGCCGCATGCGGCTGATGTCGCCGGACGGCAAGTGCCGGTCCTTCGACGCGCTGGCCAACGGCATGGTGGAGTCCGAGGGCGGGGGGCTGCTGGTGCTCAAGCGGCTGGCGGACGCCCAGGCCGCCGGCGACCGCATCCTGGCGTTGATCCGGGGAACGGCGGTCAACCACAGCGGGAGGAGCGCCAGCCTCACCGCCCCCAACGGGCTCGCGCAGCAGACCGTCGTCCGGCGGGCGCTGGCCGCGGCCGGCGTCTCGCCGTCGGAGGTGGGGCACCTGGAGGCGCAGGGCACCGCCACGCCGCTGGGGGATTCGATCGAGATCTCCGCCATGGGCGCCGTGCTGGGCGAAGGCCGGGCGCCAGGAGACAAGGTCTGGCTCACCTCGGTGAAGACGAACATCGGCCACACCGAGTCGGCCTCCGGCGTCGCCAGCCTCATCAAGGTCATCCTCTCGCTCCAGCACGGCGCCATCCCGCCGCACCTGCACTTCCAGCAGATCAACCCGAACCTCTCCCCCGACCAGCTCCCCTTCGCCGTCCCCACCCGGCTGCAGCCGTGGCCGCGCTCGGACCGGCCGCGGGTGGCGTCGGTGAACTCCTTCGGGATGTCCGGGGTCAACGCCCACGTCGTGCTCGAGGAGGCGCCCGCCGAGCCGCCGCGCACGGCGCGCGCCCGGCCTCGCCACCTCTTCTGCCTCTCGGCCCAGACGGACGCGGGGCTCCGCGACCTGGCGCAGCGCTACCGCGCGCACCTGGCCGGCGCGGGCGCGGCCCCGGGCGAGCCCTGGCTGGGGGACCTGGCGTTCACCGCCACCGCCGGCCGGACCCACCTCCCGCAGCGCCTGGCCGTGACCGCCGGCTCGCGGGCCGAACTGGACGCCCGGCTGGAGTCCTATCTCCAGGGAGGCCTCGCCTCCGCCCGCGCGACCGCCCCCGAGCGCCGGAAGCTCGCGTTCCTCTTCCCCGGCGAGGGCTTCCCGTCCCCCCGCGCGGTGCAGTCCCTCTCCGACGCCGAGCCCGTCTTCCGCGGCGCGCTCGACCGCTGCGCGCAGGCCGTGGACGGCAGCCTCCAGCGCCCGCTGCTGGACGCGTTGCTCGCGCGCGGTGCCCCGGGCGGTGACCCCCCGCAGGCCCCTCCCTCAGCGCTGATGCTCTACGCATTCGAGTGCGCCCTCTACGACCTGTGGCGCTCCTGGGGGGTGGAGCCGCACGCGGTGCTGGGCAGCGGGCCGGGCGATCTGGTCGCGGGGTACGCCGCGGGCATGATCTCGCTGGAGGAAGGCGCCCGGCTGCTGGTGGCCGGACCCGCCAGCGCGGACCCGGGCACCGCGGCGGCGGAGCGGATCCCGTACTTCTCCGCGTCCACCGGGGCCAGGGTATCGCCGCGGGAGGCCCACGCGCTGTGGCGGCAGAGGAGCGCTTCCGGGCGCTTCGAGGAGGGCCTGCTGGCCCTGCTCCAGACCGGGGCCGCCGTGCTGCTCGAGGTCGGCCCGGGCACCTCGCTGGCCGCGAAGGCGAGGCTGGCGGTCCCCGCGGACCGGCTCGCGGTCGTCGCCTCCCTCGGCGCCGGCGCGGACGTCCACGAGGCGCTCCTGTCCGCCGCGGGCGCGCTGTACGCGCGCGGCGTGCCCCTGGACTTCCGGGCCATGGACAGGCCCTTCCAGCACCGGCCCGCCCCTGCTCCCACCTACCCCTTCCAGCGTCAGCGCTACTGGTTGAGCCCCGGCGCCCCCAAGGCCTCCGCGACCCAGGCGGAGCGCGCGGGCGAGGAGCGCCCGCTGCTGGGCACCGCCATCCACACGCCCCGCGGAGAGGTGCACCTGGAGGGGACCCTGGCCGGCGAGCGGCTCCGCGCCCACCAGGAACACCGGATGGGCGGGAAGTCGTCCCTCTCCATGGCGGCGGCCTTCGACACCATCCTCTCGACGGCGATGGGCGCGGTCGGCGGCGGCCCCTGGGAGCTCCACCAGGTGCGGCTCGGCCCACCCATCCCGCTGGACCGGGACGTCAAGCTCCAGCTGTCCCTGGGGCCGGAGAGCGGCGGCGCCCGCTCCGCGGAGCTCCACGCGTACGCCGCGGACGGCACCCAGCCGGTCCGGTGGCTCGAGGTCGCCTCGGGCGAGCTGCGCCGCGCCCAGCCCCCGGCGCAGGCGAGCTTCGCGGACGGGGCCGGCGCGACGCTGGAGCGGGCGGAGTTGTACCGGCTGCTGAAGGAGGGCGGGTTCGACCACGGGCCCTCGTTCCAGCTCCTGGAGCGGCTGCGCATCCGCGTCAGCGGGGGCGCGGTGGCCGAGGTCGGCGCAGCGCCGGCGGCCAGCTGGAGCTTGTCCCTGCCCGCCGCGAATGCGTGCCTGGAGGCGCTGGCGGCGCTCCAATGCTCGCTGCTGGCGACGGGGGCGGGCGCGGTGCAACGGTATTTCCCCACGGGCGTGGAGCGGGTCTTCCTGCAGCCCGGCGCCTCCGGGCCCTTGCGCTGCGAGGTCTCCTTCCGCGGCGACGCGGGAGGGGTCAAGGCCGTGGGGGACATTCGCGCGGTGGACGCCCAGGGATGCGTGGTGCTCGAGGTGCGCGGGCTGGCCCTCCGGCAATCCTCGCCCGCTGACGCCAAGCCGCTGGGGCCCACCGCCGCGAGCGCCCTGCTCGAGCGCCTCCGCGCGCTGCTCCCCCGCGAGCGGATCGCGGCGCTCCAGTCCGAGGTGCGGCAGTTGCTCGCCGGCTGGCTCAACCTCCCCGAGCTGGGGGCGGTGAGCGCCTCGCGCCCGCTGACGGACGTGGGCGTGGACTCGCTGCGCGCGATGGAGCTGCGCAACGCGCTGGGCCGCCTCTTCTGCCGCACCTTCCCCACCACCCTGCTCTTCGACAGCCCCACGGTGGAGAAGCTCACGTGGACCCTGGGGCAGGACGTGCCGGAGCTGAGGGACCTCCTCTCGGAGGGGAGGGCGGCCCCGGCGGACAAGAAGGTGTCGGGCGGGCCGCCGGTGGACTCCCCCGCCGGGCTGCTGGAGCGCCTGTCGCAGCTCTCTGATGAGGAGGCTGCGGCGTTGGCGGCGTCCCTGGAGGCAGGCGTCGACCGATGAACGACGTCGAGGAACAACTGCGCGGGCTGTCCCCCGCCAAGCGGGCGCTCTTCGAGCAGCTCTCCCGGCAGAAGCCGCGGTCGCCGGAGCCGATCGCCATCATCGGGATGGGGTGCCGGTTCCCCGGGCCGGCGGTGAACCCGGCCTCGTACTGGTCCCTGCTCTGCGAGGGGGGCAGCGCGGTGCGCGAGGTGCCGGCCAGCCGCTGGAACCCGGACGCCTACTACAGCCCCGACCCGGAAGCTCCCGGCAAGTCGGTCTCCCGCTGGGGCGGGTTCCTGTCCGCGGTGGAGTGGTTCGATGCGGACCTCTTCGGCATCACGCCCAGGCAGGCCCTGCACATGGACCCGCAGCACCGCGTGCTGCTGGAGGTGGCGTTCGAAGCGCTGGAGGACGCCGCCTTGCCGCCGCTGGACCTGGCGGGCACGCGCGCCGGCGTCTACGTGGGGATCAGCTTCCTGGACTACGCCTTTCTCCAGGTCGGCCGGATGGACCGCATCGACGCGCTCTCCGCGCCCGGGCTGGGGCTGCACGGCGCCGCCGGGCGGATCTCCCACGCTTTCGGCCTGGAGGGCCCCAGCCTCGCGGTGGACACCGCCTGCTCCTCCTCGCTGGTGACCATCCACCTGGCGTGCCAGGCCCTCCGCTCCTCGGAGGTGGACCTGGCGCTGGCGGCGGGGGTGAACCTCATCCTGTCGCCCCTCAACATGGTGGCGGCCTCCAAGCTGCGGCTGCTCTCGCCGGACGGGCGCTGCCGCCCGTTCGACGAGGAGGCCAACGGCTACGTCCGCGGCGAGGGCTGCGGCGTGCTGGTGCTCAAGCGACTGGCGGACGCCATGATGGACGGCGATCGGGTGCTGGCGCTGATCCGCGGCAGCGCGGTCAACCAGGACGGGCGCGCGAGCGGCTATGCCGTGCCCAACGGCCACTCCCAGCGCGCCGTGCTCAAGGCCGCGCTGGACAACGCCGGGATGGCGGCGGCCGACATCGGGTACGTGGAGGCGCAGGGCACCGGCACGCCCCTGGGAGACGTGGTCGAGGCGGAGGCGCTGGCGGACGTGTTCGGCCGGAGCCGGACGCACGACCATCCGCTCATCGTGGGGTCGGTCAAGGGGAACGTGGGGCACCTGGAGTCCGCCGCCGGGATGGCGTCCATCATCAAGGTGGTGCAGGCGCTCCGCTTCGGAGAGGTCCCGCGGAACCTGAACTTCCAGAAGCTCAACCCGGACATCGCCCAGCGCCGGGCGCCGCTGCTGTTTCCCCGGGACCACACGCCCTGGCCGCGGGGGGTGCGCGCCCGGGCCGCCGGGGTGAGCGGCTTCGGGGTGGCGGGCACCAACGCCCACGTCGTGCTCTCCGAGGCGCCGGTTCCCGCCCCCACCAAATCCATCTGGCCGGGGCGCCATGGCCTGGTCGTCCTCTCCGGGCGGACGGACCAGGCGGTGTGGGACGGAGCGCTCAAGCTGCACGAGGCGCTGGGCGAGGAGCGGGACCGCCAGTTCCAGGACCTGGCCCTCACCTCCACCGCGGGCCGGTCGCACCAGGGGTCGCGCCTGGCCATCTGCGCGGGGGGCACGGCGGACCTGGAGGGCGTGCTGAACGAGTTCCTCTGGGGCCGGAAGAGCGACAAGCTGTTCTCCGGCCAGGCGCCCATGGCTCCCCTGCGGGTGGGCTTCGTCTTCGGTGGAGAGGCCGCCGAGGTGAGCGGCTCCGGGCAGGCGCTGTACCTGAGCTATCCCCCCTTCCAGCTCTTCCTGGATCACCTCTCGGAGACGATCCGTCCCTCGCTGGAGGTGCCGCTGTCGCAAGTCCTGTGGGGCGAGCCCGCCCAGGAGCACCAGAACGCCCCGGCCCTCGCCGTGGCGAAGGTGGCGCTGGAGCTGTCGCTGGTGGAGCTGTGGAAGAGCCTGGGGATGATCCCCGACTTCGTCGCGGGCTACGGCTCCGGCGAGTACACGGCGGCGTGCGTGGCGGGAGTGCTGACGCCGTCCGATGCGCTCACCCTGGCCCGGGAGCACGCGCGCCTGTGGAAGGAGCACGCGCCGAACCAGGTGGCCGTCCGGGTCCAGGCCACCGCGGAGCAACTGGCGCCGCTGCTGGGCTCGGACGAGCTGTCCATCGTCGCCGACGAAGGAAGGTTCTGCGTGGTGGCGGGGGAGCGCTCGTCGATGGAGTCCTTCACGCGAGCCTTGAAGGAGAAGCCGCTGGCGTTCATCGCCTGCAAGCCCCCGCACGGCTCCGGCCCGGCCGGCGCCAGGGTGGCGGACGCCATGGCGCGCATCGCCCAGCCGATGAAGTTCCGCCCGCCCGTGCTGCACCTGTTCTCCACCATGCTGGGCGCCGAGATCCCCGCCGGAGAGGCGCTGGGGCCCTCCCACTGGGCCGAGCACGCCCGCAAGCGGGTGTCGTCAGCCGGCACGGTGCGGGCCATGGAGGAGTCCGGCTGCGACGTGTTCGTGGAGGTGGGCGCGGACTCGCCCTTCTGCGCGCGGCTGGCCGGGCGGACGCGGAGCGCGTGGATCCCCACCCTCGCCGCCGGGCGGGACGACGACGAGGTGTTCCTCTCCGCGGTGGGCAACCTCTTCGTCCGCGGGGCGATGGTGAACGTGAGGGCCCTCGGCCGGCCCTCGGCGGCGCGCAAGACGGACCTGCCCAACTACCCGTTCCAGCGCAAGCGCTACTGGCTGGACGCCGGGCCGGCCACCGGCAACAACACCCCCTCGCAGGCGCGCCCCCGCCGCGACCTCGTCACCGAGCTGGCGCAGGTGCAGGAGAAGGAGCGGCGGCCGCTGCTGCACCGCTACGTGGCCTCGGAGATCGCGCACGTGCTGGGCTGGGAGTCCTCCGCCGGGCTGCGGGAGGACGCGCTGTTCAACGAGATCGGCCTGGACTCCATCCTCGCCGTGGACATGCTCAGCGTGCTGAGGCGGGACCTGAGCCTGGAGATCCCGGCGGCCGTCTTCTACGACTATCCGACGCTGGGGACGCTGGTGAAGTACCTGGAGCGGACGCTGTCCCTGAGCGTCACCCCGGCCGACGGGATCGTTCGACTAACGCCGCAATCGTCCGGGGGGACGCCAGGGCATCAGGGGTGAGGGAGCCGCGGGGGAGCTTCACCCCCAGCTTCTTCTCCACGAAGCTCTGCAGCATCACCGCCGAGACGGAGTTCATCAGCCCCAGGTCGATGAGCCGGGTGTCCTCGTCGAGCTGCACGGAGTCGTCGCCCTGGAGCAGCTCGCGCTGGAGGAACTGGAGGATCTGCGGGAGAACCGGATTGCGCGCGCTCACGCGGCCTCGGCCCTCACGGCTTCTTGAGCGGATCCGCGCCGTTGCCGACCGCCGGCATCGCCGGCTTCGGCCCGGAGGGGCGCTGCGCCGGGAACGGGCTGCCGCCCATCAGCGGGCGCGCGGCCACCGGCGGCTTGGGTCCGGAGCTTCCCCGCGGCTGGGCGGCCGAGGCCGGAGGAGGCTGGTTCGGCGAGCTGGGCCGGCGCGCCGCCGGCATCCCGGGCGGAGCGGCCGCGGCCGGGGGCTTGAGCCCCGGGCTGCTGGGGCGCTGGGCCGTCGGAATCGAAGGCGTGGGCGGCCTCGGCGGCTGGAGCCCCGGATTGCTGGCCGGCCTGGCCGCCGCCGCGGGAGCCGGCACCAGCGGCCTCGCCGCGGGCATCTGAGGCGCCGTCGCCATCGCCGCCATCGCCGGACGGCTGCCGCCGGGCGTCGGCGTGGACGACTTGGCGCGGAAGTTCTCCATCGCCGACTGGATCTCCTGCGGCACCGGCTTGGGGCCGTGGAGCTTGGCGAAGGCGAAGTAGAGGTCCGGCAGGTCGTCGAACTCCATCGCCCCCTTGCAGACCGGGCAGACCGCGTTCGGGCTGGTCCCGGCGGCCACGTTGGCGGCGGGGAAGGTCTCCGTCCGCTCCTCGTCGCAGTTGGGGCAGAAGTACGGCGCCTGGAAGGACAGCACCTGGCCCTTCTCGCCGCAGAAGTTCCGGACCATGTTCAGCTGCGCCACCACCACCGGGCTGCAGCGGAGCAGGTACAGGTTGTTCCCGGCCGCCTCCAGCCGTTGCGCGAAGCGGATCCAGTCGCGCACGCCACAGGAGTTGATGCGCTCCACGTTGGCGAGATCGATCACGACGCCCTTGTTCTTCGTGGCCGTGAGGCGCTCTTCGAGGAAGTTGTCCTCGTTGATCACCCCGGCCAACTGGGCCATGACCACGCTGCCCTGCTCAGCGGCTTCGAACACCAGCGCTGGACCTGCGGTCGCCATCGAGATTCCCAGTCCCCAGGCGAAGCCTAACCCCATGCCTTCGCCCAGACCCCATCAAAACACAGGAGAGGATAGCAAGCGAACCACGGACCCGCTTCATCCACTCCCGGGTTGGGGCGGTCCCCCTGGACCCGGCCAGGGAGGCGAGCGCCCGTTCAACTCCTCTGGATTCCTCTACCGCCGACGTCACGGCGACGGCTCCAGCTCGGCGTGGACCGTGACCGTCGCGCCGCGTTGCAGCGAGACCTGCTGCGACCAGACCTTCCGGCCAGGCAACTGGACTTGCAGGGTGTGCGGTGCGTCCGGGTCCAGGCCGGTGATGAGCACCGGGGTGACGCTGGGCGCCGGCTTGCCGTCCACCACCACCTGCGCGCCGGGGGGAGTGGAGGTCAGCTGCACGTCCCCGCCGCCGAAGTAGCCCACCGCGAAGACGACGAGGCCGGCGACCAGGGCGGCCAGGATGGGCAGCGCCCAGAACAGCGCCTTGAGCGGGACGCGGGGAAAGACGCCGGAGAGGGTGAGGGTGACGGGGTCCGGGAGCTTCCCGGTCCGCTCCACCGGCTTCTCCGCGTTGACCTGCGCGGGCCCGGCGGAGGGCGGCTGGGAGACGCGCGGGTCCTTCGAGGGGGCCCGGGCCCCGGTGGAGTCCGTCACCGGGGGCGGACCGCGCCAGTCCGCCAGGCGGGAGCGGAAGTCGGGCGGGAGGCGCACCGGCAGCCCGTCCTCCAGGAGCTGCTCCTCGAACAGGTACAGCATCAGGTGCCCGAGCGCGGAGAAGGAGTAGGTGGGCGCGTTGGCGTAGAGCCACTGCGACAGCTCGTCCTGCAGCTCCTGCGCGCTCTGGTGGCGCCCCTTCTTCTCGGTGGACATCGCCTTGAGGACGATGCGCTCCAGCGAGGCGGGCACGTCCGGGTTCACCTCGCTGGGGCGGGTGAGCTGGCCGGAGACGATCTTCTTCATCACCTCCATCATCTTTCCCTCGAAGGGGAGCCGGCCGGTGATCGACTCGTAGAGCACGATGCCGGTGGCGAAGACGTCGGTGCGGGCGTCCAGCTCCTTGCCGCGGGCCTGCTCGGGCGCGAAGTAGACGTACTTGCCCTTCACCGCGCCGGTCTCGGTGGTGGAGTCCACGGACGCGTTGCGCGCCTTGGCGATCCCGAAGTCCACCAGCTTCACCTGCCCCTCGTACGAGATGAGGATGTTCTGGGGCGAGACGTCGCGGTGGACGATGGCCAGCGGCCGGCCCTGCTCGTCCAGACGGGTGTGGGCGTAGTGCAGCCCCTTGCAGATCTCCAGCGCCACCTGCACCGCGAAGGGCGCCGGCAGCGCGGTGAGCTCCTTGGCCTTCGCCTTGCGCAGCACGCGCGAGAGGGGCTGGCCGTCCACCAGCTCCATGGCCAGGTAGTACTCGCCGCCCACCTCGCCGAAGTCGAACACCTGGGCGATGTTCCCGTGGGAGAGCCCCACCGCGATCTTCGCCTCGTTGATGAACATCCGGACGAAGCTGCGCTGCTGGCCGTAGTGGGGGAGGATCTTCTTGATCACCACCGGCTTGGTGACGCCGTGGGCCACCTGCAGCTTGCCGCGGTAGATCTCCGCCATTCCGCCGGTGGCGATCCGCTCGATGAGCTGGTACTTGCCGAACGGCTCGGGGGCAGACAAGGCGCGCCCGAGGCTAGCAGCAATGGCCGCAACAGGCCTGTAGCCGAAAAATGGCCAGGTCGCCCGGCCGCCCTTACCCTGCGCCATGGCTCGACTCGTTCGCGCCTTCGCTTTCGCAGGAGCGTTCCATCATGAAGCTGACGATCGTCGCCGCCGCGCTCGCCGCGGCGGGCTTCGCACTCCTCACCTCCTCGGTCGGGATGGCCCAGCCGGCGCCGGTGACCGCCCCCGCCGCCCAGGTGGACGAGGCCCGCCAGGCCGAGCGCGCCGTCGAGCGGCACCTGGCCACCCTCCTCCGCCAGAAGCGGGCCCAGCTCCAGGAGGAGCGCGCCTGGGCCATGGGCCAGCGCTGACGCCGGACCGGCATGGCGCCCAGGGTTGGTGCGAACGGTGCGTGACGCCCGGGCGTGCCGCGTGCTAGCAACGTCCCCGGACCGATGTCTGACTCTGCCCCGCAGCTCGCGCTCGCCGTTGGGGACCGCGTCGTCTACCCGAACCAGGGCGTCTGCAAGGTGTTCGCCGTCGACGCCATGGAGGTCGCCGGCCAGCGGCTGACCATGGTGTCCATGCGCCGCGAAGAGGACGGCGCCGTGGTCCGCGTCCCCGAGGCCAAGGTGAAGACCATTGGCCTGCGCAAGGTCGCCTCCGGCGAGGAGGTGCAGAAGCTGTTCGAGTTCCTCAAGTCGGACAGCGACAAGGCGGACCTGGACTGGAAGCAGCGCGCCCGCACCAACGCGGACCGGATGAGCGCCGGCGGCATCATGGGGCTGGCGGAGGTGGTCAAGGGCCTGCAGGTCCTCTCCGAGCTGCGCCCGCTGCCCACCAAGGAGCGCGAGCTGTACGACAACGCGCGCCACCTCCTGGTCTCCGAGCTGTCCGCCTCGCTGAGCATCACCGACTGCGACGCCGAGGACGCGGTGGACGTGGTCCTCTTCCCGCCCGGCCGCGAGCGCCCCAAGCGCACCGCGGCGGAGTTCGCCCGCGGCGCCCTGGGCGAGGACGGGGAGATGGGCGACCTGGACGGGGACCTGATGGGGATGGGCGGGGACCTGGACCTGCCGGACGACGAGACGGTGGCCGGGGCTGCCGCCTCCGAGGACGACGAGGCCACCGTGGTGGACGCCAAGTCGTCCAAGGACCACGACGACGAGGTCACCCAGCCCACCGGCACCGCCTACGTGCCCGAGGGAGAGCTGCCGCCGAAGCGCAAGCGCGGCCGCCCGCCGAAGCCGAAGCCGCCGGTGGACCCGAACGCGCCGCCGCCGGAGCCGAAGCGCCGCGGGCGCCCGCCCAAGCCGAAGCCGGAGGGGCTGGTGGAGACGGAGGTGCCGCGCAAGCGCGGGCGGCCGCCCAAGAAGAAGCCGGAGCCGGGGGTCCCGTAGATGATCCGCATCGTCAGCCTGGAGGAGCACGACCCCAAGCACCTGGAGAAGTTCTGCAAGGTGCTCTACCAGGCGTTCGGCGTGGGCACGGAGTACTCCGGGACGGTGCGCGTGCCGGACGGCTTCACCGAGCCGTACGAGGCGCAGCGCCTGCTGGAGGCCCTGCCCGCGGTGCGCGCCTTCAAGGACGACAAGCTCCTCTACCTCACCACGCGCAAGCTCAAGGAGCGCCAGCTCCCGTCGGGCGTCGCCCCCAGCCACGGGATGGCCAGGTACAAGGGGGAGCGCGCGCTGGTCTCCATGGCGGGCTTCAAGGACCTGGAGACGTCGCTCAAGCCGGTGAGCCGGCACTCGCTCCACCAGCTGGGGCACCTCTGGGAGCTGCACCACTGCCTGGACCCGCGGTGCGCCATGTACCCGCCCTGGACGCCGTCCTTCCCGCAGGGCGACGCGACCTTCTGCGCGTTCTGCCGCGACAAGAGCGAGCAGAAGATCCGCAACGAGAAGTCCTAGTGTTCCGCCCTGGGCGTGGTGCCGTCGCGAGGCGGCAGAGACCGAAGCGAGACGGCGCACCCGGGGAGCGCGAAGCGGAGGCGTGCCCAGCGGCACGTCGAGCATCGCAAGCGGCGAGGCTGCGCGTCGCGGCGAGAGGATCGGCCGCCGCAGCAGGCGGCACGCCCCGGGCGGAGCACTAGGTGGCTCTCGAGGTGCCAGCGCTCGCCCGGCGCGCCGAGGCGGTGGTGCTCGTGGCCATCGGGGTGCTGGCGGTGCTCTTCTGGGCGACGCTGCCCGCGCGCCTCCCTTCCGCAGCGGATGACACCGCGGCCGCGCAGGCCGTGGCGCAGGAGCAGCAACCGGGCGACGCGCTGCTGCTCCACCCGTGGTGGACGGAGCGCGCCCGCCTCTTCCTCCCCGAAGGCGTGCCGGTGGTGGGCTACCTGGGCTCGGACCGGGCGGACCTGGAGCAGGCGCCGCGGATCTGGGTCCTCTCGCAGCCGTCGCTCCCGTACGCGGGCTCGTCGGCGTTCTGGGACGCGTTCCGGCCCGGCCGCACGCTGGTCGGCGAGGAGCGCCGCTTCGGCACCTACCGGCTCTCCCTCCACCGCAACGGCCGCTACCGCCCCACGCTGTTCTCCTCCCTGGAGGCGTTCGGCGCGGCGCGCGCGTACGTCGAGTCGTCGCCGGGCGTGAAGAAGCTGGACTGCGTGCGCCAGGGCAAGGGCTTCGAATGCCCCGGCACCCCGGCGCACGCCTGGCCGGTGTGGCGGGACGTGGCCGCCGAGCCCCGCCGCTGCCTCTCGCTCTCCCCTCCCGGGGGGACGGACCGGCTGGTGGTGGAGTTCCCCGAGGGCGCTCCGGCCGCGGACCGGCTCTCGCTGGAGGTGGGCGTGGTCTGGGAGTGGGCGGTGTACCCGGGCCTGCCGACCGTCCGCGCCGGGGTGGAGGACGGCCATGGCGCCCCGCTCGCGGAGGTGTCCGTCGCCGCCGGGCACACCGGCTTCACCCGCGCGCTGCACCCGGACCTGGCGCCCACCGGACCGCTCAAGATCTGGCTGAGCTGCCCCAGGGCCGACTCCCGCGAGACGTGCGTGGACGTGCGGGCGCAGGGGCCCGCGGCGGGAGGCGGGACGTGAGCGGGGAGGCCCTCGACCGGCGGGTGGGCTGGGGCCTGTTCGCCGCCGCCTTCCTCGCGCTCCTCTTCACGCAGCAGGGCGTGGGCTTCACCCGCGACGAGAGCGTCTACTTCTCCGCCGCGGAGAGCTACGCCCGCTGGTACCAGCTGCTCCTGCGCGCCCCGACCACCGCGGTGACGGAGGCGTCCATCGACGGCCACTGGACGGAGAACGACGAGCACCCCGCCCTGATGAAGACCCTCTTCGGGTGGTCGGAGCTGCTGTTCTCGCGAACGCTGCGCGTGGCGCCGGGGCCGATGGGGCTCCGGCTGCCGGCGTTCTTCGTGGCGGCGCTGATCCCGCTCTTGATCTACCGGCTGGGGCGGCGCCTCTCCGGGAGCGGGGGGCGCCAGGCGGCGCTCTTCGCCGCGATCTCCTTCTTCTGCGTCCCCCGCCAGTTCTTCCACGGGCACCTGGCCTGCTTCGACATCCCGGTGGCCGCGATGTGGCTGCTCACCGTCCACGCCTTCGTGCGTGCGCAGGAGACGCCGCGCGGGTGGCTGTGGGCGGGCGCGGCGTGGGGCCTGGCCATCGCCACCAAGCACAACGCGCTCTTCATGCCGTTGGTGCTGGCGCCCTTCTCGCTGTACCTGGCCTGGAAGCACACCCGCGGGCGGCCGGGGGCGGACCGCTTCTTCCAGTGGTACGTGGGCGCCCACGCCGGCGCGGCGCTGCTGATGTCGCTGCTGGTGATCTTCCTCGGCGGCGGGCCGAACGCGCAGGCGCGCTTCCTCCTGCTCAGCCCGCACACGGCGATCATCCTCGGCGGGCTGGGCGCGTCCGGGTGGTGCCTGTGGCGGCTGCGCAAGCACAGCGAGGAGGCCTTCCGCGCGCTGGCGACGCTCACCGCGATGGAGCTCTTCGGCCCGCTCATCTTCATCGGGAGCTGGCCGCACCTCTGGCACCACCCGGTGGACAACATCGCCGGGTACCTGGCCTTCCACGCCCAGCACTCCAACTACACCTGGTTCTACCTGGGCCGGCTCCTCCGAGAGCCGCCCTTCCCGCTGGAGTACGTGGTGGTGGTGACCGCGCTGACCGTCCCCACCAGCCTCTTGTTGCCCATGGTGACCGGCTTCGCGAGCACGGCCGCGCGGGCGCTGGCCTCCGTGTGGGGGCGCGCGCGGGCGTGGGCGCCGCCAGCCTCGTGGGTGGAGGTGCTGGTGCTGACGCACGCGGTGACCTCCATCGCCATCATCAGCCACCCGGACGTCCCGCACTTCGGCGGGGTGAAGCACTGGTTCCCGTCGATGCCGTTCCTGGCCATCCTGGCCGGCCGCTCCGCGGACCGCGCCGCGGGCCAGCTCCACGCCTGGCTCTCCCGCCGCCGGCCGGCGCTCTCTCGAAGGGCGGTGGCGGTCGGGCTGTTCGCGCTGCTGCTACTGCCGGGGGCGTGGGCCACCGCGCGGGTACACCCGTACGGCACCTCCTCCTACTCGGAGCTGGCGGGCGGGGTGCCCGGGGCGGCCAGCCTGGGGATGCAGCGGCAATTCTGGTCCAACAACGTCACGGGGGTGCTGGAGTGGATCAACCAGAACGCGCGCCCGGGCGAGCGCCTCTACCTGCACGAGGTGAACGGCTATTCGTTCCGCGACTACCAGCGCTTCGGGATGCTCCGGGCGGACATCGTGGGGGTGGGAGGGCCGCAGGACGCGACCATGGCCGCCTACCAGTACCACCAGGAATTCCGGGAGCACGAGCTCGACCTCTGGGAGGCATTCGGGACCACCCGACCTTCGTACGGCTTGTACGTCGACGAGACCCCGCAGATTGTGGTTTACCGCCGCCGCTGAGGAACGAGGGAGGGACGCCCGATGAAGCCTGGGATTCTTCTGGTGGGGTTCGCGCTGGCGGCGTTGGTGGTGGGGTGCCCCGCGGCACCGGAGGCGAAGCGCAAGGCGGAGCTGCGCAACGTGGGCGGGAGCACCATCCAGGTGATCCCCTCCGAGGGCCAGCACCCCTTCTGCCTGGTCTTCACCATCTCCGAGGGCAAGGTGGTGCGGCAGCTCACCATGAACCGGGACAACAAGTCGGTGAAGTGCGAGGCGGGCCAGCCCATCGGCAACGTCTCCTTCCGCGTCCCCAAGGAGGAGGGGAAGGTCAAGGTGCTGGTGTTCTTCTCCGACCGCCGGCTCAACGCCGGCTCGCTGGCGCAGCAGATCTACGAGCTGGCCTCGGAGGGGAAGCAGTTCTACCCGTACGACCTCCGCCTGGAGGGCGACGTGAAGGTGGAGACTCTGGAGTTCGAGCCCTCCGAGGACGTGCCCACCGTCTCCGGCGAGCCCGTGGGCAAGGGCGGCACGGTCGCGGGTGAAGACGGAGGCACCTCCGACGGAGGCGCCCCCGCGAAGGACGGCGGAAAGTAGCCCTAGTAGCGGCCCTGGCGGGCAGGGGTCCGGTGGAACGCGTCCCGGAGCTCCTGCTTGAAGCGCTCCCAGTACTCCTTGAAGGTGCCGCGCGCCTTCTGCGCCTTGCCCTCCATCTCCAGGCGGCGATCGCCGGTGACGACCCCGCCGATCTCCTTGGCCTTTCCGGCCGTCTTGTCCGTCAGCTCACCCATGGGTCACGACCTCCTTTCCCTGAAGGGTCGTCACGCTGGGTGGGAGGCGCAGGCCCCGGGCGCCTGCTAGTACGCCGCTCGGGCCAGCGCCAGGAGGTCCTCCTCGCTGCACTTGCGCGGGTTGGTCTGGTGGGAGGCGTCCTCGAAGGCCTTGGCGGCGATCTTCGGCAGGTCGATCTCCTTCACCCCCACCTCGCGCAGCCCGGTGGGGATGCCGATCTTCGCGTTCAGCTTGCGCACGCGTTCGATGGCATTCCCGGCCAGCACCTCCTGCCTGGCGAGCGAGTTGTCGCCCATGGCCACCGCCACCCGGGCGAGGCGCGCGGTGCAGGCGGCGCGGTTGAACTCCAGCACGGCGGGCAGGCAGATGGCGTTGGCCAGGCCGTGGTGCACGCCGGAGATGGGGGTGAGCGCGTGGGCCAGCGCGTGGCAGGCGCCCAGGCCCTTCTGGAACGCCATCGCCCCCTCCATCGCCGCCACCATCATGTCCGAGCGCGCCGCCAGGTCCTCGCCGTTGGCGCACGCCACCTCCAGCGACCGCGCCACCCGCGAGATGCCGTCCATGGCCACCGCGTCCGCCAGCGGGTGGAAGCCGTTGGAGATGTAGCTCTCCAGGCAGTGGGTGAAGGCGTCCATCCCGGTGGCCGCGGTGGTGCGCGGCGGCAGCCCCACCGTCAGCGCCGGGTCGCAGATGGCCGCCTTGGGCATCAGGAACGGGCTGAAGATGACCGTCTTGCGGCCGGTGTCCGAGAGCGTGGCCACGCCGGAGCGGGACACCTCGGAGCCGGTGCCGGCGGTGGTGGGGATGGCGATCAGCGGCGGCAGGTTGTCCTGCACGAAGCGGTCGCCGCCCTTGGCGTCGTCGTAGCGGGAGAGCGGCGGTTCGTGGGTGGTGAGCAATTGCATCAGCTTGGCGGCGTCCAGCGGGCTCCCGCCGCCCAGGGCGATGAAGCCGTCGCATTGGTGCGCCCGCCAGCGGTCCAGCCCGCCGAACACGTCCTTCTCGGTGGGGTTGGGCTCCACCTGGTCGAACAGGTCGAAGGCGACGCCGGCCTGCCTGAGGACCGAGGCGACCTTCTCCAGCAGGCCCGCCTTCACCACGCCCTGGTCGGTGACCAAAAGCGGCTTCTTCATCTTCAGCCGCTCCACGTGCGCGGGGAGGCGGCTGAGGGCGCCCACGCCGAAGGCGACGCGGGTGGGGTAGCCCATCTCGGTGATGCGGTCGGTGGGGATGTCGATGCTCATATGAGCTCCAGATAGCGCTCCAGCTCCCAGGTCGTCACCGCGCGCTCGAACTGCCGCACCTCCCACTCCCGGGTGCGGATGTAGTGGTCGACGAAGCCGTCCCCCAGGATCTCACGCGCGCGCTTCGATTGCTTCAACAGCTGGACGGCGTCCTTCAAGCTCCGGGGGAGCGGCGCCGCCTTCGTCCGGTACCCATTGCCGGTGGTGGGGGCCGGGGGCTCGATCTCGTGCTGGATGCCGTGGAGCCCGGCCGCCAGGGAGGCGGCCATCCCCACGTAGGCGTTCATGTCCGCGGCGAGCTGCCGGTACTCGATGCGGGTGCTCTTGGGCGAGTCGCCGATGACGCGGATGGCGGTGGTGCGGTTCTCCCGCCCCCACGTCGCGGTGGTGGGCGCCCAGGTGTTCTCCACGCTCCGCTTGTAGCTGTTGATGGTGGGCCAGTAGAGCGCGGTCAGCTCCGGCATCAGGGCGATCTGCCCGCCTACGTAATGCCGGAGGAGCGCGCTGGACCCGTCCTTGGAGCGCTCGTCGTGGAAGAGGTTCTTCTCGCCCTTCAGGTCCCACAGCGACTGGTGCACGTGGCCGGAGCAGCCGGGCAGCTTGGCGTTCCACTTCGCCATGAAGCAGGCGGTGACGCCGTGGCGGGTGCAGACCTCCTTCACCACCGTCTTGAACAGCACCGCCTTGTCGGCCGACTTCTCCAGGTCGTCGTAGCGGATGGCGGTCTCGTACACGCCGGGGCCGGTCTCGGTGTGCATCCCCTCGACGTCGATGCCGAAGGCGTTGCACCCGTCGACGATGGCGTGCACCAGCGACGAGTGCGCGGAGGAGCGGAGCCAGGAGTATCCGAACATCCCCGGCGAGAGCGGGGTGAGGTCGTGGAAGGCCTTCTGCCGCAGGGAGGCGGCGGTCTCGCGGAAGATGAAGTACTCGTACTCGGCGCCGAACCTGGGGAGGAAGCCCAGCGCCCGCGCTTGCCTTCCCACCCGGTGGAGGAGCTGGCGCGGGGACGGTTCGAACGGCGAGCCGTCCTCGTTGAAGAAGTCGAGCAGGAAGGCCGCGGTGTCCGGCTCCCAGGGGATGACCCGCCCGGTGGAGAGGTCCACCTTGGCCAGCTGGTCCGGGTAGCCGGTGTGCCAGCCGGTGACCTCCGCGTTGTCGTACAGCTCGTCCGCCAGGTCCCAGCCGAAGACGACGTCGCAGAAGCCCAGGCCGCCCTTGACCGCGGAGAAGAACTTGTCGAGGGAGACGTACTTGCCGCGCCAGACGCCGTCGACGTCGACCGCGCCCACCTTCACCTTGCGGACGTTGCGCTCCTCCAGCCAGCGCTGGACGGCGCCTACGTCATCGGGGGCCTTGGGGGCCTTCGCCTTCGCCCTGGGATTGCCCCTCCCGTTCTTCGCCATCACTCCTCCGGCAGCTTGGTCCAGACGGCCTTGAGCTGGGTGTACTGCTCCAGCGCGTGGTGGGACAGGTCCCGCCCCCAGCCGGACTCCTTGTATCCGCCAAAGGGCGCGGCGTCGTCGAACTCGTTGAAGCAGTTGATCCAGACCACGCCGGACTTCACCCGCTTCGCCAGCGCGTGGGCGCGCGCCACGTCCCGGGTCCAGATGGACGCGGCCAGGCCGTAGCTGGTGCCGTTGGCGACGGCGACGGCCTCCGCCTCGTCCTGGACGCGGATGCAGGAGAGGACGGGGCCGAAGATCTCCTCCTGGGCGATCTTCATCGCCGGCTTCACGTCGCCGAAGATGGTGGGGCGGACGAAGAAGCCCTTGGCCTTGGCGCCATCGGTGTCGCGCTCGCCGCCGGCGAGGAGCTGGGCGCCCTGCTCCTTCCCGCTGGCGATGTAGCCGAGGATGGTCTTGAGCTGGGTGGCGCTGACCTGCGCGCCCATCTCGGTGGCGGGGTCCAGCGGGTCGCCGACGATCATCTTCTTCGCGCGTTCGGAGAGCGCGCCCACGAACTGGTCGTAGACCTTCTGGTGGACGAGGACGCGGGAGCCGGCGTTACAGATCTCGCCCTTGTTGGAGAAGATGCCCCAGAAGCACGCCTTGACGGCGGCTTCGAAGTCCGCGTCGGGGAAGATGATCTGCGGGCTCTTGCCCCCCAGCTCCAGCGACAGCTTCTTGAGGTTGGTGTCCGCGGAGGCGTGGAGGAGGCGGCGGGCGGTGCGGATGGAGCCGGTGAAGGAGATCTTGTCCACGTCCGGGTGGCGGGCGAGCGCCTCGCCGGCGGGGTCGCCGTAGCCCGGCACCACGTTGAGCACGCCCTCGGGCAGGCCGGCCTGCTGCGCCAGCTCCGCCAGCTTCAGCGCGGTGAGCGGGGTCAGCTCGGAGGGCTTGAGGACGACGGTGCAGCCGGCGGCGAGCGCCGGGCCCAGCTTCCAGGCCGCCAGGCAGGTCGGGTAGTTCCAGGGGACGATGGCGCCCACCACGCCGACGGGCTCGCGCAGGACGTAGGTGTGGAACGGGCCGTCGACCGGGAGGACCTCGCCGAGCACCTTGGTGGGCCACTCGGACCAGTACGCGAGCGTGGCGGCGGCGGGGGCGACGTCGCCGCGGACGGCGTCCTTGAACGTCTTGCCGTTCTCCATGGACTCCAGGAGCGCCAGCTCCTCGCGCTTGCTCCACACGAGGTCGGCGAAGGCGCGGAGCAGCTTGCCGCGCGCGGAGGCGTTCATCGTGCGCCAGGGGCCGGCCTCGAAGGCGGTGCGGGCGGCCTTCACCGCGCGTTCGACGTCCACGGCGGTGGCGGCGGGACAGTCACACACCTTCTCCCCCGTGGCGGGGTTCGTGACTGGAAGAGTGCCGCCAGCCTGTGCGTCCACGAATTGGTTGGCGATGTAGAGCTTGAGGGGCGGGAGCTTTGGCGTCAGCGTGCGGGGGTCGACCATCGGGGGCCGACTGTAGGCACGGCCCCGAGGAGCGGCAATCGATGACGGCCGCGGGGGTCTCTGGCCTACAATGAGGCTGCCGAAGAAGGTCCTGGAGGAACGGCGCGATGCAGCCCAGGCATGTGCTCATGATCAAACCGGGCGAGGCGGCCGAATCGATCCGCCTCGAGGTCGGCGACTACGACCGCTGGTTCCAGAGCGCGCTCCCGGAGGAGCCGGTCCAGTTCGACATCGTCCGCCCGTACCTGGGCGAATCGCTCCCCGCCGACGTCCGCGAGTACGACGCGGTGCTGGTCACCGGCTCTCCGCTCACCGCCGCCCAGCCGACCGACTGGATGAAGAAGACCGCCTCGTACATGGTGGACGCCGCGGAGAAGCGGGTGCCGGTGCTGGGCGTCTGCTTCGGGCACCAGCTCCTCGGGATGGTGATGGGCGTCCCGGTGGTGAAGAGTCCCGCCGGACGGGAGATCGGCACGGTGGAGATCGCGCTCACCGAGGACGGCTGGCGCGACCCGCTGTTCGAGGGACTGCCGGCGCGCTTCCCCACCCAGACCACGCACGAGGACGTCGTCCCCAAGCTGCCCCTGGGCGCGCGGCTGCTGGCCAGCAACGACGCCTCGGCCGTCCAGGCGATGGCGCTGGGGAAGTACCTGCGCGGCGTGCAGTTCCACCCCGAGCTGTCGTCGGAGGGCGTGAAGTCGGTCATCCGCTCGCGGGAGGCGATCATCGACAAGGAGGGCGAGGCGCAGGGCGAGGTCCGCCGCGCGCGGCGGCTGCTGGAAGGCGTGCGGCCGACGCCGTACGGTAAGCAGGTGCTGCAGAACTTCCTCACCCGCTTCTGACCGCCCATGTTCAGCGTCCGAGACCTGCGCACCTGGGCCACTTCCTTGGGGCCTGACGAGTTCCGGAAGCAGGTGGGCCCCTTCGTGCTCATCCAGCGGCCGCCGGACCCGGTGCTGCAGCAGCTGGCGATGACCATGGGCCAGCGCACGCTGGAGAGCCCGAAGAAGGAGAAGCTGGTGGACGAGCTGCTCCTGATGGTGCGCAACTTCGACGACCTGGTGGTCTCCACCCTGCCGCCGCTGGGCGCCGCCGCCGACCTCACCGTGGGCCGGCTGCCGGACTGCGAGCTCATCATCGACGAGCCCTCCGTCTCCAAGCGCCACGCCATGCTCCGCTGGGACACCGTGCAGGGCGGGTGCTCCATCCAGGACCTGGGGTCGATGAACGGCACCTTCGTCAACACCAAGCCGATGGAGAAGAGCGAGGAGCGGCTGCTCGCCGACGGCGACCACCTCGCCTTCGGCGACCCCGAGTTCCTCTACTTCTCCAGCGACTCGCTCTACCAGCAGCTCGCCAAGGGCGGCCTGGCGAAGGGCTAGAGCGCCATCAGGTAGTGGACGAGCGCTTCCTTCTCCTTCGCGTCCAGCTTCGTCCCCAGCACGAGGTTGAAGAACTCCACCGCGTCCTCCAGCGTGAGCAGCCGCCCGTCGTGCAGGTACGGCGGCGAGTCCTTGATGCCGCGGAGGGTGAACGTCTTGATGGGCCCCTCGGCGTGGATCATCTCGTCGTTGATCGCCTGTGGCTTGTAGAAGCGCTCCACCCGCAGGTCGTGCATGTTGTTGTCCAT
>DASRBA010000388.1:0-6470 GCA_035637895.1 Myxococcaceae bacterium
GTCGTCGGCGCTCGTGGTGGGGTCGCCCAGGTCGACGCCGCGGGTCTCCTCCACGTTCTGCTCGTAGACGTCGCGCTCGACGCGCGCGGCGAGGTCCACCCGGAGCTTGTCGTTGATGGTGGCTTCGTCCCCGGCGAAGAAGGCGAACAGCGTCGCGTTGGCGCTGCCGTTGACGTAGTTGCTCAGGTAGCGCGTGAACCCGTGGTCGGTGGCCCTGCTGAGCACGTTGCCGCTGCCGTCCAGCACCTGCAGGTCGAGGAAGTGCGGGTCGTTGCGGACGTCGGTGACGGTGTCGTTGAAGTACCAGGTGTTGTCGGCGGTGTAGTGGCCGAAGTAGAGGCCGCCGGTGAAGGTGTGCTGTGTCGGACCGATGTCCGCGAACTTGGTGAGCCGGAGCTGGTTGGACACGTCGGTCATCGGCTTCTTCACCAGCCACTGGCCGCCCAGCGCCACCAGGTTGTTCCCGGCCGCGCAGTCACCGGTGCCGAAGACCGGCTGGCCGGGCAGGTTGGTGCAGACGATCTGGTGCGGCGTCCCGGCGCCCACCACCGAGGTGGCCCACGTCTCCGCGTCCACCAGGTTGAACGGCAGCATCGCGTTCCAGCTGTGGTCCACCTGCATCGCGCGGAGGGTGTCGTGCACCTCCCAGCGGCCGTCGGCGAAGTAGAGGCGGACGTCCGCGGTGCCCCAGGTGCCGCGCTGCCGCTGGCCGTCGTCCAGCGGGAGGGTGAGCGTGCCGCCCTGCGGGAGCGGCACCTGCGCGTTCACGCCCTCGCGCGAGGTGAGCGTGCCGTCCGAGGGGAAGCCGGCCACGAAGTCCGCGCCGGTGAGGTGGCCGCCGGAGTCGAACTGCCCGTTCAGCGGCAGCGGGAGGAAGAACGTGTTCCGGTCGTCCAGGTAGCGGAACGACAGCTTCGCCTCGCCGGTGACGTTGTTCTCCAGGGTGATGTCGCGGCTGAGGTTGACCTTGAGCTGGCCGCCGTTGGAGGCGGGGAAGCCCGGGCTCCGCACGCCCTGGTCGAAGCGGTAGAAGCCGCCGGCGTTGAACTTCCAGTCGCCTCCCAGCGGGCCGTTGAGGTTGGCGTCGTAGCGGAACAGGCCGCCGGTGGCGGTGGACACCTTCATGCTCCCCGCCATCGCGTCGCCGCCCGTCTTGTTGATGAAGTTCACCACGCCGCCCGGCGCGTTGCTGCCGTAGAGGGCGGAGCTGCCGCCGCGGACCGCCTCCATGTGGTCCATGTTCTGGTCCAGCCGGAAGAAGATGTCGGCGTTGACGAAGAACAGCTCGGTGGAGTCGTACACCGGCATCCCGTCCTCCATCATCGACACGTAGCGGTAGGAGCCGTCCGCCGGGAGGCCGCGGACGAACAGGTTGCCGCCCACCTCGCCGCCGGAGCTCTCCACGTAGAAGCCGGGGACGACGCGCATCACGTCCGCGGTGCTCTGCGGCGCGCGCGCCTCGATCTCCTTGGTGTCCACGGTGGTGATGGCCGAGCTGGAGCGGATCTTCCGGTCCGGCACCTGCGCGGTGACCACGATGTCCTCGGCGTGCATCAGGTCCACGTCGAGCGTGAAGTTCGCCGAGGTGGGCGCGCCCTCCGCCGCCGTCACGGACGAGGTGCCGTTGACGAAGCCCTCCGCGGTGGCGATCACCGTGTGCGGGCCCGGCGGCACCGCGAGGGTGAACTCGCCCTTGTCGTTGGTGCGGGTGGAGATCGGCGTGCCCTTCACCTCCACCTTGGCGCCCGGCAGCGGGTCGCCGTAGGTGGCGGTCACCACGCCCTTGATCAAGCCGCCGCCCTTCACCGCGGCGACCTCCGGAGCCGCGGGGGGCGTGGAGGTCGCGGGGGGCTCGGTGGCCGCCGGCTTCTCGGTGGCGGCCGGCTTCTCGGGGGCCGCGGGCGCCGGGTCCTGCGCTCGGGCCTTCCCTGGCGGAAGCGCCAGCAACACTCCAAGAAGGAGCAGGGCACCGGGATTCCACACCCAGGACAATTTCATGGCTGTTCCTCTCCTCGCGGGGGGCTCGGCCGTGGTGGCCGCGCTCGGGAAGTCGGAGAGGGCGTTTACTGGGTGACGCTTCCGCGAGCAACCGTTTCCTTCCGTGCCTCGCGTAACGTGCGCGGGCGGTGGCTCACCGCGTCGCACGAGGTTCGCTGGCCGCGCTGACGATCGCGGCGCTCTGCTGCTTCGCGGGCAACTCGCTGCTCGCGCGCGCGGCCCTGCGCGCCGGAGAGATCGACGCCGCCGCGTACACGCTGATCCGGCTGGCCTCCGGGGCGGCGGTGCTGTTCGCGCTGCTGCGGCTCCGGAGGGCGAAGCCGGCTCGCGCCGGGGGCTCGGCCGCGGTGGAAGGGGTGCCGCCGCGCGGGGGGACAAAGCCCGCTCGCGCCTGGGGATCGGCCGCGGTGGAAGAGGTGCCGCCGCTCGGGAGGGCGAAGGTCGCCCGGAGCGGGAGCTGGGCGTCCGCGGCGGCGCTCTTCCTGTACGCCGGGCCGTTCTCGTTCGCCTACCTGCGGCTGCCGGCCGGCACCGGCGCGCTGCTGCTCTTCGGCGCGGTGCAGGTGACCATGATCGGCCGCGGGATCGCCGCCGGCGAGCGCCCGCGCCCGCTGGAATGGCTGGGGCTCATCGCCGCGCTCGGCGGGCTCACCTGGCTCGTGCTCCCCGGCCTCGCCGCGCCGGAGCCGCTCTCCGCCGCGCTGATGCTGGGGGCCGGGGCGGCCTGGGGCTGGTACTCGCTGCGGGGGCGCGCCGCGGTGGATCCGCTCGCCACCACCGCCGACAACTTCGCCCGCGCGGTGCCGGTGGCCGCGCTGTGCGCGCTGCCGTTCGTGCGGGGGATGCACGCCAGCGCGCTCGGCGCCTGGCTGGCGGTCGCGTCCGGCGCGCTGGCCTCAGGGGTCGGGTACAGCCTCTGGTACGCGGCCCTGCCGTCGCTCTCTCGCCTCCGCGCCGGGCTCGTGCAGCTGTCGGTGCCGGTGCTCGCGGCGGCCAGCGGCGCGCTCCTCCTCGGCGAGGCGCTCACCTGGCGGCTGGCGATCGCCGCGTTCGCGATCGTCGGCGGCATCGCGTTGGCGCTGCTCGGCCGGCGGTGACGCGTCGGCTCGGAGGTCACGCGCAACGAGGTGCTGCTGCTCGGCGGGACCGAGGCGCCGGAGATCAGGCAGCCCACCAACGGTGCGCCGGGCACGCGCGTGGAGCGCCATGTGCCCTCGCTGGATGCCGACCGACCCGAGCGCCTTCAGCGCGGCGAGGTTCTGCGCCAGCCCGACCGCGGCGAACACCATCGCCAGCTCCCGCGCCGACCCCACCTGCATCAGCTTGTGCGCCAGCCGCACCGCCGGGTGGACCTGGATGGGCCCGCCCACCGTCCCCAGCGCCAGCGGCATCTCCAGCCGGCCCACCAGATGCCCCTCCTCCAGCGTCCACGCCGACAGCGGCTGGTACTGCCCGGAGCGGCAGGCGTGGGCGTGCGCCCCGGCCTCGATGGCGCGCCAGTCCTGCCCGGTGGCGATGGCCACCGCGTCCACGCCGTTCATCACGCCCTTGTTGTGGGTGGCCGCCCGGTACGGATCCGCGGCGGCGAAGCGGCTGGCCTGGGCGATGCCCTCGGCGATCTCGTCGCCGGCGAGGTCGAAGTCGGCCAGCAGCGCGAAGGGGATCCGGCAGACGGCGCGGGCCAGCCGCCGGTCGGCGAGGTTGGAGAGGATTCGCAGGTACACGCGCCCGCCGGTGATCTCCTCGATCAGCGGGGCCACGCCCTCCGCCGCGGTGTTGACGAGGTTGGCGCCCATCGCCTCGCGGGTGTCGATGAGGAGGTGCACGACGAGGATCGGCTCCCCGCGTGGGCCCTCGGGCGCGGGCAGCACCCGGACCTCGAGCGAGCGCGCGCCGCCGCCCCGCCGCACCAGCTGGGGATGGAAGCTGTTGGCGAGCGCCAGCACCTGCTCCCTCCGCGCGAGGATCCGCTCCCGCGCCTCCAGCGGATCTCCGTACCGCGTCACCTGCACCTGGCCGATCATCACCGGGTCGTCCGCCTCGGCCGCGAAGCCGCCCGCGCCCCGGACCACCTTCGCGGCGCCGGACAGCGCGGCCACCACCGAGGGCTCCTCCACCGCCATCGGGACCAGGTAGTCCTTCCCGTTCACGGTGAGGTTGAGCCCCATCCCGAGCGGGAGCGCGAACGTCCCCACCGCGTTCTCGATCATCTGGTTCGCCGTCTCCAGGGCCAGCGTGTGCCCGCCCCGGAGCAGCGCCTGCTCCTCGGCGGACAGGTGCACCAGGCTGCCAAGGAGCGAGGCGCGCTCCTCCAGCGAGAGCTTCCGGAAGCTCGGCAGGCGGGAGGTCATGACGCGTGCTCCTGGAGGCGGGCCGGGGCGGGGGCCGCCACCGCCGCGCGGCGCGCCCAGTGGATCCGCCGCGAGACCTCCACCGTGTAGCGGACGAGCTCGAAGGCGGTGCGCGGGAACGGGACGCCGAGGGAGGCGAGGGTGGGGGCGTGCTGCCACCAGACCATCGCGGAGACGCCCAGCGCGAAGAACAACCAGCCCGCCTGGATGGCCACGTGGGTCAGCCAGTGGCGCCCGAGCATCCCGAACAGCTCCGACTGGAACCGGAGGTGCACCCCTTCGTCCCGCTCCAGCTCCTCCAGCGCGGACGCCATCGGGCTCCGCGGCAGCGCGCGCGCGAGCAGCCCGTAGAAGACCGCGCCGGCGACCTCCGCGGTGAGGGCGACGAACAGCTTGAAGCGGACGCCGAGCCGGCGCCGGAGCCCCTGGAACGCGCCGGTGCTCCAGTGCCGGGTCAGCAGCTTCCCTCCCATCCCCCGCACCATCAGGGCGAGGACCCGCGCGTGGCGCCCCTCCTCGCGCACCCAGAGCTTGATCAGGGCGCGGAGGTCGTCGTCCACGCCCTCCCAGGTGACGCCGTCGATCTGGTGGGCGACGCGGCCTTCGCCGGTCTCGCCCAGTTGGAACTCCTGGAGCGACCGGAGGACGAGGGCGTGCTGCGTGGGCGTGAGCCACGCGGGCGCCTCCGTTCCCGGGATCGGTCGTTGTGCGTTCTGCTCCAGCCGCTCTCTCCAGTACCGCCATCTCCAGGCCATGTGCTCCCTCCGTGCTCTGGAGATGGAACACCCCGGCGAGGCCCTCGTTCGGGCGAAGGGGATGAGCGGTCGAAACCAGGCCCCGAGCGGCGCGAAGGCCACCCCCAGCGGCCTCACTCCGACTCGTCGCCCTTGGACTTGCGCAGGCCCAGGCGCCGCCGCAGCTCGCGCGCGACCTGGCGGGAGATCTCCACCTCCTGCCCGGGCCGGACGTGGGCGAGGAACCCGCCGGTCTCCAGCGGGGTGAGGCGGGCCACGCGCCCCAGGTGCAGCAGCGCGCGGCGGTGTACGCGCTCGAAGCCGAAGGGGGCCAGCTTGTCCTGCAGCTCCTGGAGCGTGGCGTCGGTGAGCAGTTGCTCGGTGGCGGTGAAGACGGTGGCCAGCTCGCCGTCGAGCACGACGTGGGAGATGTCCTCCGGCCGGAGGAGGCGGATGCCGTGGCGGGTGACGATGGGCAGCCGGTCCACGTCGGCGGGCGCGGAGGGCTCCGGCCGCCGCCGCCGCGCCCGCTCCAGCGCCTTCCTCAGCCGCGCCGGGTCCACCGGCTTGAGCAGGTAGTCGACGGCGCCGTGGTCGAACGCCTCCACCGCGTGCTCCCGGTGCGCCGTGCAGAAGATGACGTAGGGCCGCGGCTCCGGCAGCAGCTGCGCCGCCTCCAGCCCCGACAGGCCGGGCATGTGGATGTCCAGCAGCAGGACGTCCACCGGGCGCTTGCGCACCTCGTCCAGCACCTCCTCGGCGCTCTCGCAGCTCCGGGTGAGCACCACGTCCGGGATCGCCTTCAGCAGCCGCTCCAGCCGCTGGCGGGCCATGGATTCGTCGTCGGCGAGGAGCACCCTCACGTCGCCCTCGCCGGCAGCTCCAACCGCACCCGCGTCCGTCCGCCGTCGTCCGTCACCGCCAGCTTGGCCGCGCCGCCGTAGGCGAGCTCGAGCCGCCGCTGGAGGGTGGACAGCCCGCTCCCGCCCGGGCGGGGACCGCGGAAGGCGCCCGGGTTGCTCAGCTCCAGCGCGATGCCGCCGCCGGGCGCGGAGGTCAACGAGAAGCGGACCTCGCCGCGGTGGCCGGCGCCGGGCCCGTGCGTCATCGCGTTCTCCGCCAGGGGCAGCAGCAGCAGCGGCGGGACCTGGACGTCGGGCGCGGGGGAGGGGACGTCCCAGGAGAGCTCGAACCGGGCCGGGTCCCTCAGGTGGTGCAGATCGAACAGCGAGCGCGCCAGCTCCAGCTCCCGCTCCAGCGGCCAGGTGGGTTCGCGGACGCCGTCGAAGACGGTGCGGAGCATGGCGGAGAGCTCGAGCAGCGCCGTCTCTGCCGCCGGGCCGTCAAGCCGGCACCACTCGGCGATGGCGTTGAGGGTGTTGAAGAG
>DASRBA010000389.1:0-28558 GCA_035637895.1 Myxococcaceae bacterium
CATGGATTATCTCGCTCGCGGAATTTCTCCGCGGTGGACGGCGCGTGCGTCGGGAGGAGTCCAGCGGATCCGCCGGCGGAGGAAGGCCACCCAGCCGAGCGCGGCGCCCAGGTGGCGCAGGTTCTGGAACACGAACGGTTCGGTGAGCGTGGCGGCCAGCGAGCCGATCCAGAAGCGTGCCCCCAGCGGGGCGCCGACCCACCGCCGGTAGAGCGCCAGGATGTAGAAGTGGAACGCCAGGTCGAAGGCGAACTTGGCGACCAGCACCTGGACGATGAGCTGGGCGATGGGGTGCCTCGTCGCCGCCCAGAAGGCGAGCGTGGCGAAGCCGTAGAGGCCGTAGAGCGGCTGGAGGGTGTCCATCGCCTTGACCGGGAGCATGACGGTGCCGACGGGCGCGTACCTCGGGCTGCCCACCATGTCCCGGTTCCGGGCGAGCGTCTGGAGGAAGCCGGCGAACCAGCGCGTGCGCTGGGCGAGGAAGGCGGCCGGCGAGCCGGGAGCGTCGGTGCGGGCCCGCGCGTCGCCCAGCACCCCCACCCGGAGGCGCCGGCCCGACTCCAGCGCGCGCCGGTGCAGGCGGTGGATGAGGTCGTAGTCCTCCACCAGGCTCTCCGGGTCGAAGCCGCCCAGCTCGGTGAGGACGTCGAGGCGGAAGGCGGAGAACGCGCCGGAGACGAGGAGGAGGACGTCGCGGCGCGCCCAGGCCAGCCGGCCCACGAAGCCGCGGAGGTACTCGAAGGTCTGGTGGAACTCCAGGAACCGGCCCCAGGCGGTGCTCGCGCAGCGCGGGGAGAGCACGCCGCCGGCCGCCGCCAGGAGCGGGTCCCGCGCGAAGGCGCCCGCCACCGCCGCCACCGCGCTCGGCTCGAGCAGGGTGTCCGCGTCGAGGGTGATCAGCACCGCCGACTCGACGAGGCCCAGCCCTTCGTTGAGCGACCGCGCCTTGCCGGAGTGCGGCTTGCGGAGGACGCGCAGCCGCGGCCAGGCGGCGGAGGTGCCCAGGTCGCCGGCGAAGGTGAGCGACCACTGGGCGTCCAGCGCCGCCACCGAGCCGTCGGTGGAGCCGTCGTCGACGACCATCACCTCGTCCGGCTGGACGGACTGGGCGCGGAGCGCGGCGAGGCACGCGGGGAGGGCGTCGCGCTCGTTGCGGGCGGCGATCAGCACCGCGACGGAGGGCAACGGCCCGGTGGGCGGCTCGGCGCGGGAGATCCCGGCGCGGCCGCTGCGGGCGATCAGCACCAGGATGCAGGAGTCGTAGACGATGTAGATGAAGCCGGCGAGCCAGGCGACGGCGCCGCCGGAGACCCAGGCGCTGGCCACGGCCGCGGTGAACAGCGCCCCGACGAAGGTGAAGATGAACGGGTAGGCCATACGGCCCTAGAGGTCCTCGTAGGGGTCGCGCGCGGCCAGCCCGCCGACCTCGTGCAGGACGCGGCGGGCGACGCGCGTCACGTCGCCGAAGCGCCCTTCGTGGTCGGCCCGGATGCGCTGGGCCGCGTCGCTCTGCTCGTAGGCGGCGAGCGAGGCGGGCGAATCCAGCTCGTAGAAGACGACGTAACGGAACCACCCGTCGGTGAGCGGGCTGGGCTCCACGTACTTCCGCGCCGCCAGGAAACCCGGCTGATGGAGCATCTCCGGCATGTGGTACCGCGTGTGCCAGCCGTTCCAGGTGGCCTCGGCGGCTGGCGCGACGTCGACGGTCACGATGTAGAGGACGTGAGGCATCGGCCGGGGAAAACGCCGGAGGTTATCACCCCGGGCTAACGCCGCCGTGAGGTGAGGCGGCCCAGCACGATCCCCACCAGCAGCAGCGCGGCCACCCCCAGCCCGATGCCCACCTTCCAGTCCACCGCCAGCGCCTCCGCGGTGAGGTCCTGCTTGAACCCCGGCTCCGCCAGCGCGGAGAGCGGCACCTTCCACTCCACCATGCTCCGCGCCGCGTCCATGGTGCCGTTGCTGGAGAGGATGAACGGCGCGTGGAGCCGGACGGTGATGTCGTGTCCGCCCAGCATCGCCCCCGCCATCGCCTTGCCGAGGTCGTCCCCCACCTGGTCGCCGCTCTTCTCGCCCCCGCCCGCCACCGCGCCCTGGAACTCGAGCTTCAGCCCCAGCTTCCGCCGCACCTCGAACGCCACCGGCCCCTTCCCGGAGCCGTCGCCCTGCTCGCGCCGCGCCTTCTTCGCCAGCACCGCCAGCGCGCGCGCCTGCGCCGCCGGCAGCTTGGAGGCGTCGCTCGACTCCACCTCGTAGATGAGCTTGAACGACCCCGCGTCCTCCTCGGTGCGGTAGTCGAACTTCCGGATGTCCGGGTCCTTGGCCAGCTCCGCCTTGGCGTTGGCCGCGTCCTCCCGCGTCGACACCAGCAGGTCCTCCCCGCCCATCCGCCCCAGCCCCAGCAGCGACTTGGGCAGGGCGATCTCCAGCCTCAGCCGGCCGCCGCCCCCGACCTCCAGCCAGATCTCCTCCACCACGTCGAAGCACCCGGAGCACAAGGCCAGCACCCCGCACATCACCACCCACTGCGCCGCGCGCGACCGCCTCGTCCTCATCTCAGCGCCTCCAGCAACGCGTCCACCGGCACGTTGTCGTTCACCTCGGTCGCCCGGTGCACCAGCTTCACCTTCCCGCCCGGCGCCACCACCAGCGCGCCCCCGAGCTGGAGCAGGCTCTGCCGCTTCTTCGGCGGCCCCACCCCGCGCCGGGCCAGCGCGCGCACGCCGCGGAGCAGCGCCAGCTCCCGCAGCGACGTCCACAGCACCCCCAGCCGCGACGCGCGCTTCAGCCCCAGCGCGGCGTACGTCGCCCGCGGCGTGTCCGCCAGCACCGGGAAGGGGAGCCGGTACTCCTGCTGGAAGTCCTTCGCCATCGCCGGGAAGCCCGCGGCGATGACGGCCACGTTGGCGCCCCTGTCGGCCAGCTCCTGGTACCGGTCGCGCAACTGCGCGACGTGCTCGCGGCAGTACGTTCACCCGTAGTGGCGGATCCACACCAGCGCCGCCGGCCGCTCGCGCCACAGCTCGCCCAGGCGCACCTCGCGGTCGTCCGCGTCGCGCAGCGCCATCGCCCCCAGCTCCTCGACTCGCTCCATCCCTGGGCTTCTACCCTCCTCCACCTCCGCGGACGAAGGAGTTCGAGAAGGACGAATGGAACGTCCACGGTCCGGCGCCGCACGCGGCGGCGTCCTGCCGCTCGAACCGGAGCCCGTCCAGCCCGTCGGCCTGGACGAGCATGATGGACGGCGGGGTGTCGCCGGAGGAGATGTCGTAGCAATAGACCGCGCCGTCGTCGGTGAGCTCGCGGAAGTCGCGGTCGATGTTCCCGGCGTGGGTGGGCGTGAACCGCCAGGCGCGCGCCTCGCCGAACGCGACGGACAGCGAGATGACGGCGACGCCGGGGTCAACGTTGTCGTGGACGAGCGCCAGGCGGGTCCCATCGCTGGTGCCGACCCAGCCGCCCTGCGCGGAACCCCGGACGTCCTGCATGTACTCGCCGCAGAGGGGCTCCGCGGTCCGGCGCCGCCCGTCCGGCGCGCCCAGCAGCGGGCGGAGCGCGCCGGAGGTCGCCGGGTCGAACACCTCCAGCGGACACGTAAACCTCTCCAGCCGCCCGCCGGCGAACGACACCGGCTGGGCGCGCATGTCGTGCGTGGCGACGTCCAGGCTCGGGTTGGCGACGCTCCCGGCCAGGCCCAACTCGGTCCCGGCGGCCATCTCGATGCCGGGGCTGGTGCCTTCGCAGAAGGAGGCCTCGTCGCCGACGAAGGTCCCGCAGTGGCCGGGGTCGTCGTCCGCCAGCGCCCGGACGTCCGGCGAGGCGATCACCAGGTGCTTCAGCGTCCACTTCACTTCGGCGCAGACGCGGAAGTCGACGGAGAACTCGTCTGGAAGTCCAATGAAGGAGGAACGCCGCGCGCGCTGGAGCCAGATCCGCCCCGGCGCGACCACCGGCACCCGCGCCGGTTCGCCTCCCGGGAGCCGCGGATCCACCGACCGGGTGAAGAACGACAACGACGCGCTGGGGAAAATCTGCCCGCGCGACGGATCCACGCTGCCCATGGGCCCCACCGCGCCGAGGTCGAGCATGTCCAGCGGCGGCGCGGTGGCCAGCGTGTCCGGCCCGCACGGCGGGATGTCCGGGGCCGGCGGAGGCCCGGGGCAGGCCACCAGCACCAGCGCCGCCAGCGGCGCCGCGCCACGCGCTCCGATGCGCATCGTCACAATCCTCCTCCAGGAAATCCGCGGACGAAGGAGAACCCGTAGGGGAGATGGAACGTCCAAGGCCCGGTGCCACACGCGGTGGCATCCTGGATCTCGAACAGGAGCCTGTTCGGCCCTTCCACCTCGACGAGCACGATGGACGGCAGGTCCCCTCCCGAGGACGCGTCGTAGCAATAGGGGGTGCCGTCGTGGGTGACCTCGCCGAAGTCGCGATTGACGTTCCCGGAGTGGGTGGGCGGGAACCGCCAGCGGTGCGACTCCCCGTAAGCTGACACCGAGATGACCGCCAGCTCGGGGTCCACGCTGTCGTGGACGAGCGCGAACCGGGTCGAGTTGGTGTCGTCCTGCCAGATGCCCTGCGCCGTGTCCCGGACGTCCTGCATGTACTCGCCGCACGAGGGCTGCGCGGTCCGCCGCCGCCCATCCGGCGTGCCCAGCAGGGGGCGGAGCGCGTCGGCGATGGCCGGGTCGAACGACTCCAGCGGGCAGGTGAACCGCTCCTGCAGGCCGTTGGCGAACATCACCGGCGGCGAGCGGAAGTCGAACGTCGAGACGTCCAGGCTCAGGTTGTTGGAGCCGCCGGCCAGGCCCAGCTCGGTCCCGGCGGCCACCTCGATGCCGGCGTTGGTGCCCACGGAGAAGGAGGTCCCCCCGCCGGAGGGAGTGGCCTGTTCGCTGTTGGAGAGCGCCTCGACGATCGGCGACCCGACCGCCAGGTGCTTCAGCGTCCACGACACATCGGCGCAGGTCCGGAAGCTGACGATGAATTCGTCCGGCGAGCCGGTGTGCCGGGCGAGCTGCAGCCAGAGCCGCGCCGGGGCGACCACCGGCACCCGCGCCGTCTCGCCCTGGGGGAGCCTCGGATCCACGGGCCGGATGAAGAAGGACAGCGCCTCGTTGGGGAAGACCTGCCCGCGCCACGGATCCACGCCGCCCATGGGCCCCACCGCGGTGATGTCCAGCATGTCCAGCAGCGGCGCGGTGGACAGGGTGTCCGGCCCACAGGGCGGAATGTCCGGGGCCTTGGGACCGGGGCAGGCCACCAGCACCAGCGCCGCCAACGGCGCCAACGGCGCCAACGGCGCCACGCAACGAGGTCCAGGACGCAGCTTCACCCTCCCCAGGACAGCCACAGGTCCCGCGACAGCTTCACCACCAGCGCCGCCACCACCAGCAGCACCGCCCACCGCACCACCTTCTCCCCGCCCTTCACCGTCAGGTGCGCCCCCAGGTACCCGCCGGCGAGCTGGCCCGCCGCCATCGGCAGCGCCACCTTCCACAGGACGGTCCCGCGCCACGCGAACAGGGCCACCGCCGCGAGGTTCGACGCGAAGTTGACGAGCTTGGCGCTCGCGGACGCCCGCACCAGCGAGTCCCCGAGCAAGAGCGCGAAGGCCACGATGAGGAACGTCCCCGTCCCCGGCCCGAAGAACCCATCGTACACCGCGATGAGGAAGGATGCCGCCCCGGCCGCCACCCACCGCCCCCGCGTCACCGCCGGCGCCGGCGCGCCCTCCTCCCGCGCGGGCACCCGGGGCCGGAGCGCCACCACCGCCGCCGCGCCCACCAGCAGCGCCAGCACCACCGGCCGGAGCACCTTCGGGTCCACGGCCAGCAGCAGCGCCGCGCCGCCCGCCGACCCCGCCAGCCCCAGCGGCAGCGCCCACCGCGCGCGCCTCGTCTCCAGCACCCCCAGGCGGAGGAACCGCACCATCGAGGTGAAGGAGCCGAACACCGACTGACCCTTGTTCGTCCCCAGCGCCAGCTGCGGCGGCACCCCGAACGCCAGCAGCGCCGGCACCGTCACCAGCCCGCCGCCCCCGGCGATCGCGTCCACCGTGCCCGCGCCCAGCGCCACCGCCGCCAGCGCCGCCACCTGCCACCACGCCATCTCCATGGGCCCGCGGGTTGCCACAGGCGCGCGCGTTCCGCCAGTCGCCCGATCGCCTGGCTCCAGGCGATCGACCGGCCGGGCCCGGCTGGCCGGCGCTCCACCTCCCGACCAGCCGATCGGCCCGGGCGGCGCCTCCCTCGGGTGTGGTACGAATGGGGCTGTCAGGAGCTTCGTCGCTCCGCCTGGATCTCGCCGTGCGCTCACTCGTCCTCGCGCTCATCGCCGGCCAGGCCGCCCTGTTGCCTCCGGAAGGGGCGCCTCAGACCTCCGCCGGCTGGCTGGAGCGCGGGCGCGAATTGCTCCAGGCCTCCCACCCGCGGGACGCGCGCGACGCGTTCGACCAGGCGGTGGGCCGGGCGGAGACGGAGGAGGAGCGGGCCGAGGCGCTGGCGGAGCGCGCGCTGGCCCAGCTCCAACTCGGCAGCAAGGCCGCCGCGCAGCAGGACGCCTACGACGCGGTGGCCTCCAGCCACGCCAACGTCACCGCCCGCCGCGCGCTGGCGACCGTCTCCATGGACCTCAAGGACCACGAGACGGCGGCGGTGCACGCCGAGGTGCTGGTGGAGCTGACGCCCGACGACGGCGACGCGCACGCGCTCCTGGCGAACGCCTACCTGGAGCTGGACCGCAACGCGGAGGCGCTGGTGGAGGCGCGCCGGGCGCGCGAGCTGGGCGCGGACCGCCCCTGGTTCGCGCAGGTGGAGGCGCGCGCCGCCCGCGACGCGTGGATCCGCCGCGGCTGGTGGGTCGTGGCCGGGATGGCCATCTTCCTCGCCGCGGGGCTGATCCTCTTGTCGTCCCTGGGCTCGCTCCTCTCCAGCCACGAGGTGGGCAAGCTCTCGCACGCGCAGCTGGGGCTGCTCCGGAGCAAGGAGACGCCCTCGGAGCGCGCCGCCGGCCGCCTCTACCAGGCGGTGCTCTGGTTCGGCACCGCGCTCTTCTACGTCTCCGTCCCGATGATGGTGGCCCTCTCGCTGGTGTTCGGCGGGGTGCTCCTCTACGCCGTCTCCCAGCTCCCGCGGGTCCCGGTCCTGCTCGCCCTCGGCGCGCTGCTGATCGCCCTGGGCGGCGCGTGGGCGGTGGTGCGCGGCCTCTTCCTTCCCAAGCAGCGGCAGGAGGAGGGCCGCCGCCTCACGCCCGAGGAGGAGCCCCGCCTGTTCGAGGCGCTCGCGGAGGTGGCGCAGGTGGCGACCTCCAGGATGGTGGACCGCGTCCTCCTGGAGTCGAACCACGTCATCGGGGTGGGCGAGACAGGCGGGCCGTGGCGCGTCCTCACCGGGCGCGGCGAGCGCGTGCTCCACCTGGGCTTCGCCGCGGTGCCGGGCCTCACCCTGGACGAGCTGAAGGCCATCCTGGCCCACGAGTTCGGCCACTTCTCCCACGGCGAGACGCGGCTGACCCCGTTCATCCACCGCACCACCCAGTCGATGGGGAGCATGGCTCAGCGGATGGCGAGCCTGGGGGCGATGGTGGTGGTGCTCAGCCCGGTCTACTGGTTCCTCCACCTCTTCGCGGCCATCTACCTCCAGGTCACCGCCGCCCACTCGCGGCGGCGCGAGCTTTTGGCGGACCGGGCGGCGGCGCTGGCCTACGGGGGCGACACCTTCGGGCGCGCGCTGCGGCGCTACGTGGAGCTGTCCGACACCTTCGACCGCGCGGCGCTCGGCATCCTGGAGGGGCTCCGGGAGGCGGGCCATCCGTGCCGCGACCTCTACCGCTGCGTGCTCGCCGCCCACGAGGTGGTGCCGCCGCGCCTGCGCGCCCTGCGCGAGAAGGAGGGCGTGCACCGGCTGGGGCAGGCGCTGGACTCGCACCCGCCGCCGTACGAGCGCATCGCCCGCGTGGCCGGGCTTCCCGCCCAGCGCCCCCCGGAGCCGGGCCCGGCGATCTCCCTCTTCCGCGACCCGGACGCGGTGGCGCGCGAGCTCACCGCCGAGCTGGACGCGAGGACCGCCGCGCCCAGGGTGCGCGCGCTGGCCGAGGCCGCCGCGCCGCCCCAGGACGAGGCGAACCTGGGGGCGGCCCTCTCGCTGCACGGCGCCGCGATGGAGCTGCGCATGAGACACGAGCCCGGCGCCGAGGACGTCCTGCGCGACGCGGTGGAGCGGCTGGAGCGGGCCGCCGGCGCGGGGAACCCGGTGCTGGTGGAGCCGCTGCTGGAGCTGTACCGCTCCCACGCGCGCAAGGGCGAACGCGCCAAGGCCGAGCGCGCGCTGGAGCAGGCGCTGCACATCCTGGAGGCGGGCGGCACGGGCGCGGGCGAGCGCGCGGGCGAGATCCGGGAGATGCTCAAGTCCCTGGAGGCGGCGTGAAGGGAAAGCGGGCCACATCCCCGAAGCCGGTCGCGGCGCCCGCGGGCCCCGCCGGCGCCTACGACGTGGGCCTGCGCGGCCAGGCGGCCGGCGGTCCGGTGGACGTGGGCATCTCCGTGGATCCGCAGCCCGGGAACGTCCTCGCCGTGGGCCTGTTCCTGGACGCGCCGCAGGTGGGGCGGCTGGTGGTGGGCCTCTCGGTGGAGCCGGACGGCGCGGCGCGGGTGGCCTCGCTGGTGCGCACCGACGAGCGCGGGGAGTCCACCGCGCACGCGCTGAAGGACGCCGCCGCCGAGGCGCGCATCGCCGAGCTGGAGCGGGCCCTGGCCCAGGAGCGGTCGCGGGCCGCCGCCGCCGAGAAGGCGCTGGCCGACGCGCGGGCCGAGAAGCTGGAGGAGGGCCTGCCGGAGCTGGCCGGGAAGCTCTCCGCGCTGGAGGCCCGCGCCGCCGAGCTGGAGGCCGCCCTCCAGGCCGCGCAGGAGGAGAAGGCGGAGCTGGCCGCCCGCGCCGAGGTGGACGCCCGCGCCGCCGAGGAGGCGCTGGCCAGGGCGAACGCGGAGGCCGCCGAGGCGCTGGCCGAGACCGAGACGCAGTTGGAGCAGGCGCGCGCGGAGGACGCGGAGGCGCAGGAGAAGGAGCTGGCACAGGCGCGGGAAGAGGCGCGCCTGGACGCCGAGCAGCACCATCGCAAGCTCGCCCAGGTGGAGAAGGCGGTCGAGACGGTGCGCGCGGCGCAGGCCAAGACGGAGGCGGAGCTGGAGAAGCGGGACGAGGAGCGGGCGCAGCTGGAGGCGGCGCTGGAGGCGTCCCGGGAGGAGACCGCCGCCGCCCGCGCGGAGGTGGAGCGGTTGGAGGCGGAGCATGAGGACGCCCTGGCGGCCTCGCGGGCAGAGGCCGCCAAGCAGAAGGCGGACCACGACGCGGCGATGGCCGGGGTTCGCGCGGAGGCGGCGAGGGCGCGCGCGGACGGAGAGGCGGCGAAGGCGGCGATGCAGCGGGACGCCTCGACGCGCGAGGCGGAGCTGGCGGCGGAGCTCGCGGCGCAGCAGGAGTCGCGCGGCCAGCTGGAGGCGGAGGTCAACGCGCTGCAGGACCGGCTGGAGGCGGAGCAGAAGCGGGCGCTGAACGCCGAGGACTCGCTCGCCCAGCAGCAGGCGGCCGTGACCTCCATGCAGTCGCGGATGGAGGTCCTGGAGGGCGAGCTGGCGGAGCTCCAGCGCGCGCTGGAGGCGGAGCAGAAGGCGCGCGGCGGCGCGGAGGGCGACCTGGCCGCCGCCCGCACACAGATCTCCGAGCTGGACGAGGCGCTGCGCGACGAGAAGGCCGGCGTGGAGATGCTGGGCAAGCACCGCGACGAGCTTCGCGCCAAGGTGGAGGGCCTGGGCGCCGAGCTGCAGGCCGCCCGGGACGACGCCGCGACGCTCACCGGCGAGCGGGACGCGGCGCGCGACCAGGGGCTGGCCACCGCGGAGGCGCTGGACGCCGAGCGCATCAACGCCACCTCCGTCACCGCCGAGCGCGACGAGGCGCGGGGCCAGATCGAGGTGCTCACCCGCGAGTTGGACGCGGAGCGGGAGATCTCCGCCCAGCGGGCGGCGCAGCTGGAGGAGGAGGAGCGCCGGCACGACGAGCTGCTCGCCGACATCTCGTTCATCCAGGGGCAGGTCTCGGACCTGGCCAGCACCAAGGGCGCGCTGCTCGGCCGCCTGGACGCCATGTCCAAGCGCGAGACGAAGCGCGCCGCGACGCAGAGCGAGATGACCTCGCTGCTGCGGGACCGGGAGGCGGTGGCGGCGGACCGGACGGCGGCGCTGCGCAAGGTGCAGGCGCGGGCGGAGAAGCTGGAGTCACAGCTGGCGGAGCGGGAGGCCGAGGTGGAGAAGCTCCGCGAGGAGCTGGCGTCGGCGCAGGGCGCCCGGGAGCAGGCGGGCACCTTGGGCTCCGAGCGCGACGAGCTGCGCGTCCAGATGGCGTACTTCCAGAAGCAGATCGGCGCGCTGCAGCGGACCATCAAGGAGAAGGAGAAGGCGCTGGAGGCCGCGCAGTCGTCGCTGCGGCGGGAGACGACCGCCATCAGCCGGCCGCCGAAGGAGCTGCTCGCCGCCGCGGGCGGGCTCACCACCGCCACCGCTCCCGCCGCCGAGCCGGACCCGGAGCTGGCGCCGGTGACCGCGCCCGCGGCCGCGCCGGTGGCGGTGAAGGTGCGCGGCCCGGTGACGGAGCCGGAGGTCCCCGCCATCAAGCTCGCGGACGTGCCGAAGAAGGGCACCGGCACGGGCGTCCGGGCCAGCCTCTCCAAGGCCGCTCGCCCGGCGCAGGGCAAGGTGGACCTCCCCAACGAATGGGCGGAAGAGGTGGCGCCCGAGCCGAAGACGGTGCCCTCCGGCCCGCCCGTCGCCTCGCCGCGCCCGAAGCGCTAGGTTCCTGGTCGGGCGATGGACAGCGAGCTGATCCAGATCTTCATCAAGAACGAGCAGGGACAGATCTGGGGTCCGCTCACGCCCGCCACCGTCGAGCTGATGCTGGACAACGGCATCGTCAAGGGCCGGGTGATGGTGTCCAAGGACGGGCAGCGGTACGCCATGCCCGGCCGCTTCCCCGATCTGCGCGACTGCTTCCCCCGCGAGCTGTGGGGCGTGGAGGTGTCGCCGGACGAAGCCCCGCCCTTGACCACGCCGGCGCCGGCGCCGATGCCCGCGAGTCCGACCGGGGTGCCGAAGGCGGGGCCGGGCGCCACCGCCGGCTTCACCGCCGGTCCAGGCACCGCCGCCTTCACCGCCGGTCCAGGCGCGCGCGCGGCCGCCGCCCAGTCTCGCGGGCCGGCGACCAACCCGCGGGCGACGATCCCGCAGCCGCCGCCCGTCATCACGCAATCGGCGGTCGTTCCCCCGTCGTCTCCAACTCCGGTCCCAGCGCCCGTTCCGGCGAAGAAGGCGCCTGCGCCGGTGCCGGTCGCGGAGGGGGTGACGGCGCCGCCGTCGAGCGGCGACCTGTCGGAGATGTCGGCGGTGAAGGCGTACTCGCTGGTGGCAGCGGCGGAGATGACCGCGCTGGTCACCTTCTCCCTGTCGGACCGGGAGATCCACGTCCACTTCCGCAAGGGCAACCCGGAGTACGTCGGCTCCACCCACACCGAGGACGGGCTGGGGGCGTTCCTGGTGAAGTCCGGCCTGGCGAAGCTGGAGCAGATCGCCCAGGCGGAGGCGCAGAAGGAGCGGTTCGGCGGGGAGCTGCTCACGGCGCTCTTCGGCACCGGGGCGCTGAACCCGGGCACGGCGTTCGCCCCGCTGATCGACCGGGCCAAGGGGATCTTGATGAAGGCGCTGCTGGCCATCAGCGGCACCTTCACGGTGGAGCCGAAGGATCTGCCCGCGCAGCGGTCGATGCCGCTGGGGCACAAGTGGGCGGTGCTGTCGGAGCTGGTGCGGCGGATGCCGGGCGGGGAGCTGAAGCGGCGGCTCCAGAGCGCGTGGGACCTGCCGGCGATGAAGTCGGGCGGGCGGGTCCCTTCGTCCGACCTGCGCCTGACGCCGCAGGAGACGCGGGCGCTGGGGCACGTGGACGGCGTGCGTTCGCTGGCGCAATTCCAGAAGGACATGCCGCAGGAGTACGAGGCGGTGCTGCGGGTGGTGTTCCTGATGAACGAGATGGACGGCATCTCGTTCGCGGCGGTCCCCTCGCGGCCCACGCCGGTCCCGGACGAGCCGCCCCCCCAGGCCGCCGCGCCGCCGAAGCCCGCGGCCCCGGGCACGGCGGGCGGGCCCGCCTCCGGATCCGGTCCGAAGCCGGGGGTGGCGCGCCCACCCGGGCGGGTGCCGACGTCGCCGAGGCCGGCGGTGCAGAGCCCGGTGAAGGTGACGCCTACCACGCCGGTGGGGATGCCGGCGGCGGAGAGCATCGAGGACCTGCGGGCGATGGCGGCGAGGCTGAAGGGGCAGAACCACTTCGAGGCGCTGGGGCTGCACGACAAGGCGGACGCGGCGCAGGTGAAGGTCGCCTACTTCCGGCTGGCGAAGGCGTACCACCCGGACACGGTGCCGGAGGGCGCGGCGCCGGAGCTGGGGCAGCTGAAGGCGGAGATCTTCGCGCGGGTGGGGGACGCGTACCGGACGCTCTCCGACGAGAAGCTCCGGGCGGAGTACGTGGAGGACCTCAAGCACGGCGGGAAGGGCGAGCAGGTGGACGTGTCGCAGCTCCTCCTCGCCGAGGAGCTGTTCCAGAAGGGCACCATCCTGGTGAAGGCGCGGAAGTGGCCGGAGGCGGTGAAGATGCTGGACGAGGCCATCAAGGCCAACGCGGAGGAGGCGGAGGCCTACGCCTGGCGCGGGTACGCGAAGTTCTTCGCCAACCCGGACAAGAAGGCGGGGCACCAGGAGGCGCTGAAGGACATCGCGGTGGCGCTGAAGCGGAACGAGCGGATCGCGTCGGCGCACTACTTCGTGGGGCACATCGCCAAGCTCACCGGGGACGAGAGGATGGCGCTGAAGGAGTTCAAGCGGACGGTGGAGCTCAACCCCGACCACATCGACGCCGCGCGCGAGGTGCGGCTGATGAGCGGGAAGAAGTGAGCGGATGCTGAACGGGAAGCAGCGGCGAAAGCTGCGGGCGCTGGGGCACCACCTGGAGGTGGTGGTGCAGGTGGGGCAGCACGGGGTCACGCCGGGGGTGCTGGCGGCGGTGGAGCAGGCGTTGTTCGACCACGAGCTGATCAAGGTGAAGGTGCCGGAGGGCGGAGAGCGGCACGAGATGGCGGAGGCGCTGGCGAAGGAGACGGGCGCGGAGGTGGCGCAGGTCCTCGGGCGCACCGCGCTGCTGTTCAAGAAGCGGGAAGAGGATTCGAAGTTCGAGGACCTCGGCTGACCACCCGGATGAACGCTCGCTGGAAACTGCTGGGCGCCGGAGTATTGCTCGCCTTCGTGGTGGCGCTGGTGCTGTGGCTCCAGTACGCGCCCGTCGATCCGCTCCCGGAATCGCCTCCTCCTCCCCCGGTGGCCGCCGCGCCCCCGGCTTCCGCCCCCACGACCCGACCGGGTCGGCCCGCGGTCCCACCTCCACCGCCCCAGCCCGTGACCCAGCCACCCCCTGACGGACCCTCCGGACTCGCGCTCTTCCCGCCCCCCGGCACCAAGCCGATCAAGCGCGGCATCGTCGTCCCCGAAGGCTTCGAGCTCCCTCCCGGCTACGTCCGCCACTACCAGACCACCGACGACGGCCAGCGCCTCCCCGCCATCCTCATGTTCCACCCCGACTTCAAGCCGACTGGGCCGAACGGCCAACCCATCCCCATCCCGCCGGACCGGCTCGTCCCGCCGGAGCTCGCCCCGAAAGGCATGCCCGTCCAGGTGCTCACCCTGCCGGATGAAAAAGGGGACCCGGATTGAAGCGCCGCTGGGCGCGGCGCCTCGCCGCCCTCGCCGCCAGCACCGCCCTCTGCGCCCTCTACGCCACCGTCCGCGCCCCGTGGCAGTGGCTGGGCTGGTTCGCCCTCGTCCCCTGGCTCCTCGAGCTCGACGCCGCCGAGGACACCCGCACCACGCTCACCGACGCCTGGCTGTTCAGCGTCGCCTTCGCCACCGCGGCGCTCTGGTGGCTCCCGGGCGCCGTCCACGACTACACCTCCGCTCCGCTCGCCGCCTGCTGGGCGCTGCTCCTCCTCTTCGCGCCGCTCCTCGAGCCGCAGTTCCTCGTCTTCGCCGCCGCCCGCCGCTTCGCCGGACGGGCCGCCGGCGTCCTCGCCTTCCTCGCCGCGGAGTGGCTCCTCCCCAGGCTCGTCCCGGACACCCTGGGCTTCGGCCTCTACCCCTCCGGGGACATCCGCCAGGTCGCCGACCTCGGCGGCGTCCCCCTGCTGACGCTCCTCGTCCTCTCCACCAACGAAGCCATCGCCTTCGCCCTCCGCGCGCGGGCGCGCGAGCGCCGCCTCCGCGCCGCCGCCCTCACCGCCGGCGCCTGCGCCGCCGCCGTCCTCCTCCCCGCCCTCTACGGCCACCTCCGCCGGGCGCAGCTCGCCGCGGCCTCGACCTCCGGACCCACCCTCGTCGCCGGCCTCGTCCAGACCAACCTCACCCACTACGGCGTCCTCGCCGAGCGCGAAGGCACCTACGCCGCGACGGTGCACATCCTGGAGGCCCACCGCGCGCTCTCCCAGCGACTGGCGACCTCCGCTCCCCTCGACCTCCTCGTGTGGCCGGAGACCGCCTACCCCACCACCTTCGGAGCGCCGCAGAGCCCCGAGGGCGCCGAGCTGGACGCGGTGATCGAATCGCTCGCCACCGACCTCTCCGTCCCACTCTTCTTCGGCACCTACGACCGCGACGACGGCCACGAGTACAACGCCGCCGTGCTCCTCGCCCCGGGCGGCGCGCGCCTGGGCACCTACCGCAAGGCCCGCCTCTTCCCGCTCACCGAACGCGTCCCACCCCTCCTGGAGCCCGCCCGGCGCTTCCTGCCGTGGATGGGGACCTGGACGGAAGGGCCCGGCGCCGCGGTGCTGCACGTCCCGCTCCGCGCGGGAGGCTCCGCCGCCGTCGCCCCACTCATCTGCTACGACGCCCTGGACGCCTCGCTCGCCGCCGCCGGGCGCCGCCTGGGCGCGCAAGCCTTCCTCACGCTCTCCAACGACGCCTGGTTCTCCGGCACCCCCGCGGCGCGGCTGCACCTCATCGCCGCCGCCTTCCGCAGCATCGAGACGCGCCTCCCGCAGGGGCGCGCCACGCCCTCCGGCCTCACCGCGTCCATCTCCAGCGCGGGCGACCTCCTCCTCGAAGCGGACCCGGACCGCCCGGGCGGCGTCATCGCGGAGCTCGCCCTCTCGCCGCCCGACGCCCCGCTCCCCCTCGCCGCCCGCTGGGGGCCGTGGCTGGGCCCGGTCTCGTTGCTGGGTGCGGTCGCCGCGGTGGCGGCGCGCCGCCTACGTCGCCGGTGACTCCACCCGCGCCTCGACGCCGCGGACGGGCGCGGGGATGCCGGCCGCGATGCCGGCCTGCTCCACCACCTCGGCGCCGCACTCGACGCCGTCCACCACCCGCATCACCGCCAGCACCATCTCCTGCGCGGCGGGGTGCTCGGGCGCCCCGGCGATGACGCGCGCCAGCCGTTCGATGGCCGAGTCGGAGGACGCGGCGGAGGCGAGGCCCGCGGCCGCCAGCTTCCTGAGCGGCTCCGACACGCCCGGCTGCTCTTCGAGCCGCTTCTGCGCCGTCCGGAGCCGGGCCATGGCGCGGCCGGCGCGGGCCACCTGGCGCTCCAGCGCCGCGGGGACGTCGGGGATGAACTGTCCAGAATCGCCGAGGGGTTCCATGCTGATCTCCAGGTAACGCACGTGTGGCGAACCTGCACCAGCGCGGTGCGCAAAAAGTTCAGTGTCCTACGACGCTCCGCGCTACGCGGCCGCCGGTTCGAGTTGGCGTGACGGGGAAGGGCCCAGCGCGGTGAGGTATTTCCCGGAGAAGCACGCGGTGCAGAACGTCCGCGACTCCGGGTCGCCCACCGCCGCGCCCAGCCCCTCCAGCGACAGGTAACCCAGGCTGTCCGCGGTCACGTAGCGGGCGATCTCCTCCACCGAGTGGCTGGACGCGATGAGCTCCTGTCGCGACGGGGTGTCGATGCCGTAGTAGCAGGGCCAGGCGGTGGGCGGGCTGGAGATGCGCAGGTGCACCTCCGCCGCGCCGGCGGCCTTGATCATCTTCACGATCTTCCGCGAGGTGGTGCCGCGGACGATGGAGTCGTCCACCACCACCACCCGCTTGCCCTTGAGCACCTCGCGCACTGCGGAGAGCTTCAGCTTCACCCCGAAGTGGCGGATGGACTGCTGCGGCTCGATGAAGGTGCGGCCCACGTAGTGGCTGCGGATGAGGCCCACGTCGTACGGGATGCGGCTCACCTGCGAGTAGCCGATGGCCGCCGGCACGCCGGAGTCGGGGACGGCGATGACCAGGTCCGCCTGCGCGGGCTGCTCCTTCGCCACCTGCATCCCCAGCTTCTTGCGCACCTCGTAGACGGTGCTGCCGAAGAGGACGGAGTCGGGCTTGGCGAAGTAGACGTGCTCGAAGACGCAGCGGCCCAGGCGCGACGGCGGGAACGGCCGCGAGCTGCGCAGGCCCTCTTGGTCGATGACCACCATCTCGCCGGGCTCCACCTCGCGCACCACCTCGCCCTCGATGAGGTCGAGCGCGGTGGTCTCCGAGGTGAGCACGTGCGCCTCGCGCAGCTTCCCCAGCACCAGCGGCCGGAAGCCGAACGGGTCGCGCACCGCGACCAGCTTGCGCTCGGTGAGGAAGAGGAGGGAGTAGGCGCCCTGCACGCGCTGGAGCGCCTCCACGACGCGCTGCTCGAAGGTGGGCTGCCGGGAGCGGGCGATGAGGTGGATGATCACCTCGCTGTCCGAGTCCGTCTGGAAGATGGCCCCGGCCTGCTCCAGCTCGGCGCGGAGCGCCTGCGCGTTGGTGAGGTTGCCGTTGTGCGCCACCGCGAGCTGGCCGCCCGCGTAGGCGACCATCAGCGGCTGGGCGTTCTTGACGTAGCTGCCGCCGGCGGTGGAGTAGCGCACGTGGCCGATGGCGGAGGCTCCGGTGAGGCCGCCCAGCACCTCGGCGGTGAAGATGTCGGCCACCAGGCCCATCTCCCGGTGGACGTGCAGGCGGGCGCCGTCCGAGGACACGATGCCGGCGGACTCCTGCCCGCGGTGCTGCAGGGCATGCAGCCCCAGGTAGGCCAGGTTCGAGGCCTCGGGGTGACCGACGATTCCGAAGACGCCACACATGGGCGCGGGTTATGCCCTCCTCCTGCGGTGGGCACAACACGCGACCGAAAGCGGCTGTTTCGCCTGGTACTGGCGGTCGGAGCGCTGGCCGCCCTGGGGTGGATGTGGACGGACCATTGCCGGGCGCCGTCCGGGGCGGTGGAAGCGGCGCGGCTCCCGGAGGTGAAGGGGCAGGGGCCGTTGGAGGCCGGGGCGGGGCGGGCCCGCATCCAGGTGGCGCTGCCGGTGACGCGCGCGGGGTATGGGCCCATGGAGCCGCGGGCGGAGCGGCAGGTGGCGCCGCTGTCGGCGCGGGCGCTGGCGGTGGGGGCGGGAGGGGTGAGGGTGGTGGTGGTGACGCTGGACCTGCTCACGATGCCGGAGTCGCTGGCGGCGGAGGTGACGAGGGAGGTGGAGGGGCTGGGGGCGGGCGCGGTGCTGGTGGCGGCCACGCATCCGCACTCGTCGGTGGGTGGGTACGACGACCGGAAGGAGATGGGGTTCGCGGGCGTGGGGTGGCCGGACGCGGCGGTGCGCGGGGCGGTGGTCGGCGCGGCGAAGGAGGCGGCGAAGCAGGCGCTGGGGTCGATGGCGCGGGTGCGCATCTCGGTGGGGAGCGCGGAGGCGCCGGAGTTGGTGGCATCGAGGGCGGAGGGCGAGGCGGCGGATGGGCGGTTGATGCGGGTGCGGGTGGAGTCGGAGGCGGGGCAGCGGGTGGCGGAGGTGCTGGTGTTCGCGGCGCACCCGACGCTTCAGCCGCGGCGCGACGGCGTGCTGTCGCCGGACTACCCCGCGGCGGTGAGCGAGGCGCTGGAGGCGAGCGGCGGTGGGGTGGTGTTGACGCTGGTGGGGTCGGGGGGGAACGCGACGGCGAAAGTGCCCGGGGAGCCGGCGCCCGAGGCGCGGGTGGAGGCGTTCGCGCGCGCGCTGGCGGGGCGCGCCGGGCAGGTGGCGCTGGGGCCCGCGGCGGGCGAGGGCGTGGTGCGAGCGGCGGCGGCGGCGATGCCGTTGCCGCATCCGGACGCTTCGCGGCTGGTGGACGGGTGGCTGCGGGCGCCGACGGAGAACGCGCTGTGCGGGATGGCGCGGGAGGCGATGGTGGCGCGGTGGACGCTGGGGCCGGTGACGCTGGTCGCGGTGCCGGGGGAGATCACCGCCCCCGCGGGGGCAAGGGTGGAGAGGGCGGCTCGCGCCGAGCGGGTGGTGTCGCTGGCGAATGGGTACGTCGGGTACGTCGATACCGAGGAACAGGTCCGCGCCCGAGGGGGCGAGAGCCGCCGGCAGTATTTCCCGCCCGAACTGTTGAACGCGCTCGAGCGCGCGGCGGCGCTCACCGTCGAGTAATCCGCGCAGCGCACCGACTCCCTCGCGCGCAGCGCACCGACTCCCTCACGCGCAGCGCACCGACTCCCTCACGCGCAGCGCACCGACTCCCTCACGCGCAGCGAGCCATCGACTGAGTGGCATGCGCCGACTAGAACCCGCTCATCGCCGAGGCCCCGAACAGAGCCTGGTCGTACCCGCCTCTGGTGCGAGGCGTGGAAGCTTCGCTGCGCGTCGCGGCGTACGTGACCGCCCTCTCGGTCGCCTGGAACCTCGCCGCCAGCGCCTTGGGCGCGGGGCCCCAACCCGCGGCCATCCAACTCCTCCGCACCATGGCCCTCGGCGCGCTCCTCCCGTACGCCGCTGCCGCTGCCGTGCGCGCGTCGAGGCGCACGGCGCTTCCGGACGCCTCCGTCGCTCTTCGCGCGTGGCGCCTCCCTTTTCCAGCGCCTGGCCTCCACATCGGCGATCGCGACCTCCTCCTCTCCCCCGCCCCCACCCGCGACACCGCCGATCCCCTCGAGCGCTACGCGCAGCACTGGCCCGCGCCCTCCCCGCGAGCCCGCGCGCTGAAGCACGCCCTCTTCCCCCTCCTCCCCACCCTCGTCGTCTTCCGCACCAGCCAGGTCATCGGCTACGGCGGCTTCCTGGGCGAGTACTACCTCTACGGCCTCTCCCGCTGGGCGACGAACCTCGCCATCCACTGGGCCATCACCCTCACCGCCCTCTCCTGCTGGGCGGCCCTCTGGCGCGTCCTCGCCGAGGCCGTCTCCCTCCTCGGCGCGCTCCTCGGCCCGCGCGCGGCACGACGCTCCCGCCGCGGGGCGGAGATCGCCGCCGCGGTCGCCTACTACGCCGGGGTGCCGGCCGCGCTGGCCGCGATGTTCCTGCGCTGACGGCTACGGGTTGGTGTTGTACTGGGACGTGGTCTGTCCCATCCGCTCGTGGCCGTACTGGTTCCACACCGGATTCTTCCCACCCAGCACCTGCGCGTCGGAGAAGTCCGCCGCGCCCGACCCGGACCCGGACCCGGTGAAGATGTTCAGGCCGATGGTGGCGCTCCCGTACGTGTTCGGGTGCGTGTTGTCCGACTGGATGTAGTCGTAGCTGGTGGACGGATTCCCGAGGTGGAAGTTCGCGTCCCGGATCGTCCCCCGCAGCGTCGACGTGATGCGCGCCACGTACGAATCCTCCGACTCCCCGGACACGTACTTCAGCGCGTCCGAGTCCACCGCGCCGTCGCCGTTGGAGTCGTAGTCCGCGCCCATGTACGCGGCGAAGTTGTCCGCGCACTTGAACCCGTACTGCTCCGCCAGGTGGCAGGTCCTCCAGTTGCTGTGCGCCAGGTACGGGATGAACTTCTGCTGCTTGTTCACCGGCTGCCCGGTGACCGGGTCGGTGCACGAGGTGAGCACGTTGTCCGCGTCGTAGCCCGGGTAGTACAGGTTCCCCACCACCTTCACCGTCGCGGTCACCGCGTACTGGTTGATCGCCTGCATCGCCCGCTCGTTGTACGTGGAGCAGGCGCTGAGCGCGCTATCCAGCACCCCGAAGTTGCAGCTCCCGCTCTGGCCGGCGAGGTTGGACCTCGCCTGCAGGTAGTCGTTCCCGCACATCTCGAACGTCACCACCCGCGTGGAGACGACCTGCATGTAGCTCCGCTCGGCGATGATCTTGTTGTTGTAGATGTCGTCCGCCTTGGCGCCCGACTTCGCGCGGCGGACCACCTGGATGTCGGCGTTCCACTGCTTCCCGAGGTACTCGCCGTCCACCCACGGGCCGGCGCGCCGGAGCACGCTGAACAGGTTCCCGTTGTAGCCGGCGTAGATCGAGTCGCCGTACGCCACGACCTGGTACGTCGCGGTCGAACCGGCGCGCGTGATCTTCCACGACGTGTTCTGGGTGATGGTGTTCGCGTGTGCGCTCCCACTGAGCGCGACGGCAAGTGACGCGATGACACCGAAGGCGCGATGCAGCTTCGTCATGAAGGGGCCCTCCGGAAAACGGCGGCGTACCCTAGGTCCGGATTCCTCGAAATGCCACCCTGCACCGCGTCGGCCGCGGCGCCGGGTGTTCACTGCCCACTCCGGAACATCTCCAGGTCCGGCGGCAGCGGCGCCCGGAAGTCCACCGGCGCTCCAGTCTCGGGATGCGGAAATCCAATCCTCGCCGCGTGCAGCGCGTGCCGCGGCAGCCGCAGCCTCCGCCAGGCCTCCTCGTCCAGCTCGTGCCGCGAGAACCGGTCGAAGTACCGCTCGTCCGGGCCGTACATCTTGTCTCCCACGATGGGGAAACCCGCCACCTTGAGGTGGATCCGGATCTGGTGCTGCCGCCCGGTGGCCGGCTCCGCGCGCACCAGCGCGAACCGCGCCCCGTCCCGCTCGAAGCGCTCCAGCACCTCGAACCGGGTCAGCGACGGCCTTCCCTGTTCGGCGTCGATGCGCACCGCGATGCGGATGAACGCCGTCCCCTCCGCGATGGGCGCGTCCACCTCGAACCGGTCCCGCTCCGGCCACCCCTCACACAGCGCGAGGTACTCCTTCCGGACGTCGCTCCGCATGAAGGTGCGCATCATCTCCGCGCACACCGCCGCGGTGCGCCCGCACACCAAAAGCCCGGACGTCTCCCGGTCCAGCCGGTGCACCGGGTACGCGTAGTCCTCGCCGTAGCGCTCCCGCACCAGCGTCACCAGCGTGCCCTTGTGGTACCGCGCGGTGGGGTGGATGGGCAGGCCGGCCGGCTTGTCCAGCACCAGCAGCCAGTCGTCGCGGAACACCTCGGGCAGCTCGGTGGGGGTCTCCGGCTCGTCGAGCGCGCGGCGGCGGAGCACGAACTTCAATCCAGGCCGGACCAGGGTGGACGCCTTCAGCGGCCGGTCGCTCACCAGCGAGCGCTCGATGATGCGCTGGACCTTGGCCCGGGAGAGGCGGCGGATCTTGTGGCAGAGGTACCGGTCCAGCCGCCACCCGTCGTAGTTCGGCTCCACCACGAACTCCACGTCCACGAAGCCGCCCGCGGGTGCCTGTTCGACGCGGCGGGAGGCCGCCTCATCAGCGTCCTCAGGCTTCGGGGAGTCGGCCGGTCCCATTTCCGCTATCTTCGCCTCGGTCATGCTCAGAGCCGCACTGCTGGCGCTGGCGCTCCTGTCCCTTCCGGTGGCGGCCGCCCCGTCCGGGCGGAAGCTCGCGGTGGTGGACCTCGCCACGCCGCCCACCATGGTGGGCCTGGGATTCCAGCTGACGCAAGCGGTGGTCGACGCCGCCCGCGCCCAGGGCTACGTCGTCTTACAGCCGGGCGACCTGCGCAAGCAGTTGGGCGAGGACAAGTACAAGGAGCTGATGAACTGCGGCGCGTCGGCCCCCTGCGCCTCCGCCAAGCTCACCGGCTTCTTCACCGCCGACCGCGCCGTGCTGGGGACGCTGCGGCGCGACGAGAAGAACTACCTGGTCCAGCTCTGGCTTCTGGACCTGAAGAAGGGCACCGTCGTCTCCGAGGTGGACCGCGCCATCCTCATCGCCTCCCGCCGCCTGGTGCAGGACGTCACCGACGCCATCCCGCCGCTGCTGCGCGGCGAGGGCGAGAAGCGGGGGACGCTCACCATCACCTCCCCGGTGAAGGGCGCGGAGGTGGTGCTCAACGGCGAGGAGCTGGGCGCCACCCCGGTGACCACCCAGCTCAAGCCGGGCCGCTACGAGATCCAGGTCACCAAGAAGAACTACATGGCCGTGCAGCGGCTGGTGGACGTGAACGCCGGCCAGACGACGGTGGAGGAGGTGCGGCTCATCCTCCTACCCGGGATGAAGGCGGAGCCGGAGGCGGTGGCGACCGCCGGGGGCAAGGCGAATGGCGAGCCCACGCTCAACCTCCCCTGGACGGCCTGGCTCGCCTTCGGCACCGCCGCCGCCACCGCCGGCGCCGGCGGGTACTTCGGGCTGCAGGCGCGGGTCATCCAGGGCCGGCTGGAGCTGGGCAAGGACCCGGTCACCGGCATCTACGCGGGGACGCGCGCCGAGGCGCTCGCCGGGAGGTCCGACGCGCTGGCCGCCAACGTGCTCTACGCCACCGCCCTGGTCGCGGCCGCAGGCGGCGTGCTGCTCACGGTGTACGCTCCCCCCGAGGCGCCGCCGGTGAAGGCGGGCGTCCTGCTCGGGCCCTCCGGGCCGGCGGCCGCGGTGCAGGGACAATTCTGAGGACGACGTGAGCCCATCCAAGCGCTTCGCCGTTGCCGCCGCCCTGCTCGCGCTGGCCGCGCTCGGCGCCTCCTGCCTCTTTGGCATCGACCCGAACCAGAACCGCTTCTCCTGCGCGGAGGACAAGGACTGCGGCGCCGGCTTCGAGTGCCGCCCCCAGGCCGCCGGGGGTGGGCTCTGCTACCGCGTGGGCGAGTGCACCGACGAGGTGTGCGACGGCCTGGACAACAACTGCGACGGGCAGGTCGACGAGACCTTCGACCTCACCTCGGACCCGGCGAACTGCGGCGCCTGCGGCGCGGCGTGCCTGGACGGCGCCGCCTGCCGGGCCAGCCACTGCCACGAGGCGCGCTGCGCGGACGGCCAGGACAACGACCAGGACGGGCTGCAGGACTGCGCGGACGAGGACTGCCCACTGGGCGGCGCGTGCCCGGACGACGCCGACGGCGGGCTCAACTGCGGCCAGGAGCCGGTCGACGGCGGCGCGGACGGCGGAGAGGTGGATGCCGGGCAGTCCGATGCGGGCGAGCCGGACGGCGGCCTCCTTCTGCAGCGCGCGTGCGTCCCGCGCGAGGCGGACTGCGCGAACGGGCTGGACGACGACCTCGACGGCCGCACCGACTGCGAGGACCCGGACTGCGAGGGTCAGAGCTGCGGCAGCGGGCGGAAGACCTGCACCGCGGGCGTCTGCTCGGGCTGAGCGCCGCGGGGTGTGCAAGGGCGCGTCTGGGTCCCAACGCTTCTCCGCGCCGCGCGCCGAAGCGATGCGCAGCGCACGCGTCCGGGTCCAGCGCGTACCCGGGCTGAGCCCCGACCTCAGTTGACCGGCCGGCCGGCCACCTCCGCCTCCCCGGGCGGCGCCTTCCGCTGGTGCTCCGGCCGCGACAACCATCCCTCGTAGAGCGCGGCGATCCGCTCCCCCGTCTTGCCGTCCCACCGGTCGGGGATGCGGGGCGGGCGCGGCGTCGCCTCCAGCACCCGCTCCACCTCGGCGCTGATCCGCCGCGGGTCCGTCCCCACCAGGGCGTTGGTGCCGCAGGTGACGGTGATGGGCCGCTCCGTCGTCTCGCGCAGCGTGAGGCAGGGCACGCCCAGCGCGGTCGTCTCCTCCTGCAGCCCGCCGGAGTCGGTGAGGACCAGCCGCGCCCGCGAGGTGAGCGCGAGGAGCTCCAGGTACCCCATGGGCTCGGTCAGCCGCAGGCCCTTCTCCACCTCCGCCACCGCCCACAGCCCGCTCTGCTCCAGCGCCTTCCGCGTGCGCGGGTGGACCGGGAACACCACCGGCAGCCGCCGCCCCAGCTCCACCAGCGACGCCAGCAGCCGGGACAGGGTGCGCGGGTCGTCCACGTTGGACGGCCGGTGCAGCGTGCACACCGCGTACTCCCGCGGCCGCAGCCCCATCGCCTCCAGCGTCCCCAGCGACATCGCGCGGTCGAGCGACTGGAACAGCGAGTCGATCATCACGTTGCCCACGAAGAACACGCGCGAGCGGTCCACCCCCTCGCGCACCAGGTTCTCCACCGCGTCCGGGGACGGCGTGAGCAGCAGGTCCGCCAGCCGGTCGGTGATCAGCCGGTTGATCTCCTCCGGCATCGCCCGGTCGAAGCTGCGCAGCCCGGCCTCCACGTGCGAGATCGGGATCTCCATCTTGGAGGCCACCAGAGAGGCGGCGAGCGTGCTGTTCACGTCGCCCACCACGGAGACCAGGTCGGGCTCCAGGCTCCGGAAGACCGGCTCCAGCGCCAGCATCACCTTCGCGGTCTGCTCGGCGTGCGACCCGGAGCCGACCCCCAGGTGCACGTCCGGCGCGGGCATCCCCAGGTCGCCGAAGAACACGTCGCTCATCCGGGCGTCGTAGTGCTGGCCGGTGTGGACCAGCCGCTGCTCCAGCGAACCGCGGGCGGCGATCGCCTTCCAGATCGGCGCCACCTTCATGAAGTTGGGCCTGGCGCCCACCACGTGGAGAACTCTTGGCATGTGCCGGGCAAGGTAGGCACCACCGCCGCCGCCGCCACCCGCAGCGTCGGGAATCGGATAGAAGCGCGCGCATGAAGGAATCCAGTTGCTTCTCGTGCGACAGCGGCAGCCAGGCCCCGCGCGGCGGTCCCCTGTGCGACCGCTGCGCCGCGCTGGTGGAGGAGGCGCTCCATCGCTCCCGCGCGCTGCTCGCCCGGGCGCGCGCCCGCGCCACCCAGGCGCGCCCGGTGGCGGTCATCCCCTCGCGCTACGGCTCCACGCGCCTGCCGGCCAAGCCGCTGGCGCTCATCGCCGGCAAGCCCATGGTGCAGCACGTCCACGACCGCTGCCGCGAGTCCGGCGCCTTCTCCCGCGTCATCGTCGCCACCGACGACGAGCGCATCGCCTCCGCGGTCCGCGGCTTCGGCGGCGAGGCGATGATGACGTCCCAGCGCTGCAAGAGCGGCACGGACCGGGTGGCGGAGGTCGCCGCCCAGCTCCCGGACGTCGCGTGGTTCGTCAACGTCCAGGGCGACGAACCGCTGATCCACCCGGAGGCGCTCCGCTCCATCGCCGGCGCCTTCGAGGACCCCTCGGTGGAGATGGCCACCCTGGTGCGCCCGCTGGACCCGGAGGAGCGCGCCAGCCCGTCGGTGGTGAAGGTGGTGCTGGCCCGCTCCATGGACGCGCTCTACTTCTCGCGCGCGGACATCCCCTTCGAGCGCGAGCCCGGCCAGGGCTACCCGCCGCGCTACGCCCACCTCGGGCTCTACGCGTACACGCGCGAAGCGCTGCTCCAGCTCTCCCGTCTCCCCCCGTCACCGCTGGAGGAGAGCGAGAAGCTGGAGCAGCTCCGCGCGCTGGAGTGCGGACTTCGCATCCGCTGCGCCGTCACCTTGCACCGGTCCCTCGGGGTGGACACCCCGGATGACCTGAAGCGCGCGGAGTCCCTGCTGCTCGCGCCAGCCGCCCGGCCCGCCTAGCGCCGGATCCGGTCCGACCGGCCCTGGCGGCTGCCGCTGGACGCGGTCTTGGCGGCCTTCACGTCGTCCAGGAGCCGCTTCGCCTCGGTGCGGTGCTTGCGCAGCGTGGGCAGCATGCCGTTGAGCGAGGCCTGCAGCTCGGCCTTCAGGTCATCCGACTTGGTGCCGATCATGTTGATGACCTTGTCGTGGTCCTTGACCATCCTCGTCAGGTAGTCCTTGTCGAACTCCTTGACGGCGTCCTTCTTGCGGAACTTGTCGGCGAGCCTCATCGCGTCGGCGTCGTCGCCCAGCGGGACGCCGTGCTCGTCCGCCATCTTGGTGATCTTCTCGTCCGCCATCTTGTGGTCGTCGACCATCATCTTCCCGAAGGCCTTCACGTCGTCCCGCATCGATACTTGCTGCGCGACCTGGCCCAGCTCGATCTCCTCGCGGTTGGCCTGGTGGAGCTTCTTCAGCATGTCCACGTCGGCGCGCGGGAGCTTCACGGCCTGCGTCGACTTGTCCACCGGGTCCTTGGCGAGGGCCGGCGCCGCCACCAGCAGCGCGCCGAGGATGAAGTGCTTGGCTTTCATGCGTGTCCTCCTCCTGCCGTTGTCCTGCTTTTGTCCGGGCCTAAGGTGGGCACGGCCAGCAGGGTTGCGAGGAGCCCCCGGCCGCCCGCCCGCTCAGCCGCGCGAGAAGGCCGCGTCGATCTTCTCCAGCTCCTCGGCGGAGAGCCGGAGGTCGCCCGCCGCCGCGTTCTCCTCCACGTGCTTCACGCTGGACGCCTTGGGGATCACGAACGTCCCTTCGTCGCGGAGGAGGAAGCGCAGCGCCACCGCGTACGGGGTGACGCCGCGCTCTTTCGCGACGGCCTTGAGCGCCTTGCCGCCGGCGCTGCCGGGGGAGGGAAAGTCGCCCCCGGCGAACGGGCTGTACCCCACCACCGCCACGCCCAGCGCCTGGCAGCGCGCCACCAGCGCCTGCTCGATCTCGCGGTCCTGCAGGTGGTAGAGCACCTGGTTGCAGGCGATCTTCCCCGGCCCGGCGAGCCCGACGGCGTCCTCCATCTCCTCGACGCTGAAGTTGCTCACCCCGTAGGAGCGGATCTTCCCCTCCTGCTGGAGCTGCTGGAACGCGCGCAGCGTCTCGCCGAAGGGGTGCGGCCCGGGCCAGTGGAGCAGGTAGCAGTCCAGCCGGTCCGTCCCCAGCCTGCGCAGCGACGACTCGCACGACTTCACGGTACCGGCGAACGAGGCGTTCTGCGGGAGCACCTTGGACACCAGGAAGACCTGGTCGCGCCGCCCCTCCAGCGCCTTCGCCAAAAGCTCCTCCACCTCGCCCATCCCGTACATCTCCGCGGTGTCGACGTGGGTGAGCCCCAGCTCCAGCCCGCGCCGGAGCGCGGCGACGGCCTCCGCGGGCGCGTCCCGCTCCGTCTTCCACGTCCCCTGTCCGATGACGGGGACGTCAGGGCCGCCCTGTCCGAACCTCCTGGACTCCATGCGCATGGGTTCTAGCAAAGTGACCGCGGGACCGACGGGACCCAGTTGACGGACGCGTGGGCCTTGAGGCAAACCGGCTCATGCGCTCCAAGAAGACCAAGTTCATCTTCGTGACGGGCGGCGTGGTCAGCTCCCTCGGCAAGGGGATGGCCTCCGCGTCCATGGGCGCGCTCCTGGAGAACCGCGGGCTGGACATCACCCTGCTGAAGCTGGACCCGTACATCAACGTGGACCCGGGCACGATGAGCCCGTTCCAGCACGGCGAGGTCTACGTCACCGACGACGGCGGCGAGACCGACCTGGACCTCGGCCACTACGAGCGCTTCACCGCCGCGCACATGACGCGGCTGAACAACTTCACCTCCGGGAAGATCTACTTCTCCGTCATCCAGAAGGAGCGGCGCGGCGAGTACCTGGGGAAGACGGTGCAGGTGATTCCGCACATCACCGACGAGATCAAGGCGATGATCCGCGCCGCCGCCGAGGGGCACGACGCCATCCTGGTGGAGGTGGGCGGCACGGTGGGCGACATCGAGTCGCTCCCCTTCCTCGAGGCCATCCGCCAGATGCGCTACGACGTGGGCGCGCAGAACTCGGCCTACGTGCACCTCACGCTGCTGCCGTACATCGCCGCGGCGGGCGAGGTGAAGACCAAGCCCACCCAGCACTCGGTGATGAAGCTGCGGGAGATCGGCATCCAGCCGGACATCCTCATCTGCCGCACCGACCGCGAGATCGAGCAGGCGATGAAGGACAAGATCGCCATGTTCTGCAACGTGGACCCGGGGGCGGTGTTCACCTCTCCGGACGTGAAGACCATCTACTCCCTCCCCATCGAGCTGAACCGGCAGGGGCTGGACGAGCGCCTCTCCGAGATCCTCAACATCTGGAGCCGCGCCCCCCGCCTGGAGAAGTGGGAGAAGATCGTCCAGAAGATCGAGCAGCCCGCGCGCGGCGAGGTGGAGGTCGCCATCGTCGGCAAGTACGTCGACCTGCGCGAGAGCTACAAGAGCCTCAACGAGGCGCTGCTGCACGGCGGCATCGCCAACGACGTGAAGGTCCACCTCCGCTACGTCGACTCGCAGGACGTGGAGGCGCAGGGGGCGGCGAAGCTGCTCCAGGGCTGCCACGCGGTGCTGGTGCCGGGCGGCTTCGGGGTGCGCGGCACCGAGGGGAAGATCGCCGCCGTCCGCCACGCGCGCGAGAAGAAGATCCCCTTCTTCGGCATCTGCCTCGGGCTGCAGATGGCGGTGGTGGAGTACTCGCGCACCGTGCTGGGCCTCCAGGCCGCCAACTCGCTGGAGTTCGACGAAAAGACGCCCCACCCGGTGGTGACGCTGATGGAGTCCCAGGTGCCGGTGCAGGACAAGGGCGGGACGATGCGCCTGGGAGCCTACCGCTGCGTGCTCAAGAACGGGTCGCTCGCCGGGAAGCTCTACGGGAAGGACGA
>DASRBA010000390.1:0-35715 GCA_035637895.1 Myxococcaceae bacterium
GAGCGCGGCGCTCTCGGACGTGGGCGGCTTCGACGGCTCGCGGCTCCGCGTCCTCCGGGACCCTTCGCTCCCCGCGCTCCGCGCCGCGCTGGACGGGCTGGCCGAACAGGCGCGCGCCGCCCTCGCCCGCGGCGAGGTGCCGCTGGTGCTCTTCTACTACTCGGGCCACGCGGGCTCGGACGGCCTGGAGCTGGGCCCGGACGTCCTCCCCTACGCCGAGCTGCGCGACCGCCTCGCCACCCTCTCCGGCGGGGTGAGCGTGCTGGTGCTGGACGCCTGCCACTCCGGCGCGCTGACGCAGGTGAAGGGCGCGGTCCCGGCGGACCTGGACTTCGAGGTCCCGGCGCGGCCGGGCTCGGACGGGCTGGCCATCCTGACCTCCAGCTCCGCCTCCGAGGTGGCGCAGGAGTCCGCCGAGCTGCGCGGCTCCTTCTTCACCCACCACTTCACCCTGGGCCTGCGCGGCGCCGCGGACGGGGACGGCGACGGGCGCATCACCCTCGCCGAGGCGTACCGCTACGCCTACCACCGCACGCTCAGCGCGACGTCCTCCTCCGGCGTCGTCCCGCAGCACCCCACCTACTCCATCCGGCTCGCCGGGAAGGGCGAGGTGGTGCTGGCGGAGCTGAACCGCTCCCGCTCCGCGCTGGTCGTCGGGCCCGGCGCGGGCCGCACCTACCTCATCTCGCGCGACCGGACGCAGGAGGTGGTGGCGGAGATCTCCTCCGCCGAGTGGCCGCTCAAGGTGGCGCTCCCCGCCGGGAAATACCGGGTGGAGCGGCTGCTCCCGGCGCCGCGGCTCTCCGGCGCGCTGGAGCTCCCGCAGGACCAGTCCGTGGCCCTCCAGGACGCCGCGCTGCGGCCGGTGGTGGCGTCGGCGGCGCTCGCCAAGGGCGACCCGTGGGCGGACGCGCCCAGCACCTTCCTCTCCGTGGAGGGATGGCTGGCCAGCCCCATCCTCCGCAACTTCGGCCCGGCCTACGGCGGCGGCCTCGGCATCCGCCACGACCTGGAGTGGTTGAGCGTCTTCGGCTCGGCCACGTACTCGGCCAAGGGCGTGGACGACGAAGGCTTCACCTACCAGTACCGGGGCGTCTCCCTGGGCGCCGGGGCGGCGATCCGCCTCCGCCTCGCCTCCGTGGGCCTGCTCCTCGGCGGGCGGGTCGGCGCGTCCTGGGCGTCGCAGTCGCTCCTCACCGGCGAGCACACCCAGGGCCTGGTGGGCGAGGCCGGCCCCAGCCTCTCCGTCCTCACCCCGCTCGTCGGCTCGCGGGTGTGGCTGCGCACCACCGCCCAGGTGGACGCGCACCTCTTCGTGCTGAACCGGGCGCAGGTGGTGCGCGGCTCCGTGCAGCTCCAGGCGGCGCTGGAGGTAGGTCTGTGAGCGCCGCGAAGAAGGGTTCCCACGAAAAATTCGCTCGGGCTTCTCCACGCGGGCCGAACGGAACCAAGAGGACACAGGACATGACGATCCGGAGCGCGTGGAGCAGGACCCTGAAGGCGTTGACCCTGGCGAGCGCGGTGCTGGGCGCCGCGTGCGGCGGCATCGTGGACGGCACCGGGGAGACCGGTTACCGGACCATCGACGCCTCCGGCGGCGAGGTGAAGGCCAGGAACACCGTGGTCACCGTCCCCGAGGGCGCGGTGGACTCCGCGCTCACCGTCACCATCGCCCCGGCGCCGGCCGACCAGCTCCCGGAGGGCGCCGCGGGCAGGGCGGTGGACGTGGGCCCCGAGGGCGCCGAGTTCCTCCAGCCGGTGACGGTGCAGCTGGCCTTCGACCCCGACGCGCTCCCCGACCCGACCCGCGCGGACCTGACCTGGGTGGGCGGAGTGGTGGACGGCGAGTGGGAGCCGCTGCTGGACCCGGTCGTCGACGAGGCGGCGCGCGTGGTGCGCGGGACGACCCGGCGCGCCGGGCGCTTCGGCGTGGTCCACGCGTGCGGGCGCGGGCGACGCTGCCCGGTGGCGCTGGACTTCGACTCGGCGCCGCAGCGGGTGCAGGCGGGTGACTGCTCGGGCGCGGCGGTGCTGAAGGCCACCGACGCCTCCGGACGCCGCTCTCCGGTGATGCACGACACCGCGGTGGCGCTGTCCGCGGACGAGGCGTCGCTGTCCTTCTACGAGGACGCCGCCTGCCAGCGGCAGATCTCCGCGCTCTCCATCCCCGCCCGCCAGACGGACGCCACCTTCTACTTCCGCGGCCGCGCGGCGCGCTCCGTCACCCTCACCGCCCAGGCGCGCGACCTGCGGCAGGGCAACCAGGACGAGACCATCTACCCGGGCCCCGGCATCACCTTCAGCTTCGTGACGGCCATGCAGCGGGTGGGCTCGGGCGCATGCTCGGATGCGACCACGGTGGCTTTCGAGGACGCCTACGGCAACCGCGCGCCGGTGCCCAACGACGCCCGCGTCACCCTGGCCCTGACCCCCGCGACCGCCAACGCCGCCCTCTACAGCGACGCCGCGTGCACCACCGCCACCTCGGGCGTCACCATGTCCTCCGGCACGGCGTCGGCGACCTTCTGGTTCAAGGACACCCTGGGCAGCCCGCAGGTCGAGACCCTCACCATCACCGGCAGCGTGGGCGCGTTCGGCGGGGCGTTCACCGCCAGCCAGGACGAGTCGATCTACGTCCTGCCCCCGGCGGCGGTCCGGTTCTTCTCGCTGGCGCAGACCATCGGCGTGGGCCTGTGCTCCGGCACGACCATGGTGGGCCTGGTGGATGGGTCCGGGAACCGCACCCCGGCCGCCGCCACCACCGCGGTGGACCTGGCCATCCCGGCCGGGGTGATGCTCTACAGCGACTCCGCGTGCGCCACCCCCATGCAAAACAGGACCTTCATCTCCGCCGGCGCCACGGCGACCAGCTTCTACTTCCGGGCGCCGAACCTGGGGACGTACACCATCACCGCGTCGTCGTCGGGCCTCGCCTCCGACTCGCAGGACGAGACGGTCCGCTAGGCCTCCATCGCCGGCAGCTCCACCCGGAAGGTGGAGCCCACGCCGACCTCGGTCGTGTACGTGAGCTCCCCTCCGGCAGCGTGCAGGATGTTGCGGCTGACGTAGAGCCCCAGGCCGGCCCCGGTGCCGGCCGGCTTGGTGGTGAAGAACGGTTGGAAGAGGCGCTCCGCCACCTCCCGCGGGATGCCCTTGCCGGAGTCGCTGATCTCGATGGTGACGCGCGCTTGCTGCACCTGGCACGCGACGCGCACCAGCCGCCGGGCGGGGTCCTCGGGGGGGAGGGCCTCGACGGCGTTGGTGAGCAGGTTGAGGAAGGCCTGCGCCAGGCGCCCGTGGCTGGCGCGGACGAAGGGGCGGGGCTGCTCCGGGTGCCGGTGCTCCACCTCCAGCCGCGCGCGCTGCGCGGACCCGGCCCGGACCACCTTGATCGCCGAATCCAGCACGGCGCAAGCGTCCACCGGTTGGCCCTGGTGGTCCTGCTCCAGCGAGACGGCGCGGATGCCGGCCACCACCGCCTGGATGCGCAACAGCCCGTCCAGCGACTCCACCAGCGCGTCGTGCGACTCGGCGACGTGCTCGGCGCGGGTGGAGCCCAGGTGGTCGCGCACGAAGGCCAGGTTGGACATCACGAACGCCAGGGGATTGTTGATCTCGTGCGCCAGGCTGGCGGCGAGCGACCCCACCGCGCCCATCTGGCTGACGCGAGCGAGGTTGGCGGCGGTCTCCGCCTCGGCGCGGCGGCGCTCGACGGCGGCCATCTCCGCCTCGATGCGCGCGCGCTCGGCCAGCTGGTGCTTCACCTGGAGGTTCAGCTCGCGCAGGCGCCCCACCACGAAGCCGATGGGGACCAGCGCCAGCATGCCGGGCGCGCCGCCCGAATCGACGACGGCGGCGGGCCCGCCGTAGAGGAGGACGTTGAGCGCGACGGCGAGCACCGCCCCCGCCAACCCTCCGCGCGAGCCCAGCAGCCAGGCGGCGACGATGACCGGGACGGTGACCACCGCGCCGGCGCCCTTGGCCCTCGCCTCCAGCAGGAAGTAGACGGGCACGTAGGCGGCGAACGCGGCGAGCGCGATGCCCACCCGCTTCGCGGTGACGGTCAGGGGCTGAGGGGAGACGGCCACGCTCCAGGATCCTCGCCCTGGAAGGGTACCCCATCCGGCCGCGCGCCCGGGCGGAGGTGCCGTTGGTTGGCCGCTCGACAGTTCGGCCGGCCGAATGGCCGGCAGCCGGCGGATGAAAAAACCTTCTGCGCGGATCGGCCCCGGCGGCGGCGGGTACCATCGCGCGCCTCACCCAGCGTACCCAGCGACGGGGGAAGACCATGGCTCACGCGGCGGCCATCGAGGACGTTGAAACCGAGGGCGACGAGGGCGGGACGGAGGCGCGCAACGAGGTGACCGACGCGCTCTTCGAGGAGAACCTGGCAGGCGTCCCGCACGGGCCGCTGGTGGCCGTGCACCCGGAGACATCCGTCGCGGAGACCATCCGCGCCATGAACCAGCAGCATACCGGCTGCGCGGTGGTGGCGGACCAGAAGACCGGCGAGCTGGTGGGCATCTTCACCGAGCGCGACGTCCTCACCCGCGTGGCGGTGCGGAAGCTTGACGCGGAGCAGACCCCGGTGGCGGAGGTGATGACCCGCGACCCGGACACCCTCCCCGCCGAGGCGACGGTGGCGTTCGCGCTCCGGCAGATGACGGTGGAGGGCTACCGCAACATCCCGCTGGTGGACGCCAACCGGCGGCCGGTGGGCGTCATCGCGGTGCGGGACATCGTCGCGTGGCTGTGCGAGCTGTTCCCGGCCAGCGTGCTCAACCTGCCCCCCACGCCGAGCTTCCCCATGAGCGAGGACGGGGGGTAGCGCACCCTCCTCCTTGCCGCAGGCTGCCCGCGCGACTTCCCACCGAGCTTTGTCCTGAGCGACCCTGGCGCGTCGCGCTGGAGAGCGAGGCGCCGCTGTCTTCTCGCCGGTGACACGGGGGCAGCCTGCGACAAATATCCTCGGCGGTCCGGGGCCCCGGGGGCGGCCCCGAGTTGTCCGCTGCGCCCCTGGGCGGTCCCACTCATCGCGGGGGCCCAGGGGGACGCAGGGACGTAAAGCGACTCAGTTCCCGCGGAGCCACCGCCAGGCGCTGCTGGCGGCGTTGCCGATCCCGTTGGCGATGGCCGTCGGGTTGACGCTGAGGTCCACCGACCCGCCGATCCCCAGCCCCAGCGACGCGCTCCCGGAGAGCCGGAAGCCGACCCGGTCCCTGGAGAAGGATGCCTCGGCGGACCCGCTGACCCCGATGCCCGCCCGCCCCTCGATGCCCGCGCCCGCCCGCACCGCGCCGTCGCCGACCGACCCGCTCACCTGCGCGCCCGCGCGCACGCCCGCGAACGCCTCGCCGCCCGCCCGCAGTCGCGCGCCGTTCGGCCCGATGGAGGCGTCCACCGTGCCCCTGGCCTGGGCCTGGGCCTGCACCTGCGCCGACGCGTCGACCTGCGTCCCAGCCCCCAGGTCCCGCTGGGCCTGGACGCCCGCCTGAGCCTGGACGCCGACCTGCCCTTCCACGTGGCCGCTGGCGCCGTTGGGGCCGATCTGCCCGTTGCCGCTGACGCCGGCCCGCGCGGTCACGCTGGCGTCCGCGTTCACGCCGTCCGCCACCTGGGTGCCGGTCCGCGCGCTGGCCTCGAAGGTGTCCTGGAACTGTCCCGATGCCCCCGTGGGCCCGACCTGGCCGCTCGCGGAGGAGTCGGTCTGGGTCTGGATCCCACTCTGGTCCGCGCCGCTGGAGCCTTGGGATTGGTCTACGCCACTCGAGCCCTGCGAATCATCCGCACCGCTCGAACCGCCGCTGTCTTGAATCGGCGGGCTGCTGCCCGCTCCGCTCACGCTGTCCATGTGCACTGGCTCCAGTCCAGTTGGGCGCAGAATCGCGCCGAGCCGCCCCCCTCGGGAGGCGACTCTCAGCACTTAAGACACGGTCTGTAGGGAGCAGTCGCGCGAGGTGAGAATTTCGGCGCGCTCACTTCCGCGGCTGGGTCGGATTGCAGACGCCCAGGCGCCAAAAAGAAGGCGGCCCGCCAATCCACGATGGACCAGCGGGCCGCAGTGTCTTCTCTGGCGACTCGTCCCCGCTGAAGGGGGTGGGGGGGAACCACCTTCAACGACCGATCGCGTCTGCCAGGGGAAACTTTTAGCAGCGTTCGTGCCACACCGCGAAAAAACCTGAGACCAGGAAAACCGGATGCTTGACGGCAGTCTCACATTGGTCCGTGCGCCTGTGGATTTCACCCTTGAAATCCCCGTTTCGAATTTGAAAGGCGTGCGTTCGGATCAGGCTTTGAGGCCCAAGCGCTTCATCTTCCTCCACAAAGTCGTGGGCGAAACCGCCAGCTCGTCGGCCACGCGAGCCAGATCTCGGGGAAAACGCTCCAAGGCCGTGGCGATGGCGCGGCGCTCCGCTTCCAGGACGGCGTCTGCCAGGGTGGGCCCCGTGCGAGCGCCGTCCGCCGCGGGTGGCGTCCCGGCGGCCTCGGCTCCAGGGTCCACCGGCTGTTGAGGTGTAGGTGTCTGCTTGGGGACGGGGAAGTCCTCGGGGAGCAGCTCCTCCCCCTCCGCGAGCGCCGCCGCCTGCTCCACCATGTTCTCCAGCTCGCGGACGTTGCCGGGGAAGAGGTACGACTGGAGCAGCTCCACCGCGGCCTGGGTGAGCTTCCTCTGGCGGGCCGAGCGCAGGTTGGCGCGCTCCAGGAAGTGCTCGGCCAGAAGCGGGATGTCCTCCACGCGGTCGCGAAGCGGGGGCACCTTCACCGAGACGACGTTCAGCCGGTAGAAGAGGTCCTGGCGGAAGTGCTTCTCCTGCACCTCGCGCTCGATGTCGCGGTTGGTGGCGGCGACGATGCGCACGTCCACCATGGTGGAGATGGACTCGCCCACCCGGCGCACCTCGCCGTCCTGGAGCACGCGCAGCAGCTTGGACTGGAAGGCGGGGGTGGTCTCGGTCACCTCGTCGATGAACAGCGTCCCGCCGTCCGCCTCCTCGAAGAGGCCGCGGCGGGCGCGCACCGCGCCGGTGAAGGCGCCCTTGGCGTGGCCGAACAGCTCGGACTCCAAAAGCCCCTCCGGGATGGCGGCGCAGTTCACCGGGACGAACGGCTTGTCCTTGCGCCGGCTGTGCGCGTGGAGCGCGCGCGCCACCAACTCCTTGCCGGTCCCGCTCTCGCCCTTGACCAGCACGGTGGCGTCGGAGGGAGCCACCCGGAGGATGCGGGAGGTGAGCTCGCGCATGGGCGGCGACCGGCCCACCAGCGCGTTCAGCCCGTGGCGGGCGTTGAAGTCGCCGGCCAGCGCGTTGACGGTGGCGAGCAGCCTGCCGCGCTCCACCGCGCGCGCCACCCGGTGCATCAGCTCGCGCTCCTGGAAGGGCTTGGTGACGTAGTCGTAGGCGCCCAGGCGCATCGCCTCCACCGCGCTCTCGATGGAGCCGAAGGCGGTCATCAGGATGACCTGCGTGTGGGGGGAGACCTCCAGCCCCCGCTTGAGCAGCGTCATCCCGTCCATCGGCTCCATCTTGAGGTCGGTGATCAGCAGGTCCACCGCGGAGCCGCCCAGCAGCCGCAGCGCCTCCTCGCCGTCCCCCGCCTCCAGCACCTCGTAGCCGGCGGCGCGCAGGAGCATGGCGGTGGTGGCGCGCATGTTCCGCTGGTCGTCCACCACCAGCACGCGCGGGCGCGTGAGGCGGACGGTGCTGGAGTCTGTGGGCGAGGTGCTCATCCTTGCATCGGCAGCCGGATGGTGAACGTCGTGCCCTTGCCGACCTGGGACTCGACGCCCACGCTGCCCTCGTGATCTTCGATGATCCGCTTCACCACCGCCAGCCCGAGCCCGGTGCCCTTGGCCTTGGTGGTGAAGAACGGCTCGAAGATGCGCGGGAGCAAGTCGGGGCCGATGCCGGCGCCGTCGTCGGAGAGGTCGATGCGCAGCTGCGGCGCGCCGCCCGTCCCCACGCCGTCCCGCCGGGCGAGCACGCGCAGCGCCCCGCCGCGCGGCATGGACTGGAGCGCGTTCACCGCCACGTTCACCAGCGCCTGGCGGATCTGCCGGCGGTCCATGGGCACCGGCGGCAGCCCCGGCTCCACCTCCGCCATGAAGCGCACCTTGGCGTTGGCGGAGGCGGGGTCGCTGCCCGCGGCCTCCAGCGCATCTTGAATGACGCGGGCCACGTCCTCCGCCTGGCGGGAGAGCGCGCGCGGGCGGGCGAAGTCCAGCAGCTCGCCCACCAGGCGGTTCAGCCGGTCGCTCTCCTCGGCCAGGATGTCCAGGAGGATCTCCGGGTCGCCCTTGGGCAGCAGCCGCCGGAGCGAGCTGACCGCGTTGAAGATGACGCCCAGCGGGTTGCGCACCTCGTGGGCCAGCACCGCGGACAGCTCGCCCAGGGCGGCCAGGCGCTCGCGCTTCACCATCGCCGCGCGGGTCTCCTGCAGCTCCGTGTAGCTCTGCCTGAGCGACTCGTAGAGGCGCGCGTTGGTGATGGAGAGCGCCAATTGGCCGGCGGTGGCCTGCGCCAGCTCCACCTGCTGCGGGAGGAAGTCGCGGGGGCGCGCGTCGGTCACCAGCAGCACGCCGATCAGCTCCTCGCGGGAGAGGATGGGCACGCCCAGGGCGGAGCGGACCCCGTAGCGGTCGGCCATGGACCGCGAGTAGTCGCCCTCGGGCGCGGCGGACACGTCGCCGATGGCGACCGGCGCCCGGCCCCGCGACACCCGCCCCACCATGGAGCCGTCGCCCACCTCGAACCGCGCGTCGGAGGGGAAGTCGCCGCGGGCGGCGGCGGAGACGGCGCGCGGCCGCAGGGCCCCGTCCTTCTCGTCCACCAGGTAGATGAACGCCGCGTGGGCCTCCAGCAGCCGCACCGCGAAGTCCGCCGCGGCGTCCATGATGCTGGCCGCGTCCAGCGACTGGGCGGTGGTCTGCGCCAGCTCCAGCAGCAGCCGCATCTCGCGGTGGCCGGACTCCAGGTCGGTGATCAGCTGGGCGTTGGAGTAGGCGTGGGAGAGCTGCTCGGCGAAGAGGCGGAGCACGCCGCTGGAGCGCGGGGTGATGCCGCCCGCCAATACCAGCACCTCCTCGCCGCCCCCGCTCCGCAGGGGGAGGTACGCCACCTGCGCCACCCCGCCGCCGGCGTCCGTCGCGGAGAAGACCGGGCGGTGCTCGTAGAGCGCGTTGAAGGCGTGCACCGGATCCACCGCGGGCGCCTGCTCGGCGGAGGAGAGCACCAGCGGGGTGAGCGCGCCGTTGGCGGCGGCGTAGAAGCCGGCCCAGAGGCGGGCGCGCTCGAAGGCGAGGACGGCGGCGTTGCGGATGCTCTGGGGCGAGCGCTGCGCCATCAGCATCGCCGCCACCCCGGCCAGCCGCTCCGCCAGGTCCAGCTCCCCCTTCTGCGCCGAGGCCACCAGGGCGTTCACCACGACGTAGGGCCGGCCGTCCTCGCCCTGGAGCCGCGACACGGACAGCTGCAGCGGGAGCGCCGCGCCGGAGCGGGCCATCAGCAGCGCGAAGTCCGCGTCCGGGAGGGACTCCCCCTGGGCGCGGCGGAAGAGGAGCTCGGAGAGGCGGCGGCGCTCCTCGGGCGGGAGGAAATCCGCGTAGTGCCGGCCCAGCAGCTCCTCTCGCGGGTAGCCGGAGGCCTCCAGCATCGCCCGGTTGCAGGCCACCACCTTCTGCTCGGAGGTGATGATGACGGGATGGGCGAACAGCTCGATCGCCGTCCGCAGCCCTTCGAGCGTGACCTTCCGCTGTTCGCCGCCGCTCATCTCATCCCTTGCGCAGGATGCGCTTCTCGCCCACGCGCAGGGTGACCTTCTCCCGGTCGAAGTACTCGGAGAGCGGGATCACCCACTTCCGCGTCTGCCCCACCATCTCCTTGAACGCCTGGGTGGAGATCTCCTTGTGCTCCTTGAGGTGGTTGACCAGCTTCTCCTTCAGCCCGTCCAGGACCCGGCGCTCGAAGTACATGTCGTCCGCCACCTTGATCACCAGCCCCTCCGCGGTGGCCGTCTTGAGCAGCTCGGTGGCGCGCGAGGGGGTGATGTGGAGACCCTGCGCCAGCTCCTCCACCTTCGGCGGGCCCAGGCCGGCCTTGGCCAGCAGCTCCACCACGCGCGCGCGGTCCCCCTGGTCGTCGGCGGTGAGCACCCGGCCCTTGCCCTTGACGCGGACGACGTCGCCCTGCACCTCCACCTTCCCCTCGGCCTCCAGGGCGGGGAGGAGGCGGGCGAACAGCTTGAGGTCCAGGTCCTGCGAGAGGCGGCGGCGGAGCTCCTCCTTGGGGAGGCCTTCCTTGAGCGGCTCGCGGGCGTGGAAGTCCTCGACGAGGGCCAGCGCGCGGGCGCGGAGCTTTCCGAACACGTCGCCGGAGAGGTAGAGGCGGCGCTCCTTGTCCAGGAGGATGGCGTGGCCGCGGGTGGAGAGCAGCTCCAGCGCGCGGGTGACCGCCTTGGGCGCGGCGCCGGAGCGCGCGAACAGCTCGCGGGCCGTGAAGCCGCGGTAGCCGGACTGCTGCAGGAGCCAGGCCACCCGGCGATCCGCGTCCGCGTCGACCAGCGGGGCCAACACCTTCGAGGCTCCCTTGCGACGGCGGGAGGGTGAGACGGCGAGGACGCGCCCGCCGGCCAGGGTGGCGCCGCGGCCCTGGAGGACATGGGCACCGCGGAGGATGAAGCGCTGGTCGGGGAGCGCGACGAGCGGGGTGGCGAGGCGGAGCTGGGCGAAGGCCGTCTGGCCAGGGTCGAGCGACTCGCGGTCCAGCAGCGCCACCGTGCACTCCGCCTGCGCGGTGCCCAGGTGGAGGAGCAGCTTGCGGCGGCGGGGGAGCGGGGCGTCCGCGGCGGGGAGGAGCGTGAGCTCCACGTCCAGCATCCGGCTCTCGGGGAGCTCGTCGTGGCGGACCAGCGCCATGCCGCGGGAGACGGCGTCCGCCTCCACGTCGGCGAGGTTGATCGCGGTGCGCTGGCCGGCGGCGACCTTGTCCGCGGGCTTGCCGTGGACCTGGAGGCCGCGGACGCGCAGGGGGCCCGGGAGGCCGGGGAGGAGCGAGACGGCCTCCTCGAGCGCGAGGTGGCCGGACATCAGCGTGCCGGTGACGACGGTGCCGAAGCCCTTGACGCTGAAGGCGCGGTCCACCGGGAGGTAGACGGGCCCTTCCGAGGGGCGCGCCGGGAGGGACTTGGCGACGGCGACGATGGCCTTCTTGAGGTCTTCCAGGCCCTGACCCGTCTTGGCGGAGCACGGGATGACGGCCGCCTCCTCCAGGAAGGTGCCCTTGGTGAGGCCGCGGAGGTCCGCCTCCAGGAGCTCCAGCCACTCGGCGCCCAGGTCGGGGAGGAGGTCAGCCTTGGTGACGGCGATGACGCCGCCCTTGACGCCGAGGAGGCGGCAGATGTCCAGGTGCTCGCGGGTCTGGGGCATCACGCCTTCGTCCGCGGCGACCACCAGCACCGCGATGTCCACGCCGCCCGCGCCCGCCACCATCGCCTTGACGAAGCGCTCGTGGCCGGGGACGTCCACCACGCCCGCCACCGAGCCGTCCGGGAGCTGGAGGTGCGCGAAGCCCAGCTCGATGGTGATGCCGCGGCGCTTCTCTTCCTGGAGGCGGTCGGTGTCGATGCCGGTGAGCGCCTTCACCAGGGAGGTCTTGCCGTGGTCGATGTGGCCCGCCGTGCCGACGATCATCCCGGCCGCGCAGATTAGCCCCAGGAAGGGGGAGATGGCCCCATCGCGCGTACACCCGCGAGGCTCAGCGCCGTTTCCGCTTCCGGCTCTTCCCGGTGGGAGCGGCGGCCTTCTGCGGGTTCAGCAACCACTCCGGCTCGTAGTCGAGCAGCTCGTAATCCCATGGGAAGACGATGAAGTCCGAGGTGGTGAGCGCCGCCCAATCCGGGGCGTAGGCTCCCTCGCGCGCGATGAGGCTGGCCGTGCGCGTCTCCCGGGCGCGGACGCGGGAGAGCAGCACCAGCGCCAGCTCCAGCGCCTCGCCGGAGGAGGCCACGTCGTCCACCACCAGCACGCGCCGGTTCCGGAGCTTCGGGGGAATCTCCGCGGAGAGGCGGATGGAGCGGGGGCCGCCGTGGTCGCGGCTGCGGCGGCTGATGCGGACGGGGAAGAACTCCGCGCCCAGGGCGCTGGCCACCGCGCCGCCCGCGAACACCCCGCCGTGCGCCACCCCCACCACCGCGTCGGGGCGGAAGGAGCGCTTGATCTGCCGCGAGAGCGAGGTCACCAGTTGGTCCACCCGCGCCCACGTCAGCTCGCGCGCCGGTTCCCGCATGGCGGAGCGGTCCTGCCCCAGGCCACCCGGCGGTGGCTGGGTCTGTGGCGAGAGCGCGACGTCGTCCGGGATGGAGACGATCCGCTCCACCGCCCCCGGCTTCCGGGGGGCGCGCCGCACGCGCGTTCGCTTCCGCTTCCGCTCCGCCATCGCGGGCGTGCGAGCTACGTGACTTGCCTGGGGAGTGTCAATGCTCACCCGCGACAGGCCGGCGCCGCACCCGCCTCCCGCCCTTCGCGCCCGCGACCGTCCCTCGTGGCTCGCGGTGATTCGTCCCCTTCTCTGGGTATGGCTGGAGCCTGGGCCCGGCCGGTGCGCGATTTACCGTTCCTGCCTAGATTGGACCTCCCCGGATGCCTCGGCCCCTCCCACGCTGGCTGACGGTGCTGGCCGCCCTCTCCGCGGTGGCGGTGGCCGCCGGCGCGGTCGCCGCGTGGCGGAGCCGGCCCAGGCCCCTCCGGGTGGGCGTGCTCCACTCGCTGACCGGGACGATGGCGGTGAGCGAGGTGCCGGTGCAGCAGGCCACGCTGCTGGCGATCGAGGAGCTCAACGCGGCCGGCGGCGTGCTGGGCCGGCGGGTGGAGGCCCAGACGGCGGACTCGGCCTCGGACGGCTCCACCGCCCTGCGCGAGGCGCAGCGCCTCATCGAGCAGGAGCAGGTCCGCGCGCTGTTCGGCTGCTGGACGTCGGCGTGCCGGCGGAGCGTGCGGCCGGCGGTGGAGCGCGCGCACCTGCCGTACTTCTACCCGCTGCAGTACGAGGGCCTGGAGGACTCCTCGTACATCGTCCACTGCGGGGCCACGCCCAACCAGCAGATCCTCCCCGCGGTGGACTGGGCGGTGGAGCACCTGGGCAAGCGCGTCTTCCTCGTCGGGTCGGACTACATCTTCCCGCGCATCGCCGGCCAGCTCATCCGGGACCACCTGGAGGTGGTGCGCGGCCAGCTGGCGGGCGAGGAGTACTTGCCGCTCGGCGCCACCGACGTACAGGCGGTGGTGGAGAAGATCGCCGCCGCCAAGCCGGACGTCATCTTCAACACCATCAACGGCGGGACGAACGTCGCCTTCTTCCACGCCCTGCGCGCGGCGGGGATCGCCTCCGCGAAGGTCCCGGCCATCTCCTTCAGCCTCGCCGAGGCGGAGCTGCAGTCCTTCGGCGCGGCCGACTTCGCCGGTGACTACGCGGCGTGGAGCTACTTCCAGTCGCTGCCCGGGGACGCCAACCGCGACTTCGTGGAGCGCTACCGGCGGCGCTACGGGGCCGGCGCCGTCACCGACGACCCGATGGAGGCCGCGTACCTGGGGGTCCACCTCTGGGCGCAGGCGGTGGAGGCGGCCGGCACCGACGAGCCCGAGGCGGTGATGGCGGCGGTGCGCGCCCAGGCCTTCCCGGGGCCGGAGGGGATGGTCTACGTGGACCCGAAGACGCTCCACCTGTGGAAGACGCCGAGGCTGGGGCGGATCCAGCCCGACGGACAGTTCGAGGTGGTGTGGAGCGACCGCCAGACGCCGGCGGCGCCGTTCCCGCTCGGGCGGAGCAAGCTGGGGTGGGCGCAGCTGGCGGACGGGCTCTACAAGGGCTGGGGCAACGCCTGGTCCGCCCCGGTGAGGGGGCCGCCGTGAGCGAGGCGACCGTGCCCGCGCGGCCGAAGGCGATGACGCCACGGCGGACGCTGCTCCTGCTCACCCTGTCGAGCGCGGGGCTGCTCCTGGTCCTCGGCGTCCGCGAGCGCCGCCACCGGCTGGGCCTGGAGGAGGAGGTCCACGCGACGGCGGCGAAGGAGGCGGCGGACGGGGCGCGTGCGGTGGATCAGACGCTGGCGCCGCTGGTGCCGCTCGTCACGCAGCTGGCGGCGGACGCGGGCACCCATCGCTACTCGCCGGCCGAGCTGGGCGCCCGGCTGAAGGAGACGGTGGAGTCCCACCCGTTCATCCTCGAGGCGGGCGTCGCCTACGCGTCGTTCGCCTACGCGCCGGACGTGGAGCTGTTCGCGCCGCACTACCTCCGTCAAGGCGGCGCGGTCCGCGTCTACCAGCGCGAGGCGTACGGCGACTACCGGCAGCGGGAGTGGTTCCGGTCGCCCCTGGTGCGGGGCACCAGTTGGAGCGAGCCCGAGCTGGGGCACGGCTCGGGGGAGCTGATCATCGGCATCGGGGCGCCGTTCTACCTGGGGGGCGCCACGGGCAGCGCGAGCGCGGGCGGCGGAGAACGCCCCCCCAGCGGGGTGGTGCGGATCAACAGCTCCGTGAGCGCGCTGCAGGAGACGGTCTCCGGGCTCACCGCCGGGCGGACCCACTACGGGTACCTCCTCTCCGCCAACGGCACCTACGTCACCCACCCGGTGGGCCAGTACGTGCAGCAGCTGCGCACTGTGTTCGACGTCTCCACCGAGCGCGGCGACCCCGCGCTGCGCGAGTGCGCGCGCCGGGCGCTGGCCGGGCAGCCCGGAGAGGCGGAGAGCACCAGCGAGCTGACCGGGAAGCCGGCGTGGGTGTTCTGCCGGCCGGTGCCGGTGAACGGGTGGGTGCTGGCGCTGGTCTACGAGAAGGCGGAGTTGCTGGCGCCGCCGCGCGACCTCCGGAGGCAACAGCTGCAGGTGTTGCTGGCCGCGATGCTGACCCTGGTGCTGCTGGTGTGCATGGGGTTGCGGGTGGAGACGCTGGACCACGCCCGGCTGTGGTTGGCGGCGGCGGCGGTGTCGCTGCTGCTGGCGGCCGGGCTGGGAATGATCTGGAGCGAGCTGCGCGCGGCGCGGGTGGCGGCGCCGCCCGGGCGGAAGGAGGTCTTCGACCGCGCCACGCTGCACGCGTACCAGGCCGCCAACGCGACGCAGGTGCAGGGCGTGAAGGCCGCGCCGGTGACGTTCATCCCGGCCGGCATCTACCTCTCCACGCTGAACCTGTCGCGGCCGGGGGAGGCGGTGGTCACCGGGCTGGTGTGGCAGAAGTACCGGAAGGGAGCCGAGGACCACATCGCCCGCGGGTTCATCTTCCCGGACGCGGAGCAGGTCTCGTTTGCCGAGGCGTACCACCGCACCGACGCCACCACCGACGTCACCGGCTGGTCGTTCCGGGCCACGCTGCGGCAGTCCTACAGCGAGGCGTCGAAGTACCCGTTCGACAGCGCCTCGCTGCGGATCCGCCTGTGGCACAAGGAGTTCGACAAGGCGATCGTCCTGGTGCCGGACCTGGACGCCTACGCGCTGATGATCCCCAGCTCCCTGCCCGGGCTGGCCGAGGGGCTGTCGCTGCCGGGGTGGAACGTGCAGCAGTCCTTCTTCGACTTCGGGCGGACGCGGCTGGGGTCCGACTTCGGCATCTCCACCTTCGCCGGGGTGCTGGACGCGCCGGAGCTGGGGTTCACCGTCGTCGCCAAGCGGGAGTTCCTCGACCCGTTCTTCGCCTCGCTGATGCCCATCGCGGTGGTGAACGCCATCCTCTTCGTGCTGCTGTTGTGCGGGAGGCGGGATGACAAGGAGCGCGACCGGTTCGGGTTCAAGCCCATGACCGCGCTCAGCGTCGCCGCCGGCACGCTCTTCGTCATCCTCGTCGCCCACAACAACATGCGCAGCCGGGTGGCGGCGAACGAGCTGATCTTCCTCGAGCTGTTCTACTTCGTGGCCTACGCCACCATCATCCTGGTGGCCGCCAACGCCATCATCATCACCCGCGTGCGGGAGGAGACGTGGGTGCACCTGGGAGACAATTTGCCTCCCAAGCTGGCGTTCTGGCCGCTGACGCTGCTGGCGTTCCTGGCGATCACCGTGGCGGCGTTCTACTGAGGGCGGTCACTACTTGAAGCCCATGTCCTCCATCTCCCGGGCGATCCGCGTGACGATCTTGGCCCGCTTCCGGTCATCCATCTCCCGGTACTTGTGGAGGTCGCTGAACCGGATCCGGCGGTGGGTGCCGACCTTCCGGAAGGGGATCTGCCCGCTCTCCAGTAACTGCACCACGTAGGGGCGCGATGCGTCCAGGTACTCGGCGGCCTCCTGGGTCGTCAGCTCCTTCTGACTTGGAATCAGGGTGACGGCCTCCCCGTCGGCGAGGGCCTCCAGGGCGGCGACGAAGAGCTCGAAGACCGCCCGCGGCACGGCGACCTCGCCGCACCCGTCCACGACGAGCCGGATGGATGCCTTCTTCCTGCCGGCCAGGACTGCGGCCAGTTGCCGGTGGGCGCGCGCGACCTGGTTGAGCTGGTCACCCTCCAGCTGAGGGACCTGAAGATCGGTTTTGGCGAACACGAACGGGCTCCCTTCTCGCGACCTGGTATTCGAAATATACGAAATAAACGAATCATTCGCAAGGGCCCTTCCGTTGCAGGGCCGGCGCCCATGTCCTTCACCGTCGTCTACGACGCCAACGTGCTGTACCCGGAGAGCTTGCGCGACCTGCTGGTCCGCATGGGGCAGACGCACCTGGTGCGGGCGCGCTGGACCGAGCAGATCATGAATGAATGGAGCCGGGCTCTGGTGAAGCGGCGTCCCGATCTGGAGACTCGCATCCAGGGAACCGTCCGGCTCATGAATGAGTCCTTCCGCAGCGCTCTGGTCACCGGCTACAAGGCCCTGATTCCTCATCTGACGCTTCCCGACCCTGATGATCGCCACGTCCTCGCGGCCGCCATCCGGTCCGGTGCGCAGGCCATCGTCACCTTCAACCTGGCCCACTTTCCAGAGCAGGAGCTCAAGCCCTACCGCTTGAAAGCCCTCCACCCTGATGAGCTCATCGCAGGTCTGATGGGGCAGGGTCTGGTCAGCATCGTGCAGGAGATGGCCTCTGAGAAGCAGCGGCCACCGGTGACTCCCCTGGAGGTCGTCGCGTCCCTGCGCTGGGCGGGGCTGCGCCGGAGCGCCGACCTCCTCATCGCCCGGCTTCGAGCAACTTCCGGATCTCCTCCCCGCTGACGGTGTAGCGCGTGGAGCAGAACTGGCAGGTCACCTCCGCCTGCCCGTCCTTCGCCAGCAGGTCATCCAGCTCCGCCCTCCCCATGGCGAGCAGCGCGTTCTTCACCCGCTCCTTGGAGCAGCTGCACTGGAACGCCACCGGGTACCGGGCCAGCACCTCCAGGTCCGACCCCGGAAAGAGCGCCTTCACCGCCGCCGACGCGCCCGACTTCGCCCCCGCCTGCAGGCCCGCCTGGAACGCGCCCGGCGCCTCCAGCCGCCGAGCGTGCCCCGCCAGCGACTCCAGGTCCCCATCCGGCAGCGGCTGGATCAACAACCCACCCACCACCGACAGCGGCTCCTCGCCCTCCGCCACCAGCCCCAGGAGCACCGCGGTGCGGATCTGCTCCGACTCCGCGAAGAACGCCTCCAGGTCCCGCGCCATGTCGAACCGGCCCAGCTGCACCGACGAGCGGTAGTATTCCCCGCCGCCCTGGTCCCGCAGGACCGAGAGGAACCCGGAGTTGCCCAGCACCGGCCGCCAGCGGAACTCGCCCTCCCCGCCGATGTGCTCGACGAGCGGGTTCTTCACGTAGCCCCGCACCTCGCCGGAGCTGCTGGCGTCCACGAACAGACCGCGCAGCGGCCCGTCGCACTCCAGCTGCAGGTTCAGCCGGGTGCGCTCCTTCTGCAGCGCCGCCAGGAGCAGGCCCGCGGTCAGGCCCTGGGCCAGCACGGCCGCCGAGCCAGGGCGCATGCTGGCCAGCTCGCGCGCGCGCCGGCTGAGATCGGAGGTCAGCGCCAGCACCACGCGCAGATCCTCCGCCCGCAACAGGGCGCTCACCAGCTCATCAGCCATGGATGGATTGTAGAGCCGCGGCCGGCCCGCGGCCCGTCCTGCCGTCCCCGCCTAGAAGGGAATGTCATCCTCCGGCGGAGGACCATTGGAGGAGGCGGCGCCGTTGGCGCTTCCGTGCATCCCCTCCTCCATTCCCGGCGGCGGCGAGCCGTAGTCCTGCGAACCGTTCTGCGCCCGAGGCCGCGGCCCCGCGTTCTCGCCCCGCCCACCCAGGAACTGGACGTTCTGGGCGACCACCTCGGTGGTGTAGTTCTTCTTTCCTTCCTTGTCCGTCCACTCCCGCGTCTGCAGGCGGCCCTCGACGAAGCACTGGCGGCCCTTGGAGAGGTACTCGCCGCACAGCTCGGCGAGCTTTCCCCAGACCACGATGCGGTGCCACTCCGTCCGCTCCTGCTTCTGCCCCTGCTTGTCGGTCCAGGACTCGTTGGTCGCGACGGTGAAGTTCGCCACCGCCTGCCCGCTGGGGGTGAACCGCACCTCCGGGTCCCGCCCCAGGTTGCCGATCAAGATCACCTTGTTGACGCCGCCACCCGCCATGTCGCCCTTCCTTTCTGACTTTCTCGAGAACCCGCCCACCACGGGCGAGTTGTGTGTGTCCGACCCATTCCATGGCCGGAACGCGCACCCCTATATCAAGCGCGTCTGACAGCAGGTGATCATCCGATGTCGATTTCCGGCCATCGCCGCGCGTCATCTGGCGCCGGCGGGATGCACCCGCCCCGCGCACATCGAGAAGCGAAAAAAGCCATGGCCAAGTCGACCAAGCCCGTTCCCGAAGGACTCCGCAGCCTGACCCCGCAGATCGTCGTCAACGACGCCGCCGCCGCGCTGGAGCTGTACCAGCGGGCCTTCGGCGCCGAGGTGATGGGGAAGATGACCGGCCCGGACGGCAAGAGCGTGATGCACTCGCACGTCCGCATCGGCGACAGCGTGCTCTTCGTCGCCTCGGCCGGCTTCGCCCCGCCGACCCACTCCAACAACTTCCTCTACGTGCCGGACGTGGACGCGGTGTTCGCCAGGGCGACGGCGGCCGGCTTCAAGGTGCTGGCGCCGGTGGCGGACATGTTCTGGGGCGACCGCTGGGGCCAGGTGCAGGACCCGTACGGCAACGCCTGGCAGCTCGCCACCCACGTGGAGGACGTGAGCCCGGAGGAGATGCAGCGCCGCGCCAAGCAGGCCGCGCCGCCGAAGTAGCCAGCCGCCCCTCCGGCCGGGTAGGGTCATGGGACCGGCGGCCAGGAATGGTCGCCGGCTTCAAACCCGTACACGCGCGCAGCGGATCGACGAACGGCCGGATACCCTGGCCGGACGGCGAGCCGTCTGCGCGCGCGCGCATTGGAGGACCGCACATGACCACCGTCGCCTCGAAGGGCGCCGAGCTGTTCACCACCACCCAGGGCCGCGGGCCGGCCTGCCTGTGGCTCACCGCCATCGGCTCCGGGCCGTACGAGCTGCAGGCGCCGAAGCCGCTGCTGGACCACCTCCAGCTCACGTTCGTGGAGCTGCGCGGGAGCGGGCGCTCCACCGGCGCCGCCGCCGACCTCACCTTCGACCTCCTCGCGGAGGACCTGGAGGCGGTCCGCCGGTCGCTCGGCGCCGAGAAGGTGCTCGTGCTCGGCCACTCCATCCTCGGGATGCCGGCCATCGAGTACGCGCGCCGCTGCCCGGGGTCCGTCTCCGGCGCCGTCACCGCCGGCACGCCGCCGCACGGGGACATGGCGAAGCTGGTGGAGCAGGCGAAGGCCTTCTTCTGCGAGGACGCCTCCGAGGAGCGCCGGCGGATCCAGCAAGAGGCGCTGGCCCGCGTGCCGCCGGGCTCGCCGCCAGGGGCGGTGCTGATGGCGCAGACGCCCTCGCGCTTCCACGACCCGAACACCGACGCGGCGCCGCTCTACGCCACCGCCTCGCCGCGCCCGGAGCTCACCCAGCACCTGCTGACCCGGCTCTCGCCGGCCTGGGAGGTGACCGGCGGCCCCGGGCTCCAGGTCCCGCTGCTCCTCACCCACGGGCGGTCGGACTACATCGTGCCGCACACGCTCTGGGCGCCGGTGCTGCCGAAGCTCCCGACGGCCACCTTCCGCCTCTTCGAGAAGAGCGGCCACCAGCCCTTCTTCGAGGAGCCGGAGGCGTTCACCCGCGCGGTGGTGGAGTGGATGAAGGGCCTGCGCTGACCGGCGCTAGCCGCCCGGGCGGGTCTCGGCGGTGGCCTCGTGGCCGGGGCCGCCGGTGGTGGCGGAGGCCGGGACGACCTGGCCGGCCACGGCGGCCGGCTTGGGCGCCTTCTCCTCGGCGATCTTGAGCGAGAGGGCGGCGTCCACCTGCTTGGCGAAGGTGGCGGTGGCGACGTCCACCGCGCCCATCGACTTGCGCAGCGCGGGCCAGAACGGGTGGTCCGCGTCCGCCGCCCGCACCAGGCCCTGGGCGAGCATGGCCACCGCGGCGTCGCGGTCCGCCGCGGGCGCATTCTTCAGGGCGAGGATCAGCTCGTCCGGCGCGGTGCGCCCCACCTCGCTCAGCGCGGTGGAGACCTCCTTCTCCGCGCCCGCGTCGCCCGACGACGGCCGCACCAGCTCCAGCAGCTTGGCCAGCGCCTCCGCGTTCCCCTGCGCCGCGACCTCCACCACCGCCGGCACCGCGGGGACGTCGATGTTCATGTCCCTGGCCAGGGAGCGCAGCCGCCCGTAGACCTCCGGCGTCCCGCTCACGCTGTCCAAAAGGGTGCGCGCGCCCAGGTAGTCCTCCGGGTCGGAGCGGTAGATGGACTCCGCCACCACCGCGCGCACGGCCGGGTCCTTCTCGCTGCGCCACACCGTGCGGAGGAAGGAGATGTTGCGCTTGTCCTTCTGCCGCCCGAGCGCCAGGTACGTCTTGATCTTCGTCTTCGCCTCGTCCGCCGAGGCGAGCACCGGCTGCTGCGCGGCGACCGAGGCGACCGCGCGCTGCGGCCCGCCGGCCGTCCCGTACGCGGCCACCGCCTCCCCGAGCGCATCGACACTATCCACCACCGGCCCGAGCCGCCCCGGGAAGTCGTTCACCAGCACGGAGAAGATGAAGCGCTCCCCGCCCACCGCCTGCACGTACCCGGAGAGCGCGGTGACGTTGAACAGGGTGCCGGTCTTGGCGCGCAGCCGGCCCACCGCGTCGGACCCCTCCATGCGGTACTTGAGGGTGCCGTCCTTCCCGGCGATGCCCAGCGCGGAGACGTACTCGGGCGCGTAGGCCTCGTTGGTGAACATGTACCTCAGGATCTTCGTGAACTGCGCGGAGGAGAACCGGTTGGTGTCGTTGATGCCCGACCCGTTCTTCATCACGTAGGTGCCGCGGGGGATGCCGACCTCCTTCTCCAGGAAGTCCTCCACCACCTCGATGCCCTTGGCGAAGGTGCCGGGCTTGCCGCCCACCTCCGCGCCCAGCGTCTTGATCAGCATCTCCGCCACGAAGTTGGAGGAGTGCTTGTTCATCCGCTTGAGGATGAGGTCGAACGTCTCGGACTGGGCGACGGAGAGCACCTTCGCGCCGTCCGGGGTGAGGCCGGCGCGCACCCGTCCGTGGACCTTGATCCCCCGCATCAGCAGCATCTGCTTGAGGGTGTGGCCGAAGTAGAAGGTCGGGTTGTCGATCTTCTTGTAGGTGGCGACCGCCGACTGGTCGGGCGGGATGGCGCCCATCACCTTGATGCGCTGCTTGTTGTCCGGCGCCGGCTCCGAGACGATGTTGAAGCGGCGATACTTCCGGCTCCCGGTGGTGAGCCCGTTCTCCACCACGAAGAAGTCGCTGGCGGGCTCGATCTCCACCACGCCCTTCTGCCCTGGCCCGGTGCCGGCGCGGACGTACACGCCCACCGAGTTCCAGTTGATGGAGACCGCGCCGGTGGGCGCGTTGTAGGAGCGATCGGACTTGTCCTGGTCGAAGCCGGGGGCCAGCCGCTCCCCGTCAAACCAGCTGTCGTCCACCACCACGTCCCCCACCTCGTGCAGCCCGGCGTGGAAGATCTCCGTCACCATCCCGTACAGGCGCTCGTTGGTGATGGACGGATCGCCCTTGCCGCGGACGTAGAGCACCTTGGCGCGGCCGTCGCGGTACTCGTTGTCGGTGAGGAACTCGGTCTCGAAGCGGTACTCGGGGCCCAGCTTCCACAGCGACGCCGCGGCGGTGACCAGCTTCACGTTGGACGCGGGGTTGAGCAGCTCGTCCGCGTTCTGCTGGAGGAGCTTCTCGCCGGTGTCGAGCGAGTCCAGCTCGAACGACACGCGGGCCGTCTTCAGCGACGGCCGGTCGAGGACCTCGAGCAGGGCCTTCTTCAGCGCGGCGCGCTCGGCGTCCTTGCCGCCCGCAAAGGCAGTGGAGGCGCACAGCACCGCGGCGGCGATCGCCGCGGGGACCATGGATACCCGTGAACTGCTCAGCACCGGAAATTCCCCCGACGTTCGCGAGAGGCAATTATCGAAACGGTGAACGGCCGCCGCAATGTAGGCAAAGCCTGTCTGCTGGCGATCAGCATCGCCTGGCCCCTGGCGGCGTGCCGCGGCGCTCCACGCCCGCCCGGAGTCACGGTGCTGGTGGAGTCGGAGCCGGACGCCCTGGATGACCGGATGGCGCTCTCCGCCGCCGGGCAGCGCATCTCGCAGCTCATCACGCCAGGGCTCCTCACGTTCGACGACGCCTGCCGCCCGGTCCCGGACCTCGCCGAGTCGTTTGTATGGCCGGACGAGCGGACCGTCGAATTCCGGCTCCGCCCCAACCTCCGGTTCCACGATGGATCTTCCCTGACCGCCGGGGACGTGAAGGCGACCTTCGAATCGGTGCTGGACCCCAGGCTGGGGTCGCCGCGCCGGAGGTCGTACGACCGCATCGTCCAGGTGGAGGCGGTGGACGAACGGACGGTGCGCTTCCACCTCGACCGGCCCTTTCGCCCGCTGCTGTCCGAGCTGGCCATGGGCATCCTGCCGCGCGCCCAGGCCCTGTCCGGCGCGGAGGTGCGAGCACCCGTGGGCGCCGGCCCCTTCCGCCTGTCCGCCCCGCCGGAGCGGGACGTCGTCCAGCTGGTGCCGTTCATGGGCTTCCACCGGGACGTCCCGCGCGTCCGGGCCCTGACGGTCCGGGTGGTCCGGGACGAGACGGCGCGGGTCCTGGCGCTGCTGGACGGGCAGGCGGATCTGCTGATCGGTGCGCTGTCGCCCGCCATCCTCCCCGCCGTGCGCAACCACCCGGGGCTGTCGGTGGTGACGGCGCCGGGGACGGGGCTCGCCTACCTGGTGCCCAACGTGCGAGGCGGGCCGACCGCGGACCCGAGGGTACGGCGGGCGCTCTGCCACGCCATCGACCGGACGTCGATCGTCCAGAACAAGCTGGCCGGGTTGGCGCGGCCGGCCACGGGGCTGCTCCCCGCCACCCACTGGGCGTACGCCGCCGCGCCGCCGTGCGACTACGACCCGGTCCTGGCGGAACGCCTCCTCGACGAGGCCGGGTACGCGCGGCGCGGGCCGGACGGGATGAGGCTGCACCTGACACTGAAGACCTCCACGGACCGGCTGCGCCGGACGCTCGCGCTGGTGGTGCAAGCGGAGCTCCGGGCGGTCGGCGTGTCCCTGGAGGTGCAGCCGTTGGAGTTCGGCGTCTTCTTCCGCGACGTGCGCCGCGGCAACTTCGAGCTGGCGCAGCTCAAGTGGGCCTCCGTCATCGAGCCGGACCTGATGCGGGCGGCCTTCGCCTCCGACCAGATCCCCGAGGAGGCGAACGGCTTCACCGGCTTCAACCGCGGCGCGTTCCGCGACGGGCCGCTGGACGCGCTGCTGGAGCGGGCGTCGGAGGTGGACCCGGCGGAGCGGGCGGCGCTGTACGCCCAGGCGCAGGTCCGGGAGGCGGAGGTGCTCCCCATCCTCCCGCTCTGGCACGAGGACGTGGTGAGCGTGGTGTCCTCGCGGGTGCGCGGGTACGTGCCCTCGACGCACGGCTTCTTCCGCCCGCTGGAGGCGATCCAGGAGGTGTCGCCGTGACGCGCCGCCTCCTGGGCGCGGCCGGGTCGCTGGCGGGCGCCTTCCTCCTGGTGTCCGGCTTCCTCTTCCTCGTCCCCGGCGACCCGGTGGACCTGCTGCTGGGGGAGCAGGCGACCGCGGTGGACCGGGACCAGCTCCGCGCGGCGATGGGGCTGGACCGGCCCTGGTACGCGCAGCTGTGGAGCTTCGCGCGCGACTTCCTCACCTTCCGGCTGCGCACGTCCGTGCCGCCGTTCCGGGAGGCCGTCTGGCCGCAGATCGCCCGCGCGTTGCCGCAGACGGCGCTGCTCACCGGTTCGGCGCTGCTGCTGGCGCTGTGCATCGCGGTTCCGGCCGGGACGGCGGCCGCGGCCCGCCGGGGTCGAGCGTTGGACGCGGGGGCGACGGCCGGGGCGGTGGCGTTCGCCGCGCTGCCGCGCTTCTGGCTGGGGCCGATGCTGATCGTCCTCTTCGCGCTGCGGTTGAAGTGGTTGCCGGTGTCCGGCTCGGGGACGGCGGCGCAGCTGGTCCTCCCGGCGATGACGTTGGGGCTGCCGCTGGCGGGGTTCCTCACCCGCATCACCCGCGGGGCGGTGGCGGACGCGCTGGTGGAGGACCACGTGCGGACCGCGCGGGCGAAGGGACTCTCCGAGCGGGCGGTGGTCCTCAGGCATGCGCTGCCGGGGGCGCTGGTGCCGCTGTTGACGGTGCTGGGGCTGGAGCTGGGGGCGCTGCTGGGGGGGGCGGTGGTGACGGAGAAGGTGTTCGGGTGGCCCGGGATGGGGACGCTGCTGGTCACCGGCATCGAGCGCCGCGACTACAACACGGTCCGGGCGGTGGTGCTGGTGGCGACGTTCATCTACATCGCGGTGAACGCCCTGGCGGACGCGGCGGTGGCGGCGGTGGACCCGCGCGCGAGGTCTTCCCGATGAGCGGCCTCGCTCGCCTCTACCGGCGACTCGGCCCGGCCGGCCGCGGCGGCGCGCTGGTGGCCGCGGCGTGGCTCCTCCTGTCGCTGGTGGGCCCCTGGCTCTCGCCCGTCGATCCCCAGGCCATCGACCTCCCGCGCGAGCTACAGCCCCCCGGCACGGGCCACTGGCTGGGCGCGGGCGAGAACGGAGTGGACGTGCTCGCCCAGCTCCTCTCCGGCGCGCGGGTGTCGCTGGTGGTGAGCCTGGGCTCGGTGGTGGCGGCGGCGGCGCTGGGGGTGCTGGTGGGCGCGGTGGCGGGACTCTCCGGTGGCGCGCTGGAGGAGCTGCTGATGCGGGCGGTGGACGTGGTGCTGGCCTTCCCCGGCCTGCTCCTGGCCATCTTCATCTCCAGCGTGCTGGGGCCGTCGCTGCGGAACGTGGTGCTGGCGCTCACCTTCTCCGGCTGGACCGGCTACGCCCGCCTCTCTCGCGCGCAGGTCCGCTGGCTGCTCTCGCGCGAGTACGTCTCGGCCGCGCGGGCGCTGGGCGCGTCTCCGCTCCGCATCGCCCTCCGCCACCTCCTCCCCAACGCGGCCGGACCGCTCCTCGTCCAGGCCACCTTCGGCATCCCCGCCGCCATCCTGGCGGAGGCGTCCCTGAGCTTCCTGGGCCTGGGGGCACCGCCGGGGACGCCGTCCTGGGGCGCGCTGATCGACCAGGGCGCGCAGTACCTGCTGGTGGCGCCGCACGTGGCGCTCTTCCCCGGCCTCTGCCTGGCCGCCACCGTGCTAGGGCTCAACCTGCTGGGCGACGCGCTGCGGGACGCGCTCGCCCCGGGCCAGGGGTGAACGACGCATGCGAGCGGTGGTGCAGCGGGTGCTGGAAGCGAGCGTGACCGTGGAGGGGAAGCGGGTGAGCGAGATCGGCCCGGGGCTCCTCGTGCTCCTGGGCGTGGGCAAGGGCGACGAGGCGAAGGACGTCTCGTGGATGGCCGACAAGCTGGCCACCCTGCGCATCTTCGAGGACGAGGCGGGGAAGATGAACAAGAGCCTCCTGGACACCTCGCGCGCCTGCATCGTGGTCAGCCAGTTCACCCTCTACGGCGACGCGCGCAAGGGGCGGCGGCCCAGCTTCATCGACGCCTGCGAGCCGGAGGCGGCGAAGGCGCTCTACCTCCAGACGTGCGCGAAGCTCCGCGAGGCCGGGCTCACCGTGGGCGAAGGCGTCTTCGCGGCCGACATGAAGGTGACGCTGGTGAACGACGGGCCGGTCACCATCCTGCTGGACTCGCGGACCTGACGCGCCCGGCTCACCAGCAGCGCTTGAAGGAGCGCTCGGGGCTCTCGAAGCAGAACCTCCCGCCCACCAGCTCCACCGGATCCGGCCGCGGCGGCGCCTCCAGGCCGGCCGGGCAGTCGCCGGTGTACCAATGGCCGGGGTGCGTCGGATACGGGGAGCCGCCCGAGATGAGGCGGCGCCGGTCGTCGTACTCGTAGTGCACGTCCTCATACGAGCGGCGTTGATCGACCGTCTCCTTCAGCGCGCCGTCCGGGTAGTACCACCAGACCCGCCTCGGCGCCTGGTTGGGAGCGCGCTCTTCCCGCAGCTCGCTCGTCCACGGCCAACCCTCCGGGGTGTACGCGAGCGTTTCGGAGCCGCCGGGCCACCGGGCGGCCACGATCCGCCCGTCCTTCCATTCGATGCGGTGGTCGCCGACCTGGACGAGCTGGCCGTCCCGGTACGCGAGCCGGACCGGCGTCGCGTTCGCGCGGGTGGAACGGATCTCCACCAACTGGCGACCCTCCCACGTCACGTCCGTGGTCTCCTCGCTCCGGCTCTTCATCTTCCACTCCGCGGTCTCGCCTGCGGACTCGTAGAACGACTCCAGCTTCTCCACCTGGACGGGGTGCCCATCGCGCCAATGAAGCCGGAAGTGCTTGGTCGCTCGCGCCCGGCGGGGGCGGAACTGCTCGTCGTAGAAGGACATGGCCACCAACTGGTCCCCCTTCCATTCGAAGGTCTCGTACGCCTTCTCCTGGAAGGGTGGGGCCAAGGCCCTCGTCGCCAAGAGGATCCGCCCGTCGCGGTCGTAGAGCCGGACGATCTGGATGGAGCCCATCACCAGGTCCACCCGGCACGCCGCGGCTGGCTGGGGGATGTTCCACACCGGGTCCGTGTCGCGGGGCGCGCGCGAGAGCAGCGCCGGCGTGCAACCCCCGCCGAGCGCCGCACACGCGAGGACGGTGGAAAGAAAGCGGCGCATGGCTCTAGTCGCTCCGCTGGTCCGAGTTGCCGCGCGAGGTGACGATGGCGGTGAGCCCCTGCTTCAGGTCCGCGGCCTCCCGGACCTGCCGCACCAGCGAGCCGATGTCGCGGACCCACTCCGAGGCGCGGCGGCCCAGGCCGGAGAAGGCGACGGTGAGCACCGGGGGCTCGGGGACCTCGCCCATCCAGTAGGCGAGGATGTCGGTGGACTCCGGCAGCTCCAGCGGGCTCAGCCGCTTCTCCTCGCGCTTGAGCAGCCGGTTCAGCTTGGTCGCCAGCTGCTGGTCCCAGTACGCCACCGCGTCCGCGTCCCGGTAGCACCAGTCCGCCACCGCCACCTCGTCGCCGGGGTGGTACGCGCCGCGGCCCACGGTGGAGAGCACCTGGTCCGGCGGGAACGAGGGGAACGGGTCCCACAGCCCGCACACCAGCGCGGCCAACCCGAGGTCGGCGTAGGGCGCCTCGATGCATGCCTCGCGCACCGCGGCCCCCTCGCGCTCGTCCCAGTACGGGTAGCGCGGGTGCTCCATCATCAGCGCCAGGTGGAGCGTCTCGTGCCAGTCGCCCGCGTAGCCCACGTACTCGCTGGCCACGTGCCAGCCGTCCTTCTTCCTCACCCACTCCAGGAACAGCAGCCGATACACGGAGTCCACCCACTTCTCCGAGTCCAGCCCGAAGAAGCTGCCCTCCACGCCGGTGTCCACCAGGATCTCCAGCGCGACCCGGGTGCTCGAATCCTTCACGTTCTTGAGCAGCAGCTCGATGCCCGCGCTGGCGTCCAGCACGCCCGCCTCGAAGGCCGGGAACGCGACCTTGCGAAGGAAGCCATCGTTCACGGGCCGGATGACGACGTCCATGCTCGGTCAGCTTCGAACGGCCGTCTGCGGTCAAGCGCGGCTCAGGCGCGCGCGTCTTCCTCGGCGATCAGGCTGTAGATCTGTTCCGGGGTGGTCGCCTTGAGGATGGACTCCCGGAAGCGCGGGTTCTTGAACAGCCGCGAGATGCGGGCCAGCGCCTTGAGGTGGATGCCGGCCGAATTCTCCGGCGCCACCAGGGCGAAGAAGAGGTGGGTGGGCTTGCCGTCGATGGCGTCGAAGTCCACGCCCTTGCGCGAGACCCCGAACGACGCGCACAGCTGCGAGAGGCCGTTGAGCTTGCCGTGCGGAATGGCCACGCCCTCGCCGATCCCCGTGGAGCCCAGCTTCTCCCGCTCCTTGAGCACCTCCACCAGCCGCTCCTGCCGCAGGCTGGGCTGCGAGCGGGCGAGCGACGCGGACAGCTCGCTCAGGACGTCCGGCTTGCTGCTGGCGTGCAGGTCCGAGATGACGGCGTTGGGAGAGAGGAACTCGGCGATCTTCATCGACACCTCAGGGACGCGCATTTAGACAACACTCCCTGCAAGCTGCAAGCGCTCCCCGGGCGGGGTTTTGGTGACGGCGCGGAGGGTCGACTAACATCCGCCGCGCCCGTGGTCAGGCTTCTCCTCCTCCTCGCGCTCTCGTCCGAGCCGGCGCCGCCGCCGGCCCCTGCCCCTGCGCCCGCGCCCGCTCCAGCCTTCGACCCGGAGCCGTGGCTGGAGCGGATGACCGTCCAGCAGAAGGTGGGGCAGCTGATGATGGTGGGCTTCAGCTCCACCACCGCGGACGACTCGGTGTCCGACCTGGTGCGGGGACGCCAGGTCGGCGGGGTGTGCCTGTTCAAGCGCAACATCGCCAGCGCCGAACAGGTGGCCCAGCTCAACGACGGCCTCCGGGAGCTGCTGGCGGACTGGATCCCCCCCTTCATCGCCGTGGACCAGGAGGGCGGCAACGTCGTCCGGATCAGCGACGGGGCGGTGGTCCTGCCCGGGAACATGGCGCTGGGGGCCACGCGCTCCACCTCCCTCGCCTACGAGGCGGGCCGCGCGCAGGCGCACACCCTGAAGCTGCTCGGGTTCAACATGAACCTGGCGCCGGTGCTGGACGTCAACGTCAACCCGCGCAACCCGGTGATCGGCATCCGCTCCTTCGGGGACCGGCCGGCGCTGGTGACCGACTTCGGGGTGGCGTTCGTCAAGGGCCAGCAGGACGAGGGCATCGTCACCGTGGCCAAGCACTTCCCCGGCCATGGCAACACGGACGCGGACAGCCACCGCTCGCTCCCGGTGATGCGGGAGACGAAGGCGGAGCTGATGGACCAGATCACCCCCTTCTCCGAGGTCATCCACCGCGGCCTGGACGGGCTGATGACCGCGCACGTGGCCATCCCCGCGCTCACCGGGAGCGCCGACGTGCCGGCCACCATCTCGCCGCAGGTGGTGACCGCGTTGCTCCGCCAGCAGCTGGCCTTCGACGGGCTGGTGCTGACCGACGAGCTGGAGATGGAGGCCATCGCCTCCCGGTTCGGCGTGGGCCACGCGGCCGTGATGTCCGTGGCGGCCGGGGCGGACATGGTCCTCATCCCGTGGCGGCCGGAGAAGAAGGTGGAGGTCTACCGGTCGCTGCTGCTGGCGGCGCAGAACGGGGACATCCCACCCCACCGGCTGGACGAGGCGGTGCGGCGCATCCTCACCGTGAAGGCGCGCCGCGGCCTGTTCGACCCGCTCGCCCCGCTGGAGGAGCGGCTGCACGAGCTGCGCTCCCACCCCTCCGACGTGGACCTGCGCATCGCCCGGTCGGCGGTGACGCTGATCCGCGAGGACGACGGCGCCCTCCCGCTGCCCGCGTCCGGCAAGCGCATCGCGGTGATCACCGCCGAGGCGACGCTGGGGGTGGCGGTGCAGGAGCGCGCGCCGCAGGCGCAGGTGCTGGTGGTGCCCGCCTACCCGGGGGAGCTGAAGCGGGCGGCGCTGCGGGCCAAGGCGCGCGAGCTGGCGCTCGCCTCGGACGTGGTGATCGTCGGCGTCATCAACTCCCGGCAGCTGGACCTGGTGACGATGGCGGCGGCCGCCCGGCGCCCGGTCATCGTCGTCTCCATGGGCCTGCCCTACCTGGTGGAGCGGGTGACGGAGGCGAAGGCGGTGCTGGCGGTGTACTCGTACCGCTCGTCCGCCACCGAGGCGGCGGCGGCGTCCATCTTCGGAGAGCAGGGCACGCCCGGAAAGCTCCCGGTGTCGCTGACCCGCTACCCGTTCGGCCACGGGCTGCAGCTGCAGGCGGAGCGCGACCCGGCGAATTCCGGGCCTTCCGCGCCCACCGCGGCTACGACGCCGACGCCTGCGCCCGCGGCGGGACGGCCGACGCTTCGATGAGCCCGTAGAGCCCGTCCTTCCGGCGGTACACCACGTTCATCTCGTTGGACGAGGCGTTGGTGAACACCAGGAAGTCGTTGTTCATCAGGTCCATCTGCATCACCGCGTCCTGCACCGTCATCGGCTTGGCGAGGAACTCGTTGGTGCGGACGATGGTGGGGCCCTGCCGCTCCTCGTGCGCCTGCATCGCCGCGGCGGCGGGGGTGAGCGGCTCGTCCTCCGGCGGCGGGACGGCCACCACGTCGTAGCGGACCAGCAGCTGGTTCATCAGCTCCTGGCGGTGGTGGACGCGCTCGCGGCCGTGGTGCGTCTTCAGCTTCTCCTTGTAGCGGCGGAGCTGGCGCTCGATCTTGTCCATCGCCAGGTCGATGGACGCGTACATGTCCTCGCTCTTCTCGCGCCCGCGCAAGAGCCACGCGCCGGACATGATGGTGATGTCCGCGTGGTGGAGGTGGCGCTCCAGCGAGAGCACCACGTGCGCCTCGCCGGCGCGGTCCAGGTACTTGTGGACGCGCTCGACCTTGTCCTGCGCGTAGTCCTTCAGGGAGTCAGACGAAGCGAGGTTCCGGAACGTGATGTTCAGCTGCATGCGCGTGCGCCTCCCATCCGCTACCTGCCACTGTCACTGTGGCGCAGTCGGTCGCGAGAACGCAAACCCAGCTAGAAGATGCCGATGGAGACGCCGCCGTTGTGCGGGTTGGCGAGCAGGAAGCGATTCAGCTCGTCCGCCGTCCAGTTGACGCGGCCCTGCAGCGGGTCGTTGACGACGTAGGACCCGTCCTGGTTCCTCGCCGCCACGGTGACGAAGTGCCCCGCCAGCTGGTCGTCGATGAAGTAGGCGCCGTTGGCGATGACGCTGCCGCCCTGGGCGAGCACGTTGTCGATGTAGTTGGCGTTGTACCCGCCCTGGTGCGCGGAGGTCTGGAAGCCCATGTCCTCGGCGGCGGCGATCAGGCCGTTGGGCGAGGTCCCCTGCTTGTTGGTGTCCGCGTGCTGGCCGATCGCGCTGATCAGCTGCGCGTCGGAGAGGGCGCCGACGGGCTGCCCGTTCAGCATCGCGCCCGGGTGGGTGCGGGCGATCATCGCCAGCGCCGCCGGGGCGCAGTTCATGTCGGCGTTGCCGTAATTGCCGTCTTCGCCCTGCGGGTGGAGCTGGTCGATGGTCGGCAGGTTGTGGCCCACCGCGCGGCCGTTGCCGTTCCTCCCCCAGCCCGTCTTCACGGTGCCGGCGGTGTCCACGCCGCGGGCGCCGGTGGCGGTCGCGGCGGAACCGAAGGTGTCCTTGATCTGCGCGGACCCGGCGCCGCTGGTCTGCGCGTCCAGCGCTTGCCTGGCGTGGCGCACCTCGCGCTTGGCGACCTTGATGTCGTGGCGGCGGTGCCCGTTCCCGGCGGGCTCGGCCTTGGCCTTCTGCAGGTCCGCCTTGGCGGCCGCGAAGTCCTGGTACGCACCCGTGGTCGGCGCGTCGATGTTCCCCAGGTCCGGGATGGACAAGTCTGGGTTGGAGGGTCTGAAGGTGTCCGCGACCGGCGCTTGGGCAGCGGCGTGCGCCTGACCGAGGGGCGTGCCTGCGACCGCTTCGGCGCGAGCTGCACCGGCCGTCGCGCCTTCGGTCACTACTGGGGCTGTTGCGTTCGGAGCGATCCCACCGACGCTCATCGGGGACTCCAGGGATGGGGGGCTACTTACATTCTCGGAAGTTGAGAGGGAGGTGTTGCCCCCACACCTCAGGTTCGAACTCTAGAAATACCGCTTCCGCTTCGAAGACGGCAGAATCCCAAGCACTTCCCGGTACTTGGCCACGGTGCGCCGGGCGATCTCGATGCCCTGGCTCTTCAGGAGCTCCACGATTTTCTGGTCCGAATAGGGGTTCTTGGCGTCCTCGGCCGAGACCAGTTGCTTGATGTGGTTCTTCACCGCTTCGGACGCGATGTCCTCGCCGGCCACGCGGGAGATGGACGAGTTGAAGAAGTACTTCAGCTCGAAGATGCCCTGCGGCGTGTGGACGTACTTGTTGGTGGTCACGCGCGAGACGGTGGATTCGTGCATGCCGATGTCCTCGGCCACGTCGCGGAGGATCAGCGGCTTGAGGTAGGCGATGCCCTTGTCCAGGAAGTCCCGCTGGAACTTCACGATGGACTCGGTGACCTTGTAGATCGTCCGCTGCCGCTGGTGGATGGACCGGATCAGCCACATGGCCGAGCGGAGCTTGTCCTGGATGAACTCCTTGGTCTGGCCCGGCGAGACCGCCCCCGCCTTGAGCGCGTTCCTGTAGGTGCCGGAGATGCGCAGCTTGGAGAGGCCGTCGTCGTTGAGCACCACCGTGTACTCGTCCCCCAGCTTGTAGACGAAGACGTCCGGGGTGATGTACTGCGCGTCGTCGCCGGAGAAGTTGCGGCCCGGCTTGGGGTCCAGCTTCGGCACCAGCTTCGCCGCCGCCACCACCTCCTCGAGCGTGAGCTTCAGCTCCTTGGCGATGGCCGGGAGGTTCTTCGACTCCAGCAGCTTCATGTGCCGCTTGACGATGGTCGCCAGCAGCGACGCGGCTGGGTCCCTCAGCGCGCAGCACTGGATCAGCAGGCACTCCTGCAGGTCGCGGCTGCCGCACCCGCGCGGGTCGAGGTTCTGGATCCGCCGCAGCGTCCGCTCCGCCACCTGGATGGAGACGTCCGCCTCGCTGGCGAGGTGGATCAGCGGGTCGCCCTCCAGGTCGGGCAGCTTGAGGTACCCGTCCTCGTTCAGGTTGCCGATGATGAGGATGCCCACCCGGCGCTCGGCGTCGTTGAGCTTGAGCATGCCGAGCTGCTCGCCCAGGTGGTCGAACAGGTCCTCCTTCTTGACCAGGTTGGCCTCGAAGGACGGCAGGTCGTCGGTGGCGACGTTGCCCTTGTTGGAGGCGGTGGTCTGCTCGTTGAACTGGTAGCTGTTGAGGTACGCCTCCCAGTCGATCTCCGGGGCGTCGGTGCCCTTGACCTCGACGGCGTTGTCGGGCGCCGGGGCTTCGTGCTGCGGGGCCTCGGTGTTCTCGGCCTCCATCGACGCCTCGCCGGGCGCCTTGTCCGCCATGTCCTCGGACAGCGTCTCGTCCGGCTGCTCGAGGAGCGGGTTCTGCTCCATCTCCTCGCGGACCTGGTCCAGGAGTTCCATCCGCGAGAGCTGGAGCAGCTTGATCGCCTGCTGCAGCTGGGGCGTCATCACCAGCTGCTGGCTGAGCCTGAGGTGCTGCTTGAGCTCCATCGCCATGTGTCAGGGGCTCCGACTCGGGGAAATCACGCGCCCATCCAAGGACTGTGCCAAGGAAGGCTGTGCCAAGGTAACAAGTCACGGGCGGCGAGTCTACCCACCTCCCGTGTGGGGGCACATCCCTTGCACTTGACCCCTGAGCGGGCGTGGCGGATCACACCACGGTTGCTAGCCCGGTCCTTCGTAGCGGAACCGCTCGCCGAGGTACACCGCGCGGGCGCGTTCGGAGCGGGCCAGCTCCGCCGGTGTCCCCTCTTCGAGGATCTGGCCTTGTGCGATGATGTACGCCCGATCGCAGATGTGGAGTGTGTCCTGCACGTTGTGGTCGGTGATCAGGACGCCGATGCCCTTGGAGCGGAGCGCGTCGATCTGGGTCTGCAGCTCGCCGACGTTGATCGGGTCCACGCCGGCGAAGGGTTCGTCGAAGAGGATGAAGCGGGGGTCGGGGATCAGCGAACGGGCGATCTCCGCGCGCCGCCGCTCGCCGCCGGAGAGGGTGTCGCCCGGGCTGCCGGCCACCTTCTCCAGGCCGAACTCGCGCAGCAGCGCGTCCGCGCGGGCGTGGCGGGCGGCCGCGTCCAGCCGGCGGTCCAGCTCCAGCACCGCGAGGAAGTTCTCGCGCACGGTGAGCTTGCGGAAGATGGACGCCTCCTGCGGCAGGTAGCCCAGGCCCGCCCGCGCGCGGCGGTGCATGGGAAGCGGGGTGAGGTCGCGCTCGTCGAGGAAGACGCGGCCCGCGTCCGGGCGCACCAGCCCCACCACCATGTTGAAGCTGGTCGTCTTGCCCGCGCCGTTGGGTCCGAGCAGACCCACCACCTCGCCCTGCTTCACCCTGAGCTTCACGCCGTCCACCACCCGGCGCTTGCGGTAGGCCTTCACCAGGCCCTCGGCTCGGAGCTCGGCGGTCACGGGGTGGGGGTTCCGGCGTCGGGAGCCGATGTCGATGGGCGTGGCCTGGCGCCCTTCTTCTGGGAGAGCTCGAACGTGGCCCGCGGGTGCTCCACCTCGATGGTGTCCTTGGAGAGGTCCATGAGCACGCGGTCGCCGCTCATGGTGTTCGGGCCCTGGCGCGCCTGGGGGTCGCCGGTCATCTCGATGACGCCGGTGGCGGTCTCGTAGACGGCGAGGTCGCCGCGCGCCCAGCGGTCGTGGTCCTCCACCTCCGCGCCGCCGGTGCACTCGATGCGGGTGATCTCCTGCGCCTGGGTGTACGTGGCGACCATCCGGCCGCAGCGGATGCGGGTGGTGCCGCGGACCGCGACGACGTGGCCGGTGTAGATGGCCTGGCGCTGCTTGTTGAGGACCTGGAGCTTGTCGGCGGTGACGCTGACCGGGTTCTTGAGGGCGGGCGCCGCGCCTCCGTCCGGCGCGGCCAGGGCCCAGAGGACGAGCGCGGCGGCCATCACGGCTTCGGCCCCTGGAGGTCGGTGGCCACCGCCCCGTCGAAGTCGAACGCCTCGTCGTTGAAGTCCAGCCGGAACGCCCCGGCCTGGACGGCGTAGCCGGGACCGCGGAGGGTCACCTTCTCGGCGCCGGTGGCGACCATGGTGGGGCCGTCGAAGTGAGCGGCCGGGGTCTCGCCGGTGAGTCCCTCCGGGCCGCGCAGGCGGACGCCGCCGGAGAGATCGGCGCCGCGGGCGTCGAGGTCGCCGCGCAGCTGCGGGGCGCGGACCTCCACCGGGCGGCTCCGGGGGTGGAATTGGAGGAGGGATTCCTCCGCGGTGACCTCGCGGGTGGAGCGGTTGAAGGTGAGGCGCGCGGCGCGGCCCACCATGGCCACCTCGTCGCCGCGGTAGATGCGCATGCGAACGCCGTGGAGGGTGGCCTGCGGGCGCGACGGCTCCGGTGGGGTTGCCGGGTTGGGCCGATCCGGCGTGCACGCCGCCAGTGCGATGGCCAGCGCCGCGATGACCGCCTCTGGGGGAACTGACGGAGCGGAGGCGTTCACGGCTGCGTCTTCCAGCGGCGGTGCATCCAGACCCATTGCTCCGGAGACTGACGGATGGCGCGTTCGATGGATTCGGTGAGGCGGGCAGTCAGCGCCACGGTCGCCTCCTCGGTGCGGTCCGG
>DASRBA010000391.1:0-28253 GCA_035637895.1 Myxococcaceae bacterium
CGGGTCCACTCGTTCGTCAGCTTCTGGACGGCCACCCGGCCGTTGGTGATCTTCACCGTGAAGAACTGCTGGGTGGTGCCGTCGCCGCTGGGGTTCGGGCGGTAGAACTTGAACTCGCCCTCCAGCTTGGAGTTCTTGGTCAGCGCCTTGGCGATCAGCGGGCTGGCCTTGTCGATCGCCTTGCGGATGACCAGCGGCTTGTGCTGCCGGCGGCCCGTGGCCAGACCGCTCTGCACCTCGCGCGCGGTCATCGCCTCCGACTCGAAGTAGGTGCACTCGATGGAGTTCTCGCGCCCCTCCGACACCTGGGAGCTCTCCCCCTGCACGTCCTCGCCGTTGACCTTCAGGAACAAGTGAACGGTCTGTGCCATCTTGCTTCGCCTTTGCGCCAACGGCGCGGTTGTGGTCCGGGGTCACCGGACGTGTTCCTCACTACTCCTTGTCCAGCTTCCCCACCAACGAGAGCGTGAACGCCGCTCCCATGTACTTGAAGTGCGGCCGAACCTGGAGGTTGCACCGGTACCACCCCGGCTGCCCCTCCACGTTCTCCACCTTGATAGCGGCCTGGCGCAGCGGGCGCCGCGAGCGCACGCCGGGCGCCGGGTCGTCCATGTCGGCCACGTACTGGTTGATCCACTTGTTCAGCTCGCGCTCCAGGTCGGACCGCTCCTTCCAGGTGCCGATCTGCTCGCGCTGGAGCACCTTCAGGTAGTGCGCCAGCCGGGACATGATGAACATGTACGGCAGCTGCGTGCTGAGGCGGTAGTTGGTCTCCGCCGCCTTGCCCTCCTCGGAGTTGCCGAAGGTCTTCGGCTTCTGCGCCGAGTTGGCGGAGAAGAACGCCGCGCCGTCGGAGTCCTTGCGGAAGGTCAGCCCGATGAAGCCCTGCTCCGAGAGCTCGAACTCGCGGCGCTCGGTGAGCATCACCTCGGTGGGGATCTTGGTCTGGATCTCCCCCATCGCCTCGTACTGGTGCAGCGGCAGCCCGTCCACCGCGCCGCCCGCCTGGGGGCCGATGATGTTCGGGCACCAGCGGTACTTGGCGAACGAGTCGGCGATGCGGGTGGCCATCGCGTTGGAGGCGTGGCCCCACAGGTAGCGGCCGTGCTCGCCGACGACGTCCTCGGAGAAGTTGAAGGTCTTCACCGGGATGGTCTTCTCGCCGTACGGCAGCCGCAGCAGGAACCGCGGCATGCACAGGCCCACGTAGCGGGCGTCCTCGCTCTCGCGGAAGCCGCGCCAGCGCGCGTACTGCGGGCCCTCGAAGAGCGAGTCCAGGTCCTTCATCGCCGGCAGCGGGAGGAAGGACTGCTCGCCGAAGAACTCCGGGCTGGAGTTGGTGATCAGCGGGGCGTGCGCCATCGCCGCCACGGACGCCAGCTTGCCCAGAAGCTGCAGGTCCTGCGGGCCGGGGCCGAAGTCGAAGTTGGCGCAGAGCAGGCCGTACGGCTTGCCGCCGAACACGCCGTACTCGTTCGAGTACACGGTGCGGTAGAGCCCGGACTTGGGGATCTCCGGCGTGTCCTCGAAGTCGTTGAGCAGGTCCTCCTTGGTGGCGTTGATGATCTCCACCCGGATGTTCTCGCGGAAGTCCACCTTGTCGATGACGTACTTCAAGGACCGCCAGGCGGACTCCAGCTGCTGCACCTGCTTGTTGTGGAGGATCTCGTTCACCTGCGCGGAGAGGCGCTGGTCGATCTCCGCGATCATCCCGTCCAGGATGTTCTTGTCGATCTTCTCCTGGGCCCGCTTGGGCGCCAGCATCTCCGCGATGAAGGCCTGGACGCCCTTCTTGGTGACGTCGTAGCCGTCCGAATTCTTGGAGACCTTGGTCTCGGCGAGGATCTCGTCGAGCAGGCTCCCCTCTTGCGCGCTGGCGGCGGCAGCGCTCTCCGTCTTCGCCTCTGGGCTCATGTTCTACTTGCTCTCCGGTTTGTCGGGCAGGCCAAGCTCCGAGGTCAGCTTCTGGCGGGCGGCGTCATCGCCCAGCAGGGCCTGCAGCTTCTTGCGGAACGCGGGGACGCTCCCCAGCGGGTGCTTGAGCGCGGTGAGCGCGGCGCGCAGCTCCACCAGCTTCTTCAGCTCCGGCACCGAGTTGACGATGGCGTCCGGCTCGAAGTCCGCCAGGCTCTTGAAGCTCATCTTCATCGCCAGCGACGCGTCCTTCTCGCCGGAGAGCTTGTCGGGGACGTTGATGTCCACGGACAGGTTCTGCTCCGCCATCACCTTGTTGAAGTTGCTCTTGTCGATGTTGATGGGCTTCCGCTCCTCCAGCGGGCGGTTGTCCTGGCGACCGATGTAGTCGCCCATCATCAAGATCTTGAGCGGGAGCTCGACCTCCTCCATGCCCTCCGGGGTCGCGCTCTTGTAGACGATGTTCACCCGCTCCTTCGGGGCGACGGATCCTTCCTTGGCCATCCCTGACTGCTCCTTTCGAAGAGGTGCCCCCCCAGGATGAACCCGGAGCCGGGGGCGAGATCAACACGTTACCCGATCACGCGCAATGCGGCGACCGGATCCAGGACGGCCAGCCGCCGGGACCTGGACGCCAGGTCGGCCGGCGTCATGTCCTTTCCGCGGGTGAGCGTCAAGAGTCCCTCCAGGCAAGCGGCGCTCAGCGCCGGGTCCCACTCGTCCATCTGGCGCGAGACGCACTCGGCGTCCAGGGCCTCGTACAACGTGCGCGCAAGCACCTTCTGTCCGCTCGTCGCACACAGGCCCGCCAGCTCCAGCCGCGCCTGGAAGCGCGCGCGCCCGCCGCCGGCGGAGGCGGCCTTCCGGCTCGCCAGCGCGACCGCGTCCCCCGCCTTCCCGGTCTGCAAGAGCTTGCGCGCCTCGGCCACCCAGTCGTCCGCCTTGCCGTCCCCGGCCGTGGGCGCGGTCGGCGCCGGCACGGCGGGGCCGCCGCCGCCCTTGGGGAGGACGTCCTGGCTGATCCAGGCCCTGGTCTCCGCGGAGCACAGCGGCGAGTCGTCCACCGCCTTGAGGTCCACCACCTCGGGCATCCGCCGGAGCAGGGAGGCCATCTCGGCGAGGACGGCGTTCCGCGCCGGGGTGGCGCCCATCGACTGGAGCGCGCGCGCGGTGTAGCGGTGGAGGTCGAGGGCGAAGCGGGCCTTGGGGAGGGTGGACTCGGCCACCTCCAGCAGCTCCGCCCAGCTCGACTCGGAGGCCAGCTTCTCCATGCGGGCCAGCAGGTCGGGGGCGAGGGCGGGGATCTGCGTCTTGCCGCCGGGCGCGTCGGGCGCCTTCACCATGTGGATCCACAGGCCGACGCGGAGGATGCGGTAGGAGACCGCGTCGGTGACGTTGGCCTTGCGCAGGGCGCCGGCGGTGTCGATGAGCGACTGGCCCACCTGGCGGAGGAACTCGGCGGCCTTGGCGGGGTCGGTCGCCGCGGCGGGGGCGGCGGCGGGCTTCGGGGCCTCGGCCGGCCTGGGCGCCTCGGCCGCCGGGGCGGCGGGCGTGGACGGGGGTGGCGCGGCGGGCTTGGGCGCGTCGGCCGCGGGGAGGCTGGCCTTGAGGCGCTCCACGGCCTCGACGGTGGGACCGAAGCCGGGGCAGTCGGGGCCGAACTTGGCGCGGGCCACCTCCATCAGGCGCTTCATGGCGACCTGGAGGGTCTCGATGGCCGTCTTGTCCTTGGCGCTGACCTGGCGCCCGGGGAGCGCCTCCGCGAGCTTGTCGCACAGCCACTTGAGGGCGCCCACGCGGCCTTTGATGCGGGCCGCTTCCGGGAACATGGTGGGCCAGAAGGTCTCCATCATCTCGGCGATGGTGATGGTGCCGGTGACGAGGCCGTCCAGCCCGTCCAGGTTGTACATCCCGTAGGCGACGAAGGAGGCGATGCGGAGGTCCTTGGAGAGGCCCTTGAGGATCTCGGAGCCCTTCTCGACGACGACCGGCCAGACCACCTTGGCGCCGGTGAGGGCGGAGAGCTTCTCGATCTCCTTGGTGACCTCCTCGTAGGCCGGCTCCGCGCGGGCGTCCTTGCCCGTGGGCGCGGCGCCCGGGATGGGGTCGAGGAACGGCTTGGCGCGGGGGAGCAGCTCGGCGGCGGTGGGCATGTGGGAGAGAGCGCGGAAGCTTGTCGCAGGTCGGGTTGGGGCTCAACTGCGCCCGGGTTCAGGACGCGAGGATCTGGAACAGCGCCTCCAGCGTCGTCTCCGGCGCGTCGAGCGCGGCCTTCTGGGCGGGGCTCAACGCCTGGAGCGAGGCGGCGATGGCGCGGGGATCGGCCGCCTTCAAGGGCCACAGCTTCGTCCCGGTGGCGGCCGGGTTGGCGAGGAAGCCGACGACGGACGGCGGCGGCGGGCCCAGGGACAGCAGCAGGCGGTTGCCCAGCGCGAACGACGAGGGCGGGGACCCTCTCCACTGCAGCGTCCGCCGCGACAGCTCCAGCCACGCGGGTTCGGGGATCTCCTCGGAGATCTGGCAGTCCAGCACCGCGTTCGCCTTCTGCGGCTCGCGCCCCTTCTCCCGCGCGCACCCGGACACGAACGTGCGCAGCGCGTGGTGCAGCGTCCCCGCCGGGTCGGCGCCCACCGCCTTGGTCGCCCCCGCCACCGTCAGCGCGGACAGCGACGCCGCCACCGACGCCTGCGACGCCGAGAGCTGCTCCGCGGTGGGCGCGGACAGCGCCGCCAGCTTCTCCGCGAACGCGGGCGCGGCCAACCCCGCGGCCTCCGCCAGCAGCGCCTGCGCCGCCTGGAGGAAGTCCTTCATGGCCGCGGGCAGCGCCGGGAAGGCGGACGCCGCCTGGGCCGCGTCCAGCTGGACGAACACCGCGAGCGGGAACTGCCGGCCGACCTGGTCCGTGGACGCGGTGGCCACGCCGCACAGCGCGTGCTTCTCCCCCGCGGCGGTGAAGCAGAACCGCAAAGGCTCCGGCGGGAACGCCCGCAGCGGCCCCTGCAGCGCCGAGCACCCGTCCTCCAGCCACCGATGGAAGTGGTGCACCACCGGCGCCGGCGCGTTCAGCCGGATGAAGTCCGCGCGCGCCGGGGCCTTCCCCAGGAGCCCCACCTGTCCGAGCGCGCTCACCGGCAGCCTTCCACCCCCGGCACGATGGCCGCGGGCGGCTCCAGCTCGTGGAAGATGGCGAGGATCCGCTCGGTGGACCGCCCGCCCTCGCGCCCGAACCAGGGGCTGATGCTGCGGTTCCAGTAGATGTCCATCCGCACCTCGGTCACGCCCTCCGCGCCCAGCTCCACCGGCCAGGACAGCGTCGCCGACCGCGCGCCCTTGGCGAGCACCTTCCCCTGCTCCAAAAGCCGGAACAGCGCGAACGTGCCCGAGCACTCCTGCTCCCCGTGGCAGCCGATCACCTTCGGCCGAGCGCCCTTGAGCGTCAGGCTGAGCAGCGCGCGCTTGGGGCCCTTGGGGTTGCCCGGCCAGTGCATGGCGAACGGCGGCTCCACCGGGCCGGTGTCCTGCCGCGCCTGCTGGTCGTCCATCAGGAAGTTCACCCCCAGCACGTTGGGGAGCTGGGGCGGGTGGAGCTGCACGGAGAAGTCCACCAGCGGGTCCGGCGACTCGCTGGGGAAGAGCGCCTGCCGGACGATCTTGGCCCGGTTCAGGTAGGTGACCAGCCCGTCCAGCACCGTCTCCCCGCCGATGCGGACGTAGTCCTCGCCGCGGTCGCCCACCTTGGAGGCGAGGTTGTTCTTGTAGAACTCGACCAGCTTGCCGTCCTTGCCGTTGTAGAGCTGGACCAGGGTGGCCAGGTCCGCGTCCTGCCCCGTGCGGGCGAACGGGTAGCGGCCCTTCAGCTCGGACCGGTGCAGCGCGTACACGTCGCTGCACCACTTGAAGTTCAGCTCCTGCCGCGTCCCGGAGTCGAGCGCGTCCGCCATCTTCCGGACGGGCTTGACCCAGAGCTGCTCCAGCACCTGTTCGTAGAGCGCGGTGCGCTGCTGGTTGGAGATCACCGAGGTGAGGTTCCCCGCCTCCGCCCGCAGCGTCTTGGCCACCAGCGCCGCGGACTGCGGGTCCTTGGCCGCCTCCACGTCCTTGGCGAACCCCTTGAGCCGCCCCATGTACATGTTGAGGTCCACCCGCTCGCGCCCGCCGCCGGGGAGCAGCTTGCTGAGGAAGCCGGGGATGGCCGGGTTCACCGTGATGAGCGGGAGGAAGGCCTCCGACACGCTCTGCGCGTCCGGCACCGCGGGCTTGGAGCGCGGGGTGGGGATCGCCAGCAGGACGTTGTCCTGCATCTTGTCGAAGATGTCCTTGAGCGGCGACTGCTCCGGGTCGGTGAGCGCCTCCAGCCGGCGCCGCACCTCGTTGGGGTCGCGCACCGCCCGCAGCTCGATGGACGAGAGCATGTTCGTCCACTCGCGGATGTACTCGCCGTAGTACTCGCGCTGGAGGTCCTCCTGGATCTGCTCGCCGGTCTGCGGGGTGGCGCCCAGGATCCACGCCTCGTCGTCGGACGGCGGCCGGGCCAGCGCGTCCTTCGCCTTCTCCTTCCAGATGTCCTTGGTGAAGGCGGCGCGCACCACCTTGTCGCTCTCGTACACGCTGCCGTCGCGCACCATGGCGGTGAGCGTCAGGTCCTGCTTCCCCTTCGCCCACCGGCGCAGCTGCAGCTCCAGCATCCGGTGGGTGCGGTTCATGCCGGAGAGCGCGGCCTGCCCCTTGGCCTTGAGCGCCTCCCGCCGCTCCACCTTCCACTCGTTGTGGTGCTGCGGCCAGATGTCGAACAGCAGCGCCAGGTCCCTGGCGATGTCGTCCTCGGACGCGCTGACCGACGCGTTCCTCTTGTAGTCCGTCGCCATCGGCCCGCCCAGCGACTGCAGCTCGGCCACGAAGAGGTCGGGCTGGCGCGAGGGCGGGTCCACCGGCTGGAGCGAGAGCAGCATGTGCCGCTTCAGCCGCTCGAAGGTGGCCTCCTCGTCGAACGGCTCGTTGGTGGCGGCCGTCCCGCCGCGCGCTGGGGTGGCGACGGCCTCCGGGCGCCGGTTCCGCCGCCGCGGGAAGGCGGGCGCCGTGGGCGCGGGCGAGCCCCGCTCCTGCAGCGCCGCCAGCGCCTCCTCGTCGCGCTTGAGGACGTCCATCACCACCAGGTCCCGCATCCACTGGCCGTAGACGGGCTCGCTGGCGGCGATCAGCTCGTCGCGCCGGTTCATCCCGAAGGAGCCGATGCCGCTGATCTTCGAGTCCCGCTCCTCGCGCAGCTTGAGGATCTCCGCCCGCAGCGCCTCCAGGCTGCGCAGCCGGTCCTCCGCGTACGTCACCTTGGCGACGTCCTTGACCTTCTCCACCACCCCCTTCGCCTCCGACCGCATGGCGGAGAAGGCGAGCAGCGGCCAGACGATGAGCAGGGCGGACACGCCGGCCGCCACCGCCGCGTACAGCACCCGCCGCTGCCTCTGCATCTGCACCGCGCGGCTGGAGCGCCGGGCCAGCTTGAAGTCCTTGAAGATGACCTCGGTGAACAGCCCGCCCAGGAAGTACGAGCGCGCGTCGGTGGGCGCCTCACCCGCGGGCAGCGCGGCGCGCAGGCCGAAGGACTCCGCCATCGCCGACATCACCTTGTCGATGGGGCGGCCCTCCTGGGTGCCGGAGGTGAAGTACACGCCGCGGAGGATGGGGGTGTCCTGGTACGGGTTCTCCGAGAACACCGCCTGGGCCACCTCGCCCAGGGTCTGGCGCAAGAGCTGGAGCTGGCGGGGGAAGCGGAAGATCTTCTCCCGCGACTCCATCTTCCGCTCCTGCGACAGCCGGGTGACGGCGCGCTCGAAGAGCACGTCGCTCAGCTCGTCCAGCTTCTCCCGCACCATCTCGCCCGGGCCGTCCTCGTGGGAGGCGCCTACCGGGAAGGTGCAGCCCCACACCTGCCCGCGCTCGGACTTGGGCAGGTTGCCGAACGTCTCCACGAAGCCGGAGAGCAGGTCGCACTTGGTGACCAGCAGGTAGACCGGGACCAGCAGGTGCAGCCGCCCGGTGACCTCGTCCACGCGCTCGCGCAATTGCGCGCCCAGCGCGGCGGCGCCCGGCTCGTCCAGGGTGAGCAGGTCGGACGCGGCCACGGTGACGATCAGCCCGTTGATGGGCCGCCGCGGGCGCGACTTGGCCACCGCGTCCAGGAAGGAGAGCCACTCCTCCTGGTCGTCCTCCTCGGTGACGTAGCGGCCGGCGGTGTCGAGGATGACGCCCTCGTTGGTGAGCCACCAGTCGCAGTTGCGGGTGCCGCCCACGCCGCGCACGCCGCCCTTCTTGCCCAGGTAGGGGAACTTCAGCCCGGAGTTGCGCAGCGCGGTGCTCTTGCCGGTGCCCGGCGGGCCGATGATGACGTACCAGGGCATCACCGACAGCGCGTCCGCCCCGCTCCGCCCCAGCCGCGAGCTCTTCAGCGAGCCCACCGCCTTCTGGAACTCCGCCCGCATCTCCTGGATCTGCGGCTGCAGGTCCGGGCGGGCGCTGGCCTCCTGGTCGTCCGCCTGCGCGTTGAGGGTCTTGTCCAGCTCCTTGCTGGCGGCGCGCGCCTTCAGCTTCTTGAAGACGAACCAGCTGCCCACCAGCACCGCCACGAAGGCGGTGAGGGAGACGGCGGTCACCAGGGTGAAGGTGAAGCCGGTGAGGTTGCCGGTGGCGTTGAGGATGAACGTCCCCCAGATGCCCAGCAGCGCCAGGATGGCGAAGAAGATGGCGGCCATCTATCGCCCCCCCTCCGGCGCGCCGTGGGAGATCCCCATCGCCGAGATCTCGCTGGTGGACGAGGCCACGGACGCCTTCAGCCCCACCCACAGCCCGGCGTAGATGATCACCGCCAGCAGCACCGCCGCCGCGGAGAGGATGAGCATGGGGCCCACGGTGCGGCCGCTCACCAGCGAGTCCGAGGGCCGCTCCCCGCTGGGGCTGAGCGTGTCCGCCTCGTACTCGCGGTACTTCCCCAGCTCCTTGGCCACCGAGTCGGTGAGCGTCATCAGCTCCAGCTCGCCGCCGCGGACCTTGTACTTCCCCTCGAAGCCCAGGCACAGGCAGAGGTAGTAGGCCTTGAGGACCTCCTTCTGCTGGGCGTCGTTGCGGAGGTCCTTGAGCCGGTCGAAGAAGCCCTCGCCGGCCACGCTCTCCTGGAAGAAGTGCATCTGCAGCGGGGCGTGCTGCCAGTGCTGGCGGATGGCCTCGCCCTTCGTGAGCGCCACCTCGTCGATCAGCGCCACCACCGGGTACGCGATGTCCTGGGCGTCCTGGTTGGAGAAGCCGGAGTCGGCCCCCTTGCGCATCATCTGTTCGACGAAGCCCTTCAGCCGCGCGTGGAGCTGCGCGGGTGGGGGGAGCGCCGCCGGGTCCGCGGAGCGCAACTGCACCACCGCGTCCAGGCAGTCCTTCACCACGTCATTGAGTCGGTCCATGCGTCATTTGGGGGCGGCCGGGGGGACCGCCAGGATCTCCAGCTCGGTTCTCGCCGGCTCGAAGGGCGCCGGAAGGTAGAGCGCGACCGCGCCTTCGCGGAGCGCCGCCTTCCACTTGTCGTCCTGCGTGCCGACGGTGAAGTACACCACTCCGGGGCGGATGGGCACCTCGGGCGGGGGCCGGAAGGTCACCTGCAGGGGGACCCCCGGGACGGCCGCCTGCACGACGCGCTGGATGTCCTCGCGCGCGCTGAGCTTGGCGCGCTTGGGGAACTGGTCGGCCACCAGGCGCTCCGCCAGGTCGCTCTTCACGGAGACCACCACCCCCGAGGAGCGGTTCAGCCGGTCGTCGTTCAGCCGGCCCTCGTACAGGCCGTCCGGGCGGATGGAGAGCGGGATGGTGATGCACTGCTCGAGCGCGATGGGGCGGAGCAGCTCCTCCATGCGGGTGAACAGGTCGGTGAAGGTGGCGCGGAGGTTGAGGAACTGGAACTTGGGCAGCCCGGAGGGGTCGCCGTCCGCGGCGAAGGTGTAGAGCGTCCCGCAGATCTGCGAGAGCCACAGGTACGCGGCCTGCGGCGGCACGTCCGCGGTGTCCACCAGGTGGCTGAGCACCGGGATGGCGGCGTTGAGCGCCTGCAGCTGGAGGAAGCGGCCCACGTCCGACGAGGTGAACTCCACCGACGACTCGTCGCGGTGCCTCCGGGTGCCGGACAGCGCCCGCTGCTTGGCCAGCACCGTCTTCTGCAGCGCGCGCAGCACGCTCACCACCCACGGCGAGGCGCCGATGCGCAGGCACGGCGGGACGTAGCTCTCCACCGAGGTGATCGCGCCGGACTTGTCGCGGGTCAGCTCGACGATCTTGATCGCGTCGTAGTCCTCGCGCGGCTCGTCGCCGAAGAGGACGGCGAAGTTCCGCTGGCCGAAGGCGACCGGCACGGTGGACGAGGCGGCGGTCAGGTCCGGCACCGCGCGGTTCACCGGCGTGGCGCGCTGCAGCCGCTGCGCGTCCGCCTGCACCGCGCCGCCCGCCTCCAGCAGCCGCTCCTTGGGCAGGCCCAGGAAGACCTCCAGCACGCGGGTCTGCGCCTTGAAGTGCGGCTCCACCGGGCGCGCGGAGGGCGCCTCCGGCTGCCCCCGCTCCAGCAAGACCGGCGTCCCGTCCGGGAGCACGCCCTGGAAACGCAGCAGCTCGAACTGGCCGGCGGCCAGCGCCTCCGCGTCCAGCTCCAGCGCGGTCGCGCCCCAGGTGTACGGCGAGAGCGCGGCCACCCGGGCCTCCAGCATGGCCTCGTGGTAGAGGTCCTGCTGCTGGAGGTGCTGGGGCGTCATGAACAGCCCCTCGCTCCACAGCACCCGCTGCGGGGGGCTCACGCGCCGTGCTCCGGGCGGGGGGGCGCCTTCCGGGCGCTCTCCTTGGGCTGGTCCTTGTCCGCCGGCGGCGGGGCCTCGTCGGTGCTGATCTCCGAACGGCCCAGGTAGAAGCGCATCTGCTCCTCGCTGGAGTAGGGCCGGCGGCCGGCGAACGACTCCACCGCCACCTCGCGGCACTGGAGCGAGAACCCGCTCACCGGCTTCATCTTGTGGGTGGACCACCACTTCTGGCCGGGGGCCTGGTAGATGGCGACCGCCGCCACGAAGCGGGCGTCCTTGTCGCGGGGGATCCACTTGGTCTCGACCTCGCCGGCGTTGACCCACATCTCGGTGGGCTGGCCGACCATGGTCTCCGCCAGCGTGCCGGCGGGGTCCTTGCGCAGCGTGTTGAAGTCCGCCTGGGTCAACGCGTCCGTCGCCTTGAGCTGGAGGATGAGCACGCGGGTGGCGGCCCCGGTGTTGGCCGAGTGGTCCGCCTCCAGCGTGACGAAGAACGGCGGCGGCGTCTTGCACGTCGCGCAGCCGCTGGACGCCAGGAGCGCCCCGGCCGCCGCCGCCACCCACCACCGCGTTCCCCTCGCTCCCCTCGACTCCGTCTCAGCCTCAACCTGGAACCGACCCACGGTGCGCCGCTCCCCGCGTTAGTTCTCCGAGATCTTGGATCCCTTGAGGATGAGGTCGCCGGAGGCGGTGAGCTCCACCTTGCCGCCCTTGACGACCACGTCCCCGCTCTTCTTCAAGGTGATGGTGGCCGAGCCCACCTTGATGGTGAGCTGGTCCTCGGCCACCAGGTTCAGCTCCTTGGCGGAGACCGAATAGGTGCCCTTCACCACCTCGTTCAGCTTGCCGCCCACGCTGACGTTGAGGTCCTTCTGGACCTTCAGCGTCCGGCCCTTCACCACCTCTTCCGTCATGTCGCCCTTGACCATCAGCGACCGGGTGCCGCCCACGTTCAGCTTGTTGTCCCCGCCCACGGACACCGTCTTGCTGCCGCCCACCTGCTCGGACTTGAAGGCGCCCACCACCTCGTTCATCGCCCCGCCCACGGCGATCTCGAACGCCCCCCCCACGGTGATCATCTTGGCCGCGCCCACCTGTTCGGTGGCGGCGGCGCCCACGGTGAGCGCGTGCGCCACCCCGATGGCGATCGACCGGTCCGCGCCGATGGTCATGGTGTCGCTGCCGGTGATGGTGGCGGTGCGGCCGCCGGAGACGGCGATGGTCTGGTTGCCCTTCACCTGGGTGTCGTCGTTGCCGTCCACCTGGTGGGTCTGGTTGCCCTGGATGAGCAGGCCGCGGTCGCGGCCCACCTTCAGCTTCTCGTCCCGGCCCACCGTCTGGTTCTTGTCGTTCTCCACCGCGATGACGTAGTCCTTCTGCGCGTGGAGGTAGACCTCCTCCGAGCCGGCGGCGTCCTCGAACCGCAGCTCGTTGGAGCCGGAGCCGCCGGGGCTGGAGTTGGAGCGGATGAGGCTCTTCGTCTTCTGGCCGGGGAGCGGGACGGGCGGCGGGTTGGCGCCGTTGTAGACGCTGCCGGTGACCAGCGGCCGGTCCGGATCTCCCTCCAGGAACTCCACCACCACCTCGTGGCCGATGCGCGGGATCCACAGCGCGCCCCAGCCGGCGCCCGCCCACGCCTGGCTCACCCGCACCCAGCAGGAGGTGAGCGGGTGGCTCTTGTCGGCGCGGGACCAGTGGAACTGCACCTTCACCCGGCCGTGCTCGTCGGTGTCGATCTCCTCGCCGGAGGCGCCCACCACGGTGGCGGTCTGCGCGCCGAAGACCTGCGGCCGGGGCGTCACCCGCTCCGGGCGGAACGGCACCCCCGACGGAGTGGCGTAGAAGCGGTTGATGAACGGCGGGGCCTGGTCGGCGACCTCCACGCCGCCGCCCTGGTCGGCGGAGTCCTCGTCCGCCAGCCCGGGCTGGCTGCCCTCGTGCTCCACCTCGAGGACGAGGTACTTCTGGTTGAGGGCCTCCTCCGGGTGCTCGGAGAGCGTGAACAGCGAGCCGGCCACCAGCCGCCGCACCTCCGCCGTCCCCTCCACCACGTCCGCGCGGGCCCGCGCCTCCTGCAGCCGCACCTTGGCCAGCGTCTTGCCGTCCCCCGACTCGCCGTAGCCGCCGGGGTAGTCGTACAGCTGCAGCGCCTTCTCGTTCCCGTCCGCCTCCTCCTTGGCGCTGAGGTCCTGCGCCGGCCGCAGGAAGTTGAAGTCGCGCAGCGCCACCGACCCGGAGCGCATCTCCAGGGTGCGGCTGATGGAGGAGACCACCTCCGTCTCCGCCAGCGCGCCGCCCGGGTTGAAGATCAGCGTCGCGTCGCCCGGCACGTCCGGGTACGAGGTGTTGGCGTCCACCAGGACCAGGGTGTGGTCGCCCTGCTCGTGCTCGAAGCGGTAGGCGATGCCGTCCTCCTCGAGCAGCCGGGAGACGAAGTCCAGGTCCGTCTCGCGGTACTGCACGCAGTACTCGCGGATGCGGTAGGTGCCGTTGAGGTCCAGCCGGTGCTTGATCTGGTGCTCCTTGAGGAGCTTCTCCACGATCTCCGGCGTGGTCTGGTCCTGGAAGATGCGGCAGTTGCTGGCGTGGCGGAGCGTCCAGAGCTTCGGCACCACCGTCACCTCGAACCGCTTGGGGTAGCGGTTCTGGGGGTTGGTGCCGCCCTGGGCCATGCGGGCCACGATGCCGTGGAAGAAGCGCGATTCGGCCTCCGAGTGGACGGTGAGGCAGGCCGGCTTGCCGATCAGCGAGGGGATGTCCACGTCCGTCTCAGGACCGGCGGCCAGCTCCAGCCTGACCTCGTAGAGGCTGGAGAGGGCCTCCCGTGCCTGGAACCTCAGCACCAGCAGGGGGCCGGACTGGGACTCGATCTCGAAGTCGAACTCCGGCTGGCTGGCCTGGAGCGGCGCGCTGACGCCCATGGATTCCCTTTCGCGGGTTGAGGAAGTTCAAAGCACAAAACCCGCGGGGAAGCACCCCCTAGACCTCCCCGGGATCCGGCGATCAGGCCCTGAGTGGCAGCTCGAATGCAATCTGGAACGGGGTGCCGGCGTGGGAGGCGGGGAGCGCCGCTCGCACCATGATGCGGCGCGGCTCCCCGGGCAGCAGCTCGGCCTCCACCCGGCCGGCCCCGGAAGCCCCGGCAAAGAGGAACACCTGGGCGGCCTCCCCGAACATCGACTCCACGTCCTTTTCGGTGGCGGTGGGGGGGATCTGGTCGCGCACCCACTGTGAAAAGCGCACCAGCCGCCCGGTGACGATCTGCCCCGGCAGCGGCGTCGCCTCCGCGGTGGCGCGGGCGCTGGCGGCGCTGGTGAGGGCCAGCTGGTCCTTGCCGCGCACGCTCCCCACGGCCAGAAGCCCGCGGCCGGCGAGCGCGGACTGGCGCGCGGCGGAGACGAAGATCTCGGTGGGGGCGGGGGCGCCGCCCTCCTGCGGCAGCGTGGCCGGGGCCTGGAGCGCGCCGCCCGGGCCGATGACGCGGCCGAAGCCGTCGGTGGTGGCGAAGCTCTGCGCCAGCATCGCCGCGATCCCCATGGACGGGCTGCCCAGGCAGGTGTGGCCGGCCTCCTGGAGCAGCGCCACCGGGTTCACCGCGGCGAACAGCCAGCGCGAGCTCTCCTCGCCCCGGAACGCCGCCCAGGCCTCCGGGACGGGCGGCGGGGGCACCGCGTCCAGGTCCGCCTTCAGCCCGCCCGCGCCGAGCGCGACCGCCGGGTCGAGGTCCACCACCACCGGGACGTTGTAGGACTCGCCCAGCTCGGCCAGCTTCCTGGCCACCTCCGCGTCGGCCACCGGCGAGGCGATGAAGACGGCTTCCGGCCGGTCGAACGCCTCCTCCGGCATCTCCTTCTCCAGCAGCTCCACCGCGGCGGAGGGCCCGGCGTCGATCACCTCCACCAGGATGCGGGCCGCGGCCGGGCACTGCTCGGTGAGGAGGCGGAGGCCGCGCCAGGTGGACTCGATGCGGGAGAGGGGCGGGGTGGCGAGGAGGTCCCGCGCGGTGCCGTCCACCGCCGCCTGGAGCACGGCGCGCAGGCGGGCCACCCGGTCCCCGGAGGGCGCCGACGGGGACGCGGCGCCGGCGGCGCGCGTGGAGCGGAGGAAGCTGTCGATGGCGGAGGCGGCAGCGCTCTTGAGCTGCAGGTCCTCGGCGGTGAGCGGCGCGTCCTTGTCCTTGGGAGCGGGGGCCGGGTCCTGCGCCACCGCGGCCAGGGCGGCGGCGAGCGGCCCGTCCCCGCACAGCTCCTTCACCTTGGCGGCGGCGGCCTCCGGCGAGCCCGGGCTCTCGGCGATCGACTTGAGGGAGCCCAGCAGCGACACCGCCGAGGGGAGCGCGGACACCTGGAAACCGCGGAGCTTGCCGAAGCCGATGGTGAAGCTGCGGGTGGGGCCCGGGCCCAGCTTGTCCGGGATGGTGACGCTCACCTGGTTGGTGACGGCGGCCAGCTCCGCGGCGAAGCGGTCGTCGTTGACGGTGAAGCGGCGGCCGGCGGGCGAGGCGCTGGCCGGGGCGACGACCCAGAAGCGGACGCGGGCGGTGGAGGTGTCCATGGCCGGGCAGCCTCGCACGATTTGAGCCCCCCGGGTCGGGGGAAGGAGCTCCTCGAAAGCTCAGGCCAGGCGGACCGGGCCAGGCGCGGACGCTGCACCCGCTGCTGGGCGCCATCACTCCGGGTCATGCGCGCCGAGGCGCGCCGCCCGCGCGCTCGCAACGGTTGCGCGCGCACCTGCTGCCGCGCGCAGGCCGTTCGCGTCCCGCCCGGGCGCTCACCTGATCGGGCGCTGGCGTGTCCCTTGCTTTTCCGATCCGGAACGCACCCGAGGAATGGAGACACCATGAATCGCCTCATCGTCGCCGCGGTCGTCCTGCTGCCGGTCGCCGCCGCTGCCGCGCCCAGGTCGGAGGACCTCACCGGCACCGTCGCCTCCGGGCTCCGCAAGAAGGTGGAGCTGGTCTACGTGGAGAAGGCGCCGGGCAAGTTCCCGCCGCCGGCGCAGCCGGCGGTGATGAACCAGATCAAGAACACCTACGTGCCCCGGCTGCTGCCGGTGCTGGTGGGCACCAGCATCGCCTTCCAGAGCGAGGACCCAGAGCTGCACAACGTCTTCGGCCGCGCGGACAAGAAGGTGCTCTTCAACCAGGGCATTCCGCCCAAGGCCAGCGCCACCGTGAAGATGGGCGAGCCGGGCGTGGTGAAGCTCTCCTGCAACATCCACCGCGAGATGGTGGCCTTCATCCCGGTGCTGCAGAACCCGTACTTCACCCAGCCCGACCCGAAGACCGGCACCTTCACCATCAAGGGCGTCCCCCCCGGCAGCTACACGCTGCGGCTGTGGGGCGAGAAGCTGACGGACGAGGAGAAGGCCCGAGCGTACCCGGTCACCGTGGGCGGCTCGAAGGCGACCCCGAATCCGGAGCTCGCGTCGCGATGAAACGCCAGCTCGTGGTCGCCGCCTTCGGCCTGGTCACGCTCGCCGCGGTCCCGGCGGTGGCGGAGCTCACCAGGGGCCCGGTCCTCACCACCCACCCGCGGAAGACCTTCCACCTCTATGTCAACGACGGCGAGTGGGAGCTGGCGGACGGCACGAAGACGTACATCGTGAGTTACGTCGCCTACAACGACCAGTTCGAGGCGGCCCCCGAGGGCGCCCAGCTGCCCGCGCCGCAGATCCCCGCCCCCACCATCCGGGTGAAGGAGGGGGACGACGTGACGGTCTACCTCCACAACAGCGGCCACCATCACCTCGACCCGTCCAGCGCGTTCGGCAACGTCACCCACACCATCCACTTCCACGGGATGGACGTGATGACGGTCTACGACGGGACGCCGGGCGTCCCCACCGAGGGCATCCCGGAGAAGCTGCTGGCGGGCGTGCCGGTGGGCGAGAGCTACCAGTACCGCTTCATCGCCAAGCACGAGGGCACGTACATGTACCACTGCCACGTGGACACCTCGACGCACGCCCTGCTCGGGATGTACGGCGCGTTCATCGTGGAGGGCCCCAAGCCCAACACCATCTACGGCAAGCACTACGACCGCGAGTACACGCTCTTCTTCTCGGAGATGGACACCGAGCACAACGACGCCATCCACGACGTGGGCGAGTACGACATGACCAAGTTCAAGACGAACTACTTCATGGTCAACGGCCGCATCTTCACGTCCGACCTCACCAACAAGCTGTCGACGGTGGCGGACCCGCGCTCGCTCATCAAGGGCAAGGAGGGCGAGACGGTGCTGCTGCGCATGCTCGCCATGGGCTGGGACCACACCTTCGCGTTCCATCCCCACGCGTACCACATGGAGGTGGTGGGCACGGACGGCCGCGGGCTGACCGCGCCGTACTTCAAGGACACCCTGCCCATCGTCTCCGGCGAGCGCTACGACGTGCTGGTGCACATGGACCAGAAGAAGGACGCCATCTGCGTGAGCTGCCGGCTGGGCAAGGGCCTCTCCATCGCCCACGACCACAACCTCCACGGCGAGACCTCCGGCGGGAAGTACCCGCGCGGCCCGCTGGTGGTGTTCGCCACCGAGTAGCTCAGCGCCCGGGGCCGCTGCCGCCCACGCCCTGCTCCGCGCCCAGCTCCCGGAGCAGCGACGGATCCACCAGGTGGGACGCGTCCGCCTTCGGCACGTAGCCGAGGGCGGCGGCGTGCTCGGCCTCCACCCGGAGCTGGTCCTGCATCGGGTCGGTCACCAGCTCCAGGCGGCCGAAGGCGGAGGTCATCACCTCGTCCTTCAGCCGCTTCTTCGTCAGCGACTCGAAGCCGTCGTTGACCGCGCGGGTGAACGCGGCCGGGTCCTTCCGGGCGCGCGCGGTGAGCTGCAGGTGCGCGCGGAGCACCGCCTTCACCTCCTCGCGGCGGTTCTTGAGCGCCTGGTCGGTGGCCACCATCACGGTGGTGGGGAAGCGGCCGCCCGGCCAGAGCGTCCGCTCGTCCACCAGCAGCGTGGCGCCCTCGGAGATCAGCGTCGCCGCCCACGGCTCCGGCACCCAGGCGGCCTTCAGCAGGCCCTGCCGGAAGAGGTTGACGATCTCCGGGTTGTCCAGCGGCGTCACCTGCGCGGCGCTCTTGCCTTGCCCCTTGAGCCAGAAGCGGAGCGCGATGTCCTGGGTGTTGCCGATCTGCGGCACCGCGATCTTCTCGCCGGCGAGCCCGTCCAGGCCGCTGATCCCCCTCACCACCAGCCCCGCGCCGCCGGACGCCGCCCCGGCGATCACCTTCACCCGCCCGCCGGAGCGAATGTGGGCGACGATCGCCGGGCCCGGCCCTACGTAGGCCACGTCCAGCTCGCCCGCCATCAGCGCCTCCATCGCCGCCGGCCCGGCGTTGAAGGTGCGCGTCCTGAGCGGCCGGCCCTTCAGCTCCCGCTCGAACGTCCCGTCGCGCATGCCCACGATGGCCTGGGCGTGCGTGATGTTGGGGAAGTAGCCGAGCACGAGCGGGCCCTCGTTCGCCTTCCTCCGGGAGCACCCCGCCACCGCCACCGCCGCCAGCGCCACCACCGCCCACTTGAACGACCTCATGTCGCCTCCAGCCCCCACCGCCTGCGGACCCGGGTCTCCACCGCCTGGAAGAGGACCCGGTCCATCACCACGCCGATGGCGACGATGGCCGCCATCACCGCCATCACCTGCGCCACGTCCAAGAGCTCGCGTGCGGTGGTGAGCAGCTGGCCCAGCCCGCCGGAGACGAAGAGCAGCTCGCCCGCCATCAGCGCGCGCCAGGCGAAGCTCCAGCCCAGCTTGAGCCCGGTGACGATGCCGGGGAGCGCGGCGGGGACGAGCACGCCGCCGTAGAAGCGCGCCCCGCGAATGCCCAGCGTCCCGGAGACCTGGAGCAGCTGCGGCTGGATGGAGCTGACGCCGTCCTCGGTGGAGATGGCGATGGAGAGGAGCGACCCCATCACCACCACGAAGAGGATGGCCGCCTCGGAGAGCCCGAACCAGAGGATGGCCAGCGGCATCCAGCACACCGACGGGAGCGACTGCAGCCCCATCACCACCGGCTTGATGGTGCGGCGCAGGAGCGGCACCCGCGCGGTGGCGATGCCCAGGGGCACGCCGACCAGCACCGACAGCCCGTAGCCCTGCAGCAGCCGCAGCAGCGACCGCGCCACCGCGCTCAGCAGCGTCCCGTCCCGCGCCATGCGGGCGAAGCTGACCGCCACCGCCGCGGGCCCCGGGAACAGCGCGCTGTGCCAGGGCCCGTACCTAGCCGCCAGCGCCCAGATGAGCACCAGCGTCGCCAGGAACGCCACCCGTTGCCCCGCGGCCGTCCAGGCCCGGCCCTCGTCCGGCGCCTTCCAGCTCGACTTCATCTCGTCCCTCGCCGCCGACCCCGGCCATGGGGCGACTCTGGGCCTGGGCCTCCCGCAGCGCCGCGCTGATCTGCCGCGAGAGCGTCACCAGCCGCTCGTCGTCGGGATCGCGCGGGCGCTCCAGCCTGACCTCCAGATCCCACAGGATCCGCCCCGGCCGCCCGGCCATCACCACTACCCGGTCACCCAACACCAGCGCCTCGCGGATGTCATGGGTGACGAACACCACCGTCTTGTGCGTCTTCATCCAGATCTGCTGCAGCAGCGTGTGCATCTGCGCCCGCGTCTGGGCATCCAGGGCGCCAAAGGGCTCGTCCATCAGCAGCACCGCCGGGTCCATGGACAGCGCGCGCGCCAGCGAGGCCCGCTGCCGCATCCCGCCGGAGAGCTGGTGGGGGAGCGCGCGCTCGAAGCCGTCCAGTTGGACGAGGTGGATGAAGGCGTGGGCGCGGCGCTCGCACTCGCGCCGGTCCAGCCCGCGGGCGCGCAGCGCGAAGACGATGTTCTGGCGCACGGTGAGCCAGGGGAAGAGCGCGTGGTCCTGGAACATCAGCAGCCGGTCCGGGCTGGGGCCGCGCACCTCCTTGGCGTCGATGGTGACGTGGCCGCCGGACGGCTCCACCGTGCCCGCCAGGGCGTACAGCAGGGTCGACTTCCCGCACCCCGAGGGGCCCAGCAGGCACACCATCTCGCCGTGGTGGATGTCGAGGTTGACGTCCTCCAGCGCCACCACCGCGCCGCGCCCGCGGTAGGTGTGGCCGATGTTCTTCACTGCGATCTTCGCCGGGGCGGATCGCTCCCGGAACGGCACCAGGAGCCGTTTCCTGGACCTCGACAGTCGCCCCAGGAGCTTTCGCAGCACGGAGGGCAAGCTATGGGCGCGCAAGCCGAGCGGCCCGACCGCTTGCCCGGCGACCGCGCTGGTGGACACTGCGATCGTCGGGTGCCCGACCCCTCCGGGCTTCGCCGTTCAGTCCCCGATACCCGGGGGGACGCTGGCGCGGCAGCCTCCCGGCCGCTTCCGTCCGGGCTCAGCCGTGAATGGTCGGACTCAGGGGGCGGTGGCCGATCAGCGCAGCTTCCGCCTCCAGGAGGACATCCAGGCGGGCCCGGGCCACCGCCTCGCCGTGCGCCTCCGCGGCGAGGCGGAAGAAGAGGGCCTGGTGGCCGTCCTCGGACTGCGCCAGCTCGGCGTAGAAGCGGCGGAGCGGGCCCTCGGGCAGCGCCCCGGCGAGCAGGGCCAGGCGCTCGCAGCTGCGCGCCTCGATGACCGCGGCCACCAGCAGCCGGTCCAGCCTCCGCTCCGGCTGGTTGCGGCGGACCAGGTCCTGGAGCCCCTGCGCGTAGCGGTCGCCGCCGTCGCGGCCGAGCGAGAGGCCCCGCTCCTCCATCAGCTCCAGCACCCGCGCCAGGTGGGCGCTCTCCTCGCGCGCCAGCCGCGCCATCTGCGCGGGCAGGCCGGGCACCTCCGGGTACGCCTGCAGGAGCGAGAGCGCGTTGGCGGCGGCCTTCTTCTCGCAGTGGGCGTGGTCCGCCAGCACCTCGTCGAAGCGCTCCATCGCCAGCGACACCCACGCCGGGTCGGTGGCGGCGCGGAGGACCACCGGGCCTTCGCCCTGGAGCGGCCTCAGTCCCCGGCCCAGGGGGGCGCCGGCGCGGCGGTCTCCGGTCGCTTCCTCCGGGCCCGGGCGCGCGCTCATTCGCGGACGACCAGCCGGCAGCTCTTGCCGGGCGCGTAGCCCACCTTGCGCGCCACGGCGGCCAGCCAGGGGTCGCGGTCGTCCACGCGCAGGGTGAGGCGCGGGAGCGAGGAGAGCAGGAAGCGGGAGATCTGCCCCAGCGAGAGGGTGGCCTGGTCCGACCCGCGCTCCTCGGGGACGGTGTAGAGGCCCTCCAGCTCCGCGCCGTACTGGGAGCGGCTGCCCACGTCCACCTTGAACACCAGGCGCTTGCGCTCGTCGACCAGCACGTACGTCCGCTTGCCGCGCACGCGCTGGGCCACCCGCGCCTTGAAGCCCTCCGGATCCTCGCGCAGCGGGTCGCGGTCGATCTGCTCGCGCACCGCGGCGGCGGCCAACTCCACCAGCTGCGGGAGGTCGCCCTCCCGCGCGAGGCGCAGTGACGGGTTGGTGAAGGGCCCGAGGTCGTCCGCGGTGACGGTGTAGAGCTTGTAGGTGCGGGAGACGCGAGGGCGGTCCGGGCAGAAGTGCTTCATCAGCCCGTCCACCGCGTTCTTCTCCCCCAGCGCGGCGCGCAGCTTGAGCGTGCCGTGGCCGGAGACCTCCTCGGCGATGGCGGCGATCTCCTGCGGGTCGGAGGCGGACGGCACCAGCAGGCCGCCCTCCCCGCCCACGAAGAGCACCGCGGCCAGGTCGCGGCCCCAGAAGCGCCCCCAGAACGCGCGGCCGGCGTGCGGGGCGATCCCGAACTCCTCGAGGATACCCAGGGCGTACATGTTGTGGGTGGCGTCCCGGGTGAGGAACGCGCGGAGAAGGCCCGCGTCCTCGGACGCGAGCGGCTCTACGGTGCGGGCCGACATGCCGGGCTTGGGGCCCGACCTTATCCCGGCCGCGGCGCGGGAGGCTACGCCAGCAAGCTGTCCGGACCGCCGAGGTACCGGAGCACGCGCGCGTGGTGGGAGGTGAGGCCGCGCGCCTTGACCTGGGGTCCGCCCCGAATCCGGAGCAGGGCCTGCAGGAGCACCGCGAGCGCGAAGTCGTGGCACTCGCGGGTGCGCACGAAGTCGATCACCACCTGCGAGGCTTCGGGCAGGCGGGAGATCTCCGACGCCAGCCGCATCGCCGCGGGCACGTCGAACATCACCCCCGCGTCCAGCACAGACTCCGTCCGCACGGCCAACTGAGCGTCCATGGCGGGGCAGTGTCGTCGCGGTCGCGCGGATCGACAATCGCCCGCGCGGACAGGTGCAACGTCGGCCCGCGGACACCGGGCCGCCGGGGAGATCACACGCCCAGTGCGGTCTGGATCGCCGGTTCGGCGACGATCACCGGGGCGCTCGGGATCTTCTCCAGCGAGAACCGCGCGACCAGGTCGGCGGCGGCGACCGGCTCGCCGTCTCCCAACCCGCTCCACGAGGCGAGCAAGCCGATCACCTTCTCCGCCGGCACGCCCATGGAGCGAAGGTCCGTCACCGCCAGTGCGCCCTCGCGCTTGGCGAGCCGCTTCCCGTCCTCGCCCAGGAGCAGCGGGACGTGGGCGTGGCGCGGCCGCGGCAGCTCCAGCGCGTCGATGAGCTGCAGCTGCCGGGGCGTGGAGGCGAGCAGGTCGTCGCCGCGGAGCACGTCGGTGACGCCGGCCGACGCGTCGTCCACCACCACCGCGAGCTGGTAGCTGGCGACCCCGTCGTTCCGGCGCACCACGAAGTCGCCCACCACCGCGTCCACGTCCTGCGCCTGCGGGCCGCAGAGGAGGTCGTCGAAGCGGGTGACGGTGGAGGGTTCGGGGCGGAAGCGGAGCGCGGGGCGGCGGGTCCGCGCCTTCTCGGCCCGCTCCTCGGGGGTGAGGCGCGCGCAGGTGCCCGGGTACCGCGGGCCGTCGTCGGAGGCGCCGTGCGGCGCGGTGGCGGCGCGGGCGATCTCCGCGCGAGAGCAGAAGCATGGGTAGAGGCGACCCTGGCGGTCCAGGCGCTCCAGGGCTTCCTCGTACGCGCCGCCGCGCTCGCTCTGCCGGACCAGCGGGCCGTCCCAGGTCAGGCCCAGGTACTCGAGGTCGGACAGGAGGTTGGCCTCGTGCTCGGGGCGGCAGCGGGCGCGGTCCAGGTCCTCGACGCGGAGAAGGAATTCGCCGCCCTGCGACCGCGCCTGGAGCCAGCCGAGGAGCGCGGAGCGGGCGTTGCCGAGGTGGAGCTTGCCCGTCGGGCTGGGGGCGAACCGGCCGCGGGGTATGAATGGCATCTGACGCACAGCGTAGCGCCGGGCGGGCTTTGCGCGGGCCGGGGGCGTGCGCACGTTGAAAAAGATACCGGGTGTTCCGGGGATGGAGGTGAAGGAGTGGACGATGGGAACGCACTGATCTTGTTGGCGGAGGACGACGAGGCCCAGCGCGAGGTGCTCGTCGAGGTGTTGGAGGTGGAGGGATATCGCGTGCTGTCCGCGGCCGGGCCCAACGAGGTGCTGGCGGGCCTGGGGAAGAACCCCGCGCTGGTGCTGCTGGACCTGGTGGGCGTGGCGTCGCCGCAGGTGATGAGCGCGCTGCGCGGGGTGGCGAAGCGGCCGGCGCTGGTGGTGATGAGCGGGGACGGGTCGCTGCCGGACGTGGCGGAGCGGCTGGGGGCGGACGGGTACCTCACCAAGCCGTACGACCTGGATGACCTGCTGGCGCGGGTGCGGGACGCGCTGCGGCGGACGGGCTGGGTGGACGGGCGTGCACGGGCGCCCGGAGCGAGCTAGACAGTCGCCGGCCTGTGACCGTGCGAATCCTTCATTGCTCCGACGTCCACGTCACCCTCGATTATTCGAAGATCCCGCTGCTGAAGCTGGGCTGGCGGAGATGGATCGCGCTGGGTGAGCTTCGGCTGCGCGGGCGGCAGGTGGCGTACGCGAAGGCGGGGGATTCCATCCGGCAGATCGTCCGCGACTTCCGGACGCTGGGGGCGGACCACCTGATCGTCTCCGGGGATCTGACGGCGTACGCGCTGCCGGGGGAGTTCGAGGGGGCGAAGGCGGCGCTGGGGGATCTGGCGGAGGATCCGCTGCGGTGCACGGTCATCCCCGGGAATCATGACGTCTACACGCCGGGCGCGTACCGGGACCGGAGGTTCGAGACGACGTTCGCGCCGCTCCTGAAGTCGGACCTGCCGGAGTTCGCGCGGGAGGGGATCTGGCCGCTGGTGCGGCTGCTGGGCGAGGACGTGGCGATCGTCGGGTTGAAGAGCGCGCGGGTGCCGGCGGTGCCCGGGATGTCGTTCGGGGTGATCGGGAAGCGGCAGCTGGGTGGGTTGCGGGATGCGGCGAACGACCCGCGGCTGAAGGAGCGGGCGATGGTGGTGGTGGTGCACCACGCGCCGCTCAACCAGAAGGGGAAGCGCGACAAGGCGTACCACGCGCTGGCGGACAAGGACGCGCTGTTCCGGGTGGCGAGGGGGCCGAGGTTCGCGGTGCTGCACGGGCACATCCACCGGCGGTACCACCACGCGGCGACGGAGACGCGACCTCACTTGTTCGGGGCGGGGTCGTCGACGCAGCGAGGGCGGGAGGGGTACTGGGTGATCGAGGTGGAGCGCGGGCGGATCGTCGGGGGGCGGATGCTAGGGCTTGGTCTTGGTCCTGGGGAGATGGCGGCGCCAGGCGCGGTAGGGGCGTAGCTGGGGCTTGGGGAGGATTCCCAAGTCGTCACTCATGCCGCGGAGATAGTCGGTGTACTTGTTCAACACGTTCATGGCGTTCATGAGCGAGTCGAGCGGGGCGACGCCACAGATCACAAGGACGCCCTTGAAGAAACCTCTCGCTTGGATCGGGCAGTAGTAGTCCGTTTCGGGCAAGGGCTTCGGACGCCCAACTTTCACGTGCACGCGCGCCCATCGGGCCCTTCCTTGCCTGAAGTGGAGATCGCCCTCGACCAGCACGTCGTCGATCTTCTTCAGCTTTGGCTTCCAGTCGTTGGTCACCTTCCGAGGATTGCGCGACACGTGTTCTCCCAGTACTGGGCGCTCTCCCGAACTGCCTTCCAACATTCGTGCTTCAGTCGATCGTCCATTCTTGGGGGGAGCATCTGACAGAATGCCTCGCGAGCCTCAGGTCCGCGCACGCTGAAGCTCATGCAGTTTTCGAGCATCGACTTCGGCCGCTTCGTCTTCGCCGCTTGTAGTTCCCCATCTACCTTCTTCGTCGCCTCCGCGAGCTCCTTCACGCTCTGCTCCAGCTTCGCCTTCGCCGCCCGCACCTGCGGCTTCTCCTCCTTCATTCCGGGCGCGTGCGCAGTCGCCGGATAAACGAAGAGGAGCAACGGCAAGACGTCCGCGATGCCGCTCAGCACCGCCCTCCCTCCAGTCGCCACCACCTCCGTGGCCGCGGCCGTCTCTGCGGCGGCGGCCGCGGTCTCGCCCGTCACCGCCGTGAGCTCCACGTACGCCTGCTCCGTCTGCGCGAGCTTGCTGCTCAACGACGCGTACTGCTCCGCCGACAGCTCCGCCTTGTACAGGTCCAGCAGAGATTTAGCCCGGGACAGCTCCGTCGGCCCGAGTTGCGGCTGAGCAACGGCCACGCACGGCGCGATCATCAACCACCACCACTGGGCGGTCATTCGCGGATTTCCCATTCTTTCCGCTCTTAGCACACCCCCCACCCCACGCAGCCTCCCGGAATCCCTACCCTCTCCCGCTTGCCGGAATACCCCACGCTGCGCGAATCTCCGCGGCCCCGTCAGGCGTAGTGGAGCCCGACATGGACGCGCAGGTATCCGTGGACCATCCCCCCCACACGGGTGAGCTCGGCCAGCTCCCGGCGCAGTTCGGCCCCTACACGCTCCTGAAGAAGCTGGACGCCGGCGGCATGGCGCAGGTGTACCTCGCGGAGAAGCAGGGGCCGGAGGGCTTCGCGCGCACGCTGGTCCTCAAGATGATCCACCCGCACCTCGCCGAACGGGCGGACTTCATCCAGATGCTGTTCAACGAGGCGCGCCTGGCCGCGCTGGTGAACCACCCCAACGTCGTCTCCATCTACGAGTTGGGCGAGGGCACCGCGAAGGACCTGGGCCGCTACTACATCGCCATGGAGTACCTGGACGGGCTGAACCTGCTCCGCTTCCGCCGCGCCCACATCCGCCACCTCCGCACCTTCCCCAGCCCCTCCCTCTGCGCGCACGTGGTCGCCGCCGCCTGCGAAGGGCTGCACTTCGCGCACACCCTCACCGCGCAGGGCCGGCCGCTGAACATCATCCACCGCGACGTCTCCCCGGAGAACCTGTTCCTCACCGCCGAGGGGATGGTGAAGATCCTCGACTTCGGCATCGCCAAGGCGGCGTCCCTCAAAGGCATCACGCTCGCCGGGCAAGTGAAGGGGAAGATCGGCTACATGGCCCCGGAGCAGATGCAGGGCAAACCCATCGACCGCCGCGCCGACGTCTGGTCGATGGGCGTCACCCTGTACTGGCTGCTCGCCGGCCACCGCCCCTTCCGCGGCGACAACGAGGCGGAGGTGCTCCACCGGGCGATGACCATGGACCCGCCACCGCTGGCCACGCCGCATAGGCCCGTGCCGGCGGGGCTGGAGCAGATCGTCCTCCGCGCGTTGACCAAGGACCCGGACCGCCGCTACGCCGGCGCGGACGAGATGCAGGCGGACCTCAACGAGTGGATCGACCGCCACGGCGAGCGCACCACCCGCGCCGAGCTCTCCTCCCTGGTGCAGAGCCTCTCCGCCGCCGTCGCCGAGGCGAAGTCCTCCGGCAGCGCCGGCTCCGGCGAACCGGGCACGCCGTTCCGGCAGGGCTCGCGCGCCACGCCGTTCACCAGCGCCACGCCCCGGAAGTCCTCCGTCACGCCGGGGCGCTCGCCGGCCGCCTCCGCCCCGCTCTGGCGCCGGTTGGCCTCGGTGGCGCTGGAGCTGCTCCCCGCGCTGGCGCTGTGGCGCTTCACCTACTTCCGCGCGCCGTGGGCGCCCTCCGCGCTCCTCTTCGGAGCCACCGCGCTGTCGCTCCCGCTGCTGGGCGCGAGCGCCGGACAGTGGGCCCTCCGGCTGCGGCTGGAGCGCGGCGGGCGGCGGGCCGGGTTCCTTCGCAGCCTGTTCCGCTTCGGCCTGTGCTACGCGTGGTTGCCGCTCGCGTGCGCCTTCCTCGCCACCGCCTACGCCTCCTCACCGGCCAGCACGCCGCTGGGCCTGTCCGCCGGCGCGCTGCTGGTGCTGTGGCTGGCGAGCGGCCTGGGCGCGCTCGCGCCCCAGCGGACGGGACTGTTCGACCAGCTCTTGGGAACCGCCGTGGTGCGGCGGTGAAGGGGAATTCGCCCATGCCGATGAAGCTTCTGCTTCGACCGCCACACCTCGCCGCCGCGCTGGCGCTCCTGGCCGCGGCCTCCACCGCGCGCGCCGCCCCCACCAACTTCCTGCTCACCCGGCCCGGACAGGCGGAGGTGCGCTTCTCGGTGGAGGCGCCGCTGGACACCATCGGCGGGCTCGCCTACGGGGTGCTGGGCGCGGCGCAGATGGACCCGGAGAGCGGCGCCACCACCGCGCGGCTGGTGCTGGACCTCAACTCGTTCCACACCGGCCTCGACCTGCGCGACGAGGACCTCCGCGACCAGTTCTTCGAGACCTCGAAGTTCCCCAACGCGGTGCTGGAGCTGAAGCAGGTGGAGTGGGCGCAGAAGCCCGCGATGGGCGTCTCGTCGCAGGGGACGGCGGTGTTCTCGCTCAACCTGCACGGGGTGACCCGGCCGCTGGCGGCGCCCATCACCGCGCGGCTCGGCGAGCGCGACGGCCACCAGGCGGTGAACGTCCGCGCCAGCTTCGACATCAAGCTCTCCGACTACAACATCCAGCGCCCGCGCCGGCTGTTCCTCAAGCTGGGCGACACCGCCCACGTCACCTTCGACGGGACGCTGCTGGCGCCCGACATGCCCGCTCCCGCCGCCGCCACCGCGGAGGCCCGGCTGCCCGAGGTGAAGCGGGCGCTGATCTCGGTGGCGCAGGTGCCCCGCAAGCCGGCCCCGCCGAAGTTCAAGTTCCCCGCCGACTCGATCAACGGCAAGGGCGAGCGGCTGTTCGCGGACAAGAACCTGGGCGGCGCGGGCAACGCCCTCACCTGCGCCTCCTGCCACGCGGTGACCGACGAGCGCGCCGGTATCTACGAGGGCAAGGGGGTGCATCCCAGCCACACCCTCTACGACGCCGCCCACCGCGCCTCACTCTGGCAGGGGCTGGCGCCTGCGCCGGGGAAGGCGGCCTCGATCTGCAACCGGCTGTTCATGCTCAGCCCGCAGGGGCTGGGGCCGGCGCAGGAGGCGCAGCTGGAGGCGTACCTCAAGACCATCGCTCCGGACGACGCCGCGCCGGCGCTGAATTACGACGCGCTGGCGCTGACGCGGCGGACGGCGCTGGCCAAGGCCACCTCGGGCGACCCCAAGGCGGGCAAGGCGCTCGTCGAGAAGTTCTGCGCCGGTTGCCACGGGAAGGGGCGGGTCCGGCCGGAGCTCACCGTCGGCCTCTACGAGCCGGACTACCTGGTGCAGCGGATC
>DASRBA010000392.1:0-50820 GCA_035637895.1 Myxococcaceae bacterium
CTTGCCGGTGGTGCCGGAGGTGTAGAAGAGGTACGCCGGGTCGTCGAGGGTGCCCTGGCGGTCCGGCGCGGCGGAGGGCAGCTGGGCGAACACCGCGGCCTCGGTGTCCAGCTGCAGCCGCGGGAAGCGCGCGGTGAGCGAGGCCAGGTCCGAGGTGGTGAGCACCATCCGGGGCTTCGCCTCGTCCAGCATCCGGCCGATCAGCGACTCCGGGTGCGTGGGGTCCAGCGGGAGGTACAGCCCGCGCGCCTTCCAGACGGCCAGCATCGCCACCAGCACGTGCAGCGACGGCCGGACGCAGACCGCCACCGGCACCTCCGGCCCCACCCCCGCCGCGACGAGGTAGTGCGCCAGCCGGCTGCTGCGCGCGTCCAGCTCCCCGTAGGTGATCTGCTGGTCCTTGAAGGAGGCGGCGACCGCGGCGGGCTGCTCCTTCGCCAGCGCCTCGAAGCGCTGGTGCACCGGCTGCCGCGGGTACGTCGCGGTCCCGCTGTCCTGCTCCACGGTGAGCGCGCGCAGCTCCCCGGCGCTCAGCAGCGGCAGCCGGTCCACGGCGGTGCTCGGGTCCGCCACCGCCGCGGCGAGGAGCGTGGCGTAGCTGTCGATCAGCCGGTCCACGCTGGGCGCGCGGATCAGCGCGGCGTTGTACGCGACCTCCAGGCGCGGCCCGTCGAAGCGGAAGTGGACGTCGTACCGGCCCGGCGCGGCGGGCGCGGGCCCGAAGGTCGCCGCCACGTTGCAGGGCGCGTCTCCGCCCTCCTGGCCGCCGGCGAGCGCGGCCCGGGCGTGATCCATCAGCGACGACACCGGCGCGTCGCCGTCGACCTCCACCTCCAGCGCGGCCCGCCGCCCGTCCGCGGAGACGTCCACCGAGATGTGCGGCTGCTGCGTGTAGCGGTGCAGCATCGCGACGAACGCCCCCAGCTGCGCGGCGCGATCTCCGGGGAGATCGACCGGGCGCGGGGTCGAGGCCGCCTCGTGGGCCGACCCCGCCGACCGTTCGACGTCGGTGGGGAGCTGCACGAAGCGCTGACCCGCCGGCGTCGGAAGGGTGACGTCGATGGTCATTCGACGCGGGAGGCTATTACAGGGTTTAATCGGTCTCCATGGGGCTGGTCGCCGCCGTTTCCCTGGTCTTGCTGAGCAGCAACCTGGCCGGCGTGGTCGCGACCTGGTGGGAGTTTCACTCGCCGTCGGTCATCGCCCGCCGGATCCAGGGCCCGGCGCGGATGGTCCCGTGGGAGGAGTGGCGCGGGCGCATCCCGCTGATCGCGGCCAACCTCCTCGTCCTCCTCGCGCTCAGCGTCGCCGGGGTGTGGCGGAACCTCGCGCTCTTCACCTGGGAGGTCCGGTCGCCCGCGGTGTTCGCGGCGGTGTTCCTGCTGATGCTGGTGCTCGACGACGCCTACTTCTACGCGTACCACCGCGCGCTGCACCAGGTGCCGTTCCTGTACCGGACCATCCACCGCATCCACCACCGCGCGTACGCGCCGGTGCCGCTCGACTACATCTACGTGCACCCGCTGGAGTGGGCCCTGGGCGCGATCGGCATCGTGATCGGGCTTTTGGCCACGCACCTCTGGCTGGGCCGGATCCCCATCCTGCCGTTCCTCGCGTACAACCTGTTCCGCAACGTCCGGGAGCTGATCATCCACTCCGGGTTGCCGTCCGGCGTGCTCCGCCACCTCAAGGTGCTGGGGCTGACGGAGCACCACGACCTGCACCACGCCAGGCTGCAGGGGAACTACGGGTCCATGCTCCACCTCTGGGACATGCTGTTCCGCACCCAGCTGCGGGCCTAGCGCGCGGGCGAATGCTTTCCCCGGTCCTCCTCCTCGGCGCCGGCAGCGGCGAGGCCACCTGCGGCATCCTCTACCTGGCGTCGTACCTGCGCCGGCACGGGGTGGAGGCGTACGTCCAGCTCGACGACGACGGCGGGACGGAGCGGCGGCTGGAGGCGCTGATGGCGCGCGTCCGGCCGAAGCTGGTGGGGATCAGCCTCAAGTGGTTCCACCACGTCGCCGGGGCGCGGCGCCTGGCGCGGGCGGTGCGGAAGATCGACCCGGGGGCGCGGATCGTCCTCGGCGGCAACAGCGCCACGTTCTGGTGGCGGGACCTGGTCCAGTGGGACTGCGTGGACTTCGTGGCGCTGGGCGACGGCGAGGTGCCGCTGCGGTCGCTCTGCCGCGGCGACCCGTCTCCGCCCAACGTGGTCACCCGCGACGCCCCCCACGACTCCGGCGGCGCGCCCGCGCTCTCGTACGTGCAGGGCGCGGACAGCCGCGACGTCTTCTACTCGCACTTCGACGAGCTGTTCCTCAGCCAGCTGGACCTGCACTCCTTCTCCGGGTGGGTGGCGCCGGGGAAGGGCTGTAGCGAGAACTGCCTGTACTGCAGCGGGACCCGCGGCCTGCAGAAGGCGACCTTCGGGCGAGCGGACCCGTTCCTCCGCCCGGAGGAGTGCGTGCGCGCGGACCACCGGGAGATCGTCCCGCGCACCTGGCAGCTCCGCTACGACTTCGCCGGGAGCACGGCGGCGTTCCTGGAGCGGACGTGGGAGGGCGTGGACCTGACGCGCCACTCCACCACCTACTTCCTGTGGGGCGTGCCGCCGCCGGAGCTGGCGGAGACGCTCTCCCGCCGCTTCCAGCGCGCGTACATGGTGCTCGACATCGGCTGCTTCTCGGAGACGCAGCGCCGGGAGCAGATGTCGCGCGGGCTGCTCAAGCCGTGCCCGGACGACGCGCGCCTGCTGGAGGTGATCGCGTCCTGCCGCGCCCACCCGAACCTCCAGCTGGAGATCTCCGGCATCGCCGGGCTCCCGTTCGCCTCCCTCGGCACGCTGGAGGAGGAGCGGCGGCTGGTGGAGCGCGTGCTGGACCTGGGGTGCTCGGTCGGGTACCAGCGGCTGGAGGCGCAGCCGGGGGCGCTGGTCACCGAGCACCCCGAACGCTTCGGCATGGCGACCGAGGCGCGCACCTTCCAGGAGTTCCTCGGGTACTTCGAAGGCCTCGAGCCGGGCGCGCGGAGCGTGCCCATGGTGCGCTACCTGGAGCCGGAGCTGGAGGCGGCGGTGCAGCGGACCTCGGACGAGGTGGACCGCCTGGTGTGGGGGCGCGCCGAGCGCCGCGGCCGGGTGGAGGTCCACGGGCGCACCCGGCTGGTGAACGCCGCCGCCTCCACCCGCACCTTCGAGCTGGGCGACTGGCTGGGCCGCCACCGCGCGCCCGCCAAGGTGGCGCGGGAGCCGGTGACGGTGGTCCGGTCGGTGGACGGCACCGGGGTGACCTGCGCGCCGTCGTTGAGCCGGCGCCGCTTCTCCGACCCGGCCCTGCAGCAGGGCGAGGAGGGCTCCGCGCTGCTGGCGGTGCTCGCCGCCTTCGAGCGGCCCACGGCGGTGGACGCCGCGGTGGCGCGGTTGCGCTCGGGCGCGAGGATGGACCCGGCGCTGGCGCGCGAGGCGATCGGCCAGCTCGCCGCCGGGCGGTTCCTGCAGCCGGCGCGCTGAAAAACGCCGGGGCCCGCATCCGCACCTGCATTCCTCTCGCGAATGCCGCCGGGAAGCCGGCCGAAAAACCGCTACGGCTGGAACGCCGCCGACAGGTCCGCCGCCGCGGCGTCGCGGGTGCCCAGCGGGTCCAGGCCCCAGCGGTGCTCGATGAGCGCGAGGATGGCCGAGGTGTCGTAGCTGGTGTGGTCCACGAAGCCCTGCTTGGCGAACGGGGCGATCACCAGCGCCGGCACGCGGGTGCCCGGGCCCCAGCTGTCCGTCGCCGGCGGGCCGACGTGGTCCCAGAAGCCGCCGTTCTCGTCGTAGGTGACGATGATCGCGGTGTCCTTCCAGTTCGGCCCGTTCCGCACATCGTCGATCAGCCCCATGGTGTAGTTCTCCCCGGTGATGAGATCCGTGTAGCCGGGGTGCTCGTTGTTGGCGCCGATGGGCTTGACGAACGACACCGCCGGCAGCGCCCCCGCCTTCGCCGCGGAGATGAAGTCCGCCTCGTCCTTCAGGTGCTCCGCCTTGGCCGCCGTCCCATCCGCGTAGTTGGCGAAGTAGGCGAACGGCTGGTGGTGGAACTGGAAGCGCGAGTCCGGCGCGCCCGCCAGCGCGTCGTTCCACCCGCCCGAGTACCAGGCCCAGTCCAGCTTGGCCGCGGTCAGCCGGTCGCCGATGGTGTCGAACGTCTGGTTCGGGATGAGCTGGTTCACGGGGGTGGTGGACGGGTGGGGCGTGTTGACGGTGAAGGAGGTGTTCACCACGTAGCCCGCGGGCGTCACCGCGCCGTCGGTCACCATGTTGCCGTAGGCGTCCTCCGTCGACTTCATGGCGGACGGCGCGCCCGGGAAGGTCGGGGCGGCGGTGGAGATCAGGTAGATGTGGTTGAGGAACGACCCGCCGAACGCGCCGTGGAAGAACCGGTCGCAGAGCGTGTACTTCTTCGCCAGGTCCGCCAGCGGCAGCCCGCTGGTCTGGTAGTAGCCCATGCTCAGCGCCTTGGCGTTGGAGACGGCCGCGAACTTGTCCATCTTCCCGCCGTCGATCTGCTGCTGCTCCTGGTACCAGCGGTGCACCAGGTCCGCGGTGGGCTGGTCCGGCGGGATGTAGAGGCCGATGTCGAACGGCGCGTTGGGGAGGTCGGTCGGGAAGCGGGCGTCCCCCGTCGGCGGGAGCGTGGCGTACGCGGTGCCGTTGGCGTCCACCTGCAGCGGCGCGGTGGCGGCGGCGCTCAGCCCCTCCGCCCCGTTGAACGACCCGTAGATGTTGTCGAAGCTTCGGTTCTCCAGATAGATGACCACCACGTGGTTGATGCGATCGATGCCGGCCGGTCCGCACGCGGTCATCAGGGCGGCGGCGCACGGGAGCGCGAGGAGCTTCAGCTTCATGTGGATCTCCTTGGGTGGAGGGGCGCGTGAACCATAGCGGGAAGCGGAGCGGGAAGGTGCGGCAGGACGCGGTGAGCTGATGCGGCGCGGGGTCGCCATCGCCGGGCTGCTGCTCGCGGTCGCGGTGGCGGCGGCGGTGTGGTGGTGGCCGTCGTGCGGCGAGGCGCGGCCGGAGGAAGCGGCGATCCCCGCCACCGAAAGGCGCGCCGTCGCCCTGCGCCGGGAGCGCATCGCGGTCCCGTGGTAATGGGGCGCGCATGCTCTTCCTCTCCCTGGCCCTGATCGCGCTCTCACAACCCCCCGCCACGCCCGTCCGGATGGGCACGCACGGGATGGTGCTCTTCGGGGGCGGAGACGGCGCGCCGACCTACGCCTCGCACATCCCCATGTTCCACGCCCCGCACGACCTCCAGCTCGTGCTCCAGGTCTCCCTCTCGCACCCCACCTGGAAGGCGCCGCCCTCCTTCTCCGACCAGGGCTACACGCTGGTGCCGGAGAAGCTGGACCTCACCGCGCTGGCGGACGGGCGGCTGACCGCGTTCAAGGCGGCGGTGTTCCGCGGCAACTTCGAATCAGGCGGGGTGGAGCTGGTGAAGGGCGCGGAGGTGAAGGTGCAGAAGGTGGTCCTGGTGAAGCCGCTCTCCACCGCCACGCCCGCCGCGCCGGCGCTCTCGTACCTCTGGCTCCCGGGCGGCTTCCTCCTCCACGCCATCACCGCCCCGCCGGACTTCGACCAGGTCGTCCGGGTGAAGGGAGGTTCGAATCCCGCCGCCGGCACCCAGGTCACCCTCCCGCGCCCCAACAACGGCGACCACCGGCTCCACGACGGCGAAGCCGTCACCGTGGGCGCCGCCACCGTCACCGTCGAGCGCGAGCTGTCCTTCCTCGTCGGCCCGGACTTCGTCGTCCCCTAGCCGACGTAGAGCGACATCTCGAACCCGTCCGACACGTGCAGCGTGCTGGACCGGAACCCGTTCGCCTCCGACTGCATCCATTCGACGTACGGCCGGAGCGCCTTCTTGAAGGTGAAGATGTTGTCGCCCAGCACCAGCGCGCCGCGCCGCAGCCTGGGCTTCAGCATCTGGATGATGGGCAGGTAGAGGTCCTTCCACCCGTCCATCAGCACCAGGTCCAGCGGCGCCTCCACGTCCTTCAGCGTCTCGCGGGCGTCGCCCAGCCGCACCTCGGCGAACTCCGAGAGCCCGGCCTCGGCCAGGTGCTGCACCGCGCGGGCGTGCTTGGCCGGCTCCAACTCCGTGCCGATGACGCGCCCGCCGCCGCCGTCGCGCGCCGCCGCCGCCAGGTAGATGGTGGAGATTCCGAACGAGGTCCCGAACTCCACGATCCGCTTCGCGCCGATGGACCTGGCCAGCAGGTACAGCATCTGCCCCTGGTCCCGGTTCACCGGGATGTAGAGGTCCTTGAACATCGCCGCCTGCTCCGCCGCCTCCAGCTTCCGCCCCGAGAGCCGCCTCACCGCCATCCCCGCGCCCACCCGCGCGAACCTCAGCAGGTCCCCCCGCGCCGCCCCGTGCAGCCGGTCCAGCACCGCGTTGATCTTCGGATCCCTGATCGCCGTCATGACCCGCCCTCGTACCTCAGGCGGTGAGCGAGCGCACCAGGTCCAGCAGGTACTCCTCGTCCAGCTCCGCCTTGGTCAGGAAGTGGTCGGCGCCGGCCTCCAGCGCCTGCGCGCGCACGTCCCTCGACTTCAGCGCGGAGAGCGTGATCACCGGCACCTTCCGCAGCTCCTCGGTCGACCGCATCACCCGGATCATCTCCAGCCCGTTCATCCGCGGCATCTCGATGTCCGTGATCACCACGTCCGGCCGCACCGAGGCCGCCCGCTCCAGCCCCTCCATCCCGTTGTTCGCCAGCGCCACCCGGTGCCCGCGGCTGCGCAGCAGGTCCGCCAGCGTGGCCTGGAAGATGACCGAGTCCTCCACCAGCAGGATCTGCAGCTTCCGGCTCTCCGGCGGCCGCTGCCCGGGCCCGCGCACCTCCGCGCTCCGCACCAGCTGCGCCGGCTCCAGCAGAAGCACCAGCCGCCCGCTCCCCATCAGCGCCGCCCCCGCCACCAGGGGCAGCGATCCCAGCGGCGCCTCGATGGGCCGGACGATCAGGTCCGCCTCGCGCTTGGCGGCGTCCGCCAGCAGCGCCACCCGGTCCTGCCCGGACCGGAGCACCACGCAGATCTCCGGGGTGCCCTGGGTGCCCCGCACCTCCTCCCAGAGCCACCGCACCGGGAGCAGCGCGTCCCCGTGCCTGAGCACGCGCCCGCCCGGCACCGCCTGCAGCTCCGGGGGGCCGATCCGCCGGACCGCGTCCACGCTGGCGGCGGGCACCGCGTACGTCTCGCTCCCCTGCTCCAGCAGCAGCGCGCGGGTGACGGACACCGAGAGCGGGGCGGTGAGCCGCACGCGGGTGCCGAACCCGGGCCGGCTCTCCAGCTCCACCCGGCCGCCGATCTGCTCCACCCGCCGCTTCACCACGTCCATCCCGATGCCGCGGCCCGACGTCTCGTCCGCCGTCCGCCGCATGGAGAAGCCCGCGGTGAACACCAGCTCCAGCGCCTCGGGCTCGCTCATCGCCCGCGCCTGGAGGTCCGTGACCATCCCCAGCTCCACCGCGCGCGCCTTGATCCGCAGGGGGTCGATGCCGCGCCCGTCGTCCTGCGCCTCCACCGTCAGCCGCCCGCCCCGCTGGGCCACCGCCAGCCGCAGCACCCCGGCCGGCGACTTCCCGGCGCGCACCCGGTCGCCGTGGGTCTCGATGCCGTGGTCCACCGCGTTGCGCACCACGTGCAGCAGCGGCTCGCGCAGGTGCTCCAGCACGCGCCGGTCCGCCTCCACCGACTCCCCCTCCAGCTCCAGCTGGACCATCTTCCCGCCCGTCATGGCCATCTCCCGCACGTAGCGCGGGTAGGCGTCCAGCAGCGTGGAGGCCTGGACGAACCGGATCTCCCGCACCGCCCCGTCCAGCGCGTCCACCGCCAGCCCGGCCCGGTAGAGCACCTCCTCATGGTCCGAGATCTGCTGGGCCAGCGACCGCACCGCGCCCGCCAGCCACGCCGCCGACGGGCCCAACAGCGGCGACAGCTCCTGCACCGCCGACTCCAGCCGCGCCGCCGCCGCGCGCATCTCCGGGAGGGCCTGGTTGGTCTCCCCGCGCAGCACCAGCAGCTCGTCGGTCAGCTCGCTCAGCCCCTCCACCTTCTCGCGCGTCACCCGCACGAACGCGCCCGGGGTGACCGGAGGGCCCGGAGCCGGCGGCCGGGCCTCGGCGGGGCCGGGCTGCTCCGCCCTGGGCTCCACCCCGCCCCAGCGGAGCAGCGAGTCGCCGGCGCGCTCCAGCAGCTGGGCCGTCGCGGGCGGCCCCGCGTCGGTCGGGTCCGGCGGCCGGGAGAACAGGTCGGTCACCGAGTCCAGCACGCCCAGCACCGCCTCGCTCACCGCCCGCTCGGGCGGGAACTTCCGCTCGCGCGCCTCCCCCAGCACCGTCTCCAGCTCGTGCAGCCACGTGGCGGCGGCCACGTAGCCCACCACCCGCGCCTCGCCCTTGAGGGTGTGCAGCTCGCGGAGCAGCTCCTCCACCTGCGGCCCGCCGCGCCGGCGCTCCACCTCCACCCAGGCGCGGGAGAGCTTCGCCAGCCGCTCCGCCGCCACCGCCTGGAACTGGAGGACCAGCGCTTTGCGGCGCTCGTCCCGGGTGGTCACGCGGAGGCCTCACGCCCTCCGGACGGCTTGTCCTGGCCGGGCCGGCGCACCACCTGCGCGGTGAGCTGGGCCAGCGAGTCCGCCAGGGAGAGCAGCGCGCCGGCGGACTCCTCGGTGCGGCGGATGGTGGCGCCGGTCTCGGCCAGCACGTGGCCCAGCTCGTTCATGCTCTTGGTGACCTGTTCGGTCGCCTCGCGCTGCATGTCGGTGATGCGGGAGATGTCGCGCACCGACCCGCTGGTGCGTTCGCTGGCGGTGCGCAGCTCCAGCACGGACGCCTCGGCGGTCTCGGAGGCGCCCCGGATGCCGGAGGAGAGCTGCTTGATCTCCCGCGCCGCGCCCAGCACCGATTCGGAGAGCCGCCGCATCTCGTTGGCCACCAGCGAGAACCCGCGGCCCGCCTCGCCCGCCTTGGTGCCCTCCAGCGACGCGTTGAGCGCCAACAGGTCGCTCTTGTCGGCGATGGAGCGGATCAGCTCGCTGATGTCGCCGATCTTCTCCGCCTGGGAGGCGAAGGTGCGGATGGCGTGGGACACCGCCTGCGCGCCCTGCACGCTCTGGTCGGCGTGGCTCTGCACCTCGCGCGAGGTGGTGGCGATCCGCGCGGCGGAGTCCACCAGCGACTGCATGGTCCGCCGCGTCTCCTCCACCGCGGCGGCGTGCTCGGCGGCGGCGGACGCCTGCTGCGAGCTGGCGCTCACCATCTGCACCGAGGTGGCGCGCAGCCGGCTGGAGGTGGCGGCGATCTGCTCCAGCATCCTCCGGCGGGCGGCGGCGCTCCGGCTGAACAGCGAGGCGGAGAGGATCAGGGCCACCACCGCCATCAGCGCGGCGGAGACGTGGGTGAACAGCTCCGCGCGGTAGAGCTCCTGGAGGTCGAACCCCGCCTGCAGCCACCCGGCGTGCTCCTTGCCCACCGCCATGGGGACGCTCAGGTGAAGCAGGTCGCCCTCCTCCCTCGACCGCGGCTCCGCGTCCAGCAGCGACGGGTCCTTGTCGGCCAGCTCCGGCTTGTAGCCGCCCACCAGCTTCCGCTCCGCCGTCCGCACCACCGCGTAGTGGAGCGACGGCTCGGCGGCGGCGGCGGCGCCGAGGTCCTGCTCCACCGTCTTGGCGTCCTCGAACTGGGCGGCGGAGCCCAGCCCGTGGGCGAGCACGTTGGCCACGCTGTTGGCGCGGGCCTCGAAGCCGCGGTGGGCGGCGCGGTCCGCCGGGATGGTCACCAGCACGTAGAGCGCCAGCGCCACCAGGACGGAGGCGCCGTACGGGAGGAGGCTTCGGACGCGGTCGCGGAGGGTGCTCACGTGGCGATGGTCTCCGGGAGCGGGAGCTGTGGGAGGGCGACGACGGTATCGCCCAGGAGGGGCAGGTCCAGCAAAAGCGCGGGCGATCCTCCGCGGGACACCAGGGCGCGCACCCACGGCGGGGCGGCCAGCAGCGGCGGGAGGGGGAAGATCTCCGCCTCCGGCACGTCCTCCTCGCGCAGCGGGCCGGGGACGCGGACGGCGAACGGGACGTCCTCGGCGCGCGAGCGGCTCAGCAGCAACCTCGGCTCCGGCTCCGGCGCGCTCACGTCCGCCAGCTCGTGGAGCGAGCGCCAGGGGATGTACAGCGTCAGCGGCCAGGCCAGGACGCCGGCCATCTGCTTCGGGTCGAAGGCGAAGAGGTCCTCGCCGGCGGTGGCGAGCAGGATCCTCACGCGCTCCTCCGGACCGCCGAGGAGACCAGGTCCATCAGCCGGTCCACCTCGAGGCGGGTGACCAGCCGGCCCCCGACGTGATGTGCGCCGCCGGAGGCCGCCGGGACGTCGGTGGCGGCGCCGACCTGGTCGGAGACCTCCTCGATGCCCAGGACCTCCGCCACCTCGCACGCCGTCATCCGCCCCGCGTCCTGGACCAGCACCAGCCGCGCCACCTCCCCCGAGCGGGAGGATTCACCCAGGAGCAGGGAGAGGGTGATCACCGGCACCACCTTCCCCCCGCTGGCGATGACGCCGCGGACGAAGGGCGGCGTGCCCGGCACGCGCACCGGCCGCGCCGACGCCGAGATGCTCACCACCCGGGCGGCGGGGATGGCGTACCAGTGGGTGGCCGCCCGGAAGATCAGACAGGGCGTGGTGCTCACAGCGTCGGCGTGATGCCGGCGAAGCGCCGGACCTCCTTGGCCAGCTCCTCCTCGCTGACGCTCTTGGGGATGAACCCCACCGCCCCGCACTCGGCCGCCTTCTCCTCCAGCGTCTGCACCGGCGCGTCCGAGTAGAGGACGAACGGGACCGCCGCCACCTGCCGGTTCTCGCGGACGATCTTCGCCACGTCGTCCCCGCCCACCAGCGGCATCACCACGTCCAGCAGCACCACGTCCGGGCGCTCGTGGCGGACGGTGGTGCCCAGCAGGAAGGGGTTGTCGATGGCGACCACCCGGATCCCCGCCTCTTCCAGCGCGTCGCGGGTCGCGGCGCGGACGATTGGACTGTCATCGAGGAGAACGACCTTCATGGGAACCTGGGGGGGACAGAGGGGAAGCGTGAGCCGCAGCTGAGACGGAAAAACATAATACTACGAGATGGGAAACGTTCGCTGGTGAGCGTTTGCTGGTGGACGCACCCCTTGGCCCTTGGTGCATGGCCTTCGAGGGCTAGCGGATGACCTGCGACAAGCGGAGCAGATCGGAGCTGAGGTCGGCGCCTTCCGCCTTCGCGGCCGGCAGGTTCACCAGGAGGGTCGGGCGGTCCCCCCGCGCGACCAGGCCGACGGCGAGCCCGGCGCGCACGAGGGCCTCGTCACCGGTGAAAGTGAGGGTGGTGCTCTTGCGGGTGGCCTTGATGAGGGTGGCGACCTGGGACGCGAGGCCGGGGGCCACGTAGGCGGCGGTGGGTTTCGCATCGGCGAGCTCGGCGTCGATCTTCGAGGCGGAGTAGGGGAGATGGACCACCTTGATGGGGAGCGGAAACGTCACCGTGTGGGCGGCGGCCTCCAGGGCCCCCTGGAGCTCGACGCGCACCGCCTCCGACTCCGGATCGTTGTCCGCGTAGAGGATGGCGATGGTGGCGATGTCTCCGGCGCGCGCCTGCAGCGACCGGTCGAACTTGAGGATCTTCAGGATCAGGACCGCCTGCTGCGCCATGGGCACCTCGGCGTCGGCGAGGGCGGCCGGGGCGGCGAGGAGGGCGAGGGCGGCGAGGGCTCGGGCGCGCATGGCTAGAACCCGATGGCGAACATGATGGTGACGCCGTTGCCGGGGTCGTCGCCCAGGTCGCGCTCGTAGGCGGCCTTCAGCACCGCGGTGGGGAAGCGATCCGGGATGGGGAAGACGTTGACGCCCACGGTGACGTCCAGCTCGTGCTCCTGTTCGGTCGGTCCGACGGTGAGGCCGCCGGCGCCCACCACGGCCTCCACCGCGTCGACGATCTTGTAACCGGCCGCCGCGTAGAAGCCCCCTTCCGGGATGGGTCCGGTGGGGTCCAGCCGGTAGCCGTACATCCCCTCGCCGTCCGCGGAGAAGGGGCCGTTCCGGTAGATGAAGTCCGCCGCCCCCAGGACCAGCCCGCCGTCCACGGCGTTGAGAGCGCCCCGGTAGCCGGAGAGGCCGACGGTGAGCCCGTCCAGCGGCTGCACGGTGACGCGGGCGCCGACGCTCTTGGCGCCGCTGAGCGAGCGATAGACCGGGTCGTAGGTCGCGCGCTGCAGCGTCAGCGTGCCCTCCTGCCCGTTGGTGACGTAGGCGTAGTACTGGAGGGCCCGGCCGGGAGCCCACTCCCAACGCCCGCGCAACTGCGCGCCCACCTCGCTCCAGGAGCCGGGGACGACCCGCCGGTGGAGGTCCGGGCGCTCCGGGAGGTGCGCGTTGTACCGGAGGAAGAGGACGGTGTTGTAGACGCCAAAGGGCACCAGGAAGAGGCCGGCGCGGAGCACCAGCAGGTCGCCGGCGATCTTGAAGTCCACTTGGCCGTAGCGGAGGTTGAGCGGCTCGCTGGTCTGGTTCTTCTTCTCCACCTCCAGGAACACCTCGGGCTGGGCGATGTCGAGGATGTGGGCGCCCAGGTAGAGGTGCGACTCGCGCAGGTCCAGCGTGTTCGGGATCTGCAGCTCGCCGTCCCCCCAGCGCCAGTCGATCGCGAACGTCCCGTGGATGTAGGGCTTCACCGCGGAGGCGACGATTCGCTGGCCCATCACGCGAGACACCGGTTCGGTCTCGCCCTGCTGGAGCGTCCGGGCGAGGTCCTCCGCGTCGGGTGACTCGGCGGGTTTGCCCAGGTCATGGCCGGGAGCCTTCTTGTCCGGGCCCTTCTTCTCCGGATCCGGCTCCTTCTTCTCGGGGGCGGCGGCGGCGGGGTCGGAGGGCGACGGCTCGGGGTCCGGGCCCGCGGCCCTGGCAAGCGTTGGCGAACAAACAGTTGCCAGGACGGCACACCAGCACGCCACGCGAATCAGCGAGAGCACGGATCTCCCCTTCTGTCCCAGGTTGCGAGGGAGGACTCTAGTCCCGGGAAACACGGAGCGTGAAACCCGGGCGCGGAGACCTGGGGCATGCTGCGCCGCGATGCTGCTTGACTCCATCCGCGCCGAGGCAAAGCCCGGAATCTGGGCAAACGGCGTGAACCTCGCCCGGGCGGGGGCGGTGGCGGTGCAGGAGCGGAGCGGGAAGGAGATCGTCCTCCGCGTGCGCGCGCCCGGGCGGGCGGTGCCGTGGACGGTGGTGCTCTACCCGGAGGACGACGCCTGGGAGTGCGACTGCCCGGGGAAGTTCGACCCCTGCGAGCACTGCGTGGCGGCCGCCATCGCGCTCCAGCAGGGCGAGTCGCAGGCCGCGCCGCTGCCGTCGGCGGAGGCGCGCTGGGCCCGCGTGGTCTACCGCTTCACCCGCTTCGAGGGCGGGCTCCGGCTCCAGCGCACCGTCGCCCGCGCCGGACAGGGGGAGTCCCCGCTGGAGGGGAGCCTCCAGGCGATCCTCGCCCGTCCGGCGGAGGCCGCGCAGTTGCAGGTGGAGCAGCACGACCTGATCGCCGACCGGCTGCTGGAGCGGCCCACCCGGCTGGCGCTGGCGCCGGAGAAGCTGGACGCGCTGCTGCAGGTGCTGCGGCCGGCGCGGACGGTGCTGCTGGACGGCCGCCCGGTGGCGGTGGCGGACGAGCCGGTCCTCCCGCGCGCGGTGGTGGCCGACCGGGGCGCGGACGTGGTGGTCACGGTGGAGAAGGACCCGCGGGTGGAGGAGGTGGTCAGCCCGGGCGTCGCGCTGGCGGCGGACGCGCTCTGCCGCCTGGGCGAGCTGGAGCTCTCCGGCGCGCGGCTGGAGCGGCTGCCCAGCGCGCGCGTCTTTCCGTCCGACCAACTCGGGGAGCTCACCTCGCGGGTGTTGCCGGAGCTGGCGCGGCGCATCCCGGTGGACGTGCGCAGCGCGCGGCTGCCGAAGATCGACCGCTCGCTGAGGCCGCGGGTGGTGGTGGAGCTCACCCGCATCGACGGCGGCCTCTCCGCGTTCCCCACGCTGGTGTACGGCGCGCCGGCCTCGGTGCGCATCGACGCCGGGAAGATGGTGTACCTCCGGGGCGCCGTCCCTTTGCGCGACGAGGCCGCCGAGCAGCGCGCCGTGCAGCAGCTCCGCGACGAGCTGGACCTGGTCCCCGGCCGCCGCGCCACCGTCACCGGCCCGGAGGCCGCGCGGTTCGCCGACAAGCTGCGCCGGTGGAGGGGCGCGCTCGGCGGCGACGCGGCGGGGGTGGTCAGCCCCAACCTGTCGCTCCGGCCGGAGCTGAGGGTCTCCTCGGAGGCCGGGCCGGGCGGCGCGCCGGCGCTGAAGGCGCAGATCGAATTCCGCGTGGAGGGCGGCGCTCCCGGGCAGGCCGGCGCGGCGTCCCTTTCGGCGGGGGTCTCAGGCTCCGGCGCTCCGGGGCAGACCGCCACCGCCGACGCGGCGGAGGTCATCCGCGCCTGGCGCGAGGGGCTGGGCCTGGTGCCGCTGGAGGGCGGAGGCTGGGCGCCGCTGCCGCGCGCGTGGTTGGACCAGCACGGCGAACGGGTGGAGGCGCTGCTGGCGGCGCGGCGCGAGGACGGGCGGGTGGAGAACCACGCGGTGCCGGCGCTGCTGGCGCTGTGCGATGCGCTGGAGCACCCGCCGCCGCCCGGGCTGGAGCGCCTGCGGCCGCTCCTGGAGGGCTTCCAGACGCTGCCGGAGGTGGCGCTCCCCGAGGACCTCACCGCCACGCTGCGCCCGTACCAGCGGGAGGGCGCGCGCTGGCTGGCGTTCCTGAAGAGCGCGGGGCTGGGGGGCATCCTCGCGGACGACATGGGCCTGGGGAAGACGCTGCAGGCGATCTGCGCGCTCGGGCCCGGGTCGCTGGTGGTGTGCCCGACGAGCGTCCTTCCCAACTGGGAGGCGGAGCTGCGGCGGTTCCGCCCGCGCCTGAAGGTCAACGCGTACCACGGCACCGGGCGCGCGCTGGACCCGGCCGCGGAGGTGACGCTCACCACCTACGCGCTCTTGAGGCTGGACGCCGCCGCGCTGTCGGCGAAGCCGTGGAGCGCGGTGGTGCTGGACGAGGCGCAGGCGATCAAGAACCCGGACAGCCAGGTGGCCCGCGCCGCGTACGCGCTGAAGGCGGACTTCCGGCTGGCGATGACCGGCACTCCGCTGGAGAACCGGCTGGAGGACCTGTGGAGCCTGATGCACTTCGCCGGCCCGGGGTTGCTGTGGGGGCGGCGGGAATTCGAGGAGAAGGCGGGGGCGTCGATGCCGGCCCTGAGGGCGCGGATCCGGCCGTTCGTGCTGCGGCGGCTCAAGCGCGACGTGGCGGCGGACCTGCCGCCGCGGACGGATTCGGTGCTGCGGGTGGCGCTGGGCGACCGCGAGCGCGCCGTCTACGACGCGGTCTTCGCCGCCACCCGCGCGGAGGTGGTGGCGCTGATGGACCAGGGCGGGAGCGTGCTCAAGGCCCTGGAGGCGCTGCTCCGGCTCCGCCAGGCGGCGTGCCACCCGGCGCTGGTCCCCGGCCAGCAGGCGGCGTCGTCCTCCAAGGTGGAGCTGCTCATGGAGGAGCTGGGCGAGGCGGCGGCGGACGGCCACAAGGCGCTGGTGTTCTCGCAGTGGACCTCGCTCTTGGACCTGATCGAGCCGGCGCTGAAGGGCGCGGGCGTGGCCTTCGAGCGCCTGGACGGGTCCACCGCGGACCGCGGCGGCGTGACCGCGCGCTTCCAGGCGGAGGACGGTCCTCCGGTGATGCTGATTTCGCTCAAGGCCGGCGGCACCGGCCTGAACCTCACCGCCGCGGACCACGTGTTCCTGATGGATCCGTGGTGGAACCCGGCGGTGGAGGAGCAGGCCGCCGACCGCGCCCACCGCATCGGGCAGGAGCGGCCGGTGTTCGTGTACCGGATGATCGCGCAGGGCACGGTCGAGGAGCGGATCCTCGCCCTGCAGGACAAGAAGCGCGCGCTGTTCGACGCGGCGCTCGGCGATGCAGCCGCCGGCGCCGCGAGCATCACGCGCGAGGACCTGCTGGCCCTCTTCGACTGAGAGGAGAGACGGGCTACTTGCCGCCGCCGAAGAGGCCGGCGAACTGCTGGATCAGCGGCATGATCTTGTTGAGGAAGTCGGGCGCCTTCCCCAGCAGCCCCAGCAGCCCCTTGAGGAAGCCGCCGCCGCCACCGCCGGCCTTCTGGGCCCCACCGCCGCCGGCGTCCTTCTGCGCGCCCCCCCCTTCGAAGACGTCCTTGAACAACCCCCCGAGGAGGCCGCCCGCCTTGCCGCCGCCGCCTACGTCCCCACCGCCGCCACCGATGAGGCCTCCGAGGCGGCCAAGCAGCCCTCCGCCGCCGATTCCACCCAGTCTCTCCATTTGACGTGCTCGCTTTTTATCGGGAGGGCTCCAGTCCCTCGCGTGATCTCATGAAATAGCAATTCAGGATCCACACGCGCCCACCTTGTCGCACTTAAAAATTCACGGGTTTGTGCGATTTAAGGGTGTCAGTCCGGGCGAACGGTGCGGGCGCGCGCACCGCATTCGTCCTGAAATCAGTCAACGGGTGCCCGAGAGGTGGGCTCGTGAAACAAAAAAGCGCGCTTCCGATCCCCCCACGAGATCGGAAGCGCGCGAATGTTACGTGTATCGGGACCAGTTTTCGGTGTTACTGCCCCTGCATCGCGGCCTGGAAGGCCTTCGCCTGCTGGAGCATCTGCTGCATGATCTGCTGGATGAGGGACTGCTTTTTCTTCTTCTCATCCGCCGCCCCCGACCCGCCCGCCTCGCCACCGCCAGCTGGGCTCGCAGCCTGCGAGCCTCCCTTGGAGCCTCAACCACCCCCAGAGCCGCAGGCTTGGAAGCTGTCCTTCGAGAACATGTCCTTCATGCTGCCGGGACCGGAGTTGCCCCCGTCCGCGGCCGCAGGGGCACCCGTGCCCATGTCCCCGCCATCGAAACCGCCAACGGCCGGCATTCCTCCGCCGCCGCCGACTCCTCCGACTGAATCCATCAGATGACTCGCTTTGTTTGTGGAGGGCTCCAGTCCCTCGACGGGTGGGGAACTCAGCAACTCGCGTTCCAGGTTTGACTACCTTTGCATCCACCTGGAATCAGGCTGTTCCGGGAGTCAGGGGGAGCTGACGCCCCGGGCGCGCGCACTCCACCCTGTCCTGGAATCGAGCAGGCCCGCCTAGACGCCGGCCAGGTTCGCCAGCCAGTCGCGGCGCTCCTGCAACTCGTAGCAGAGCTCCGCGAGCTCGAGCTTCTGGTTGTCGGTGTGGAGCTTGAGGCGCAGGTCCTTGCGGACCGCCTTGTCCATCGCGCCATCAGCGATGGCGTGCGTCACGCCGGAGGGATCGCCGTTGTAGATGTCGAAGCCGGCCCCGGCGGCCAGGTCGAGCTCCTCGATGCGGCCCTTGAGCGACGGCCGCAGCACCCAGTCGATCTCCACCGCCACCAGCAGGCGCGGGACGAAGAGCGGCTGGCCCCACCAGTCCAGGTTCTTCTTCAGCCGGTGCGCCTTGATGAAGGCGGCGCGGATGGGATCTCCGTTCTGCAGGAAGTACGGGAGGCTGGGGGGAATCGCCGTCTTGAGGAGCTTGAGGTCCAGCTTGAAGTCCGCCTGCGCGTCCGACTTGGGCTTGCCCTCTTTGAGGTAGAGCAGGACCCTGGAGGGGATGAAGGTCTGGGGGGTGTCGCGCCAGATCACCACGCCGTGGATGGTCTTGGTGACGTCGTCCTTGACCGCGTCGATGGCGGCCACGGCGGCCTCCAGGACGTTGGTGGCGAAGTCGTCGATCTTGTATCGCTTCATGGTCAGTTCAGCGCCACCTTCCGCCCGCGGATGACCTGGCGCCCGCTGGAGCGGGACTCGATCTCCGCGCCGCGCACCAGCACCGCGCCGTTGCGGCGGAGGATGATCGTCGAGTCGCCGCAGCGGAGGACGATCTCGTCCTTCCCCTCCAGCACCACGCGCTTTCCCTCCACCCGGGCCGACAGCCGCTCCTTCTTTTCGGGAGCGGGGGCGGGCGCGGCGAGCAGGGCGTCGAGCATCGGCGTCTGGGCGGTCGCCTGGAGCAGGCCCATCAGCACGGGCCGGCGCGGGTCGCCGTCCTCGAACTGGAGCACCGCGCCGCGCCGCTCCTTCACCGCGGCCTCGATGGTCGCCGCGTCGAGGGAGAGGACGGTGCGCGCCGCGACCGCGCGGCCGGAGCTGCCGGGGAAATCCACCAGCAGGCCGCGGCCGGCGTCCATCCCGGCGACCCACCCGAGGACGACGCCGTCGATCAGCCGAGGCTTGCGGTGGCCCATCCGGCGCCGGAGCTTACTCCTTCCGGGAGATCGGCCCGAACCGCGCCTTCACCGCGCGCGCGTAGTCGGCCGGGGAGAGGACGATCTGGGTGCCGCGGACGCCGGCGGAGACGGCCACGCGGTCGAACCGCTGCATGCTCTCGTCGGCGAACACGGGGTAGTCCTTCTTGCACCCGAGCGCGGTGACGCCGCCGCGGATGTATCCGGTGAGCGGCTGCACCTCCTTGAGCGGCACGGTGTCCACCTTCCGGTCGCCGGTGAGCCGGGCGAGCGCCTTGAGGTCCAGCTGCGACCCGGCGGCCACCAGCGCCAGGCACACCCCGTGGCGGTCGCCGCGCGCCACCAGCGTCTTGAACACCTGCTCCTCGGGGAGGCCGACCTTCCGGGCCACGCTCTCGGCGGAGAGGTCGGACTCGTCCACCTCGTAGTCGCGGAGCTCGTGGGAGATGCCCAGCGAGTCGAGGATGCGCGCGGCGTTGGTCTTCATCGCTTCATCCGGGCTTCATCCGGCGTTCCCAGGCTCCAGCGCCCGCCCGGCCAGCTTCTCCGTCTGCTCCAGGCAGATCAGCCGCACCGACCCGCGGGCCACGAGCTTCCCCTCCGCGTCGCGCACCCAGCCCTCCCACACCTGCGTGTGCCGCCCGCGCGTCACCGGGCGCGCCTCCGCGGTGAGCTTTCCGCCGCTCACCGCGCGAATGAACGAGGTGTGGTTCTCCAGCCCGACCACCCGCTGCCCGCGCGACATGGCCACCAGGTGCGCGCCGACGGAGGCGATGGTCTCGATGACCCCGCAGTGCACGCCGCCGTGGACGATGCCGTAGCCCTGCAGGTGCTTCTCCTGCACCTCCCACTCGCAGTGCACCTCGTCCACGGTGGCGCGGGTGATCCGCACGCCCATGTCCTTGGTCCACCCGTTGCCGGGCATCTGGTTGATCAGCTCCGCGAAGTCCTCGGCCATCAGCGCTCCTTCCCCTCGAAGATCTGGTTCAGCTCGGCGAAGGACGCCAGGCCGGAGAGCCCGTCGAACGCCCCGGTCTCCAGGACGCTCTTCGCCGCGCGCATGAAGGCGCCCCAGGCGACGCGCGCCAGCGCCGACCCCACCGAGATGCGCCGCACGCCCAGCTCGGTCAGGCGCGCGAGCGTGAGCCCCGGCCCGGGCGAGGACACGATCACGTTCAGCGGCCGCGGCGCCACCGCCCTCACCAGCTCCGCGATGGTTGCCGGGTCGCGCACGCCCGGCGCGAAGAGGCAGTCCGCCCCCGCGTCCGCGAACGCCACCAGCCGGTCCAGCGCCTCCCGCCCGGGCTCCGGGTGCCCCACCAGCCACGCCTCGCAGCGCGCGGTGAGCACCACCCCGGTGCCGGACGCGTCGATCGCCGCCCGCGCCGCGCGCACGCGCTCCACCGCCAGCGCGCGCTCGTACAGGGGCCGCGCCTTGTCGCCGGTGCTGTCCTCGATGGAGAGCCCCGCCACGCCCGTCCGCGCGCAGCGCGAGACGTTGGCCGCCACGCCTTCCGGCTCGTGCGCATAGCCGTTCTGGAAGTCCGCGTTCACCGGCAGGTCGGTGGCCGCCGCCAGCTCCGCCACGTGGGCCAGCACCGCCTCGCACGGGATGGCGGTGACGGAGTCCGGCAGCCCGCGCGAGTACGCGAACCCCGCCGAGGTGCTGGCCAGCGCCTTGAACCCCAGGTGCTTCAGGTAGCGCGCCGAGCCGATGTCCCACGGGTTGGGGAGGAGGAAGCAGCCGGACTCGTGCAGGGTGCGGAAGGCGGCGACGGCGCGGGTGAGGGCCATGGCGGCACGCTACACGGTCTGCAGGCCAGGGCTGGGGTACAACGTGGCGGATGGAGCCGGGACCATTGGTGCTGCGGTTCGGTATCGGGCCCGCGCGGGAGCCGGCATGAGCAACAGTCCGCTGATGGAGCCGGGACCACCGCCGCGGATCAGCGCCGCCTTCCGCGCCGCCCTCGCCGGCAAGGCGCTGCTCCTCTTGAGCATCGCCGCGCTCTTCGCCGTCCCCGCGTACCGGATCGCGACCGGGCAGGGCCTGTGGCCGCTGCGCGTCCTCGTAGGCCTCTTCCTCGCCGGCCTGGGCGCATACGTCGCCTGGGCGGCCTCCCTGGGGCTGAGGGACTCGGCGCTCGGCCGGGCGGAGCGCGCGACCGGCGCCGTGGCCCTGCAGAGCCGCCGCGCCGGCTATTCGCTCCAGCTCCCCGACGGCAGCTTCGTGGAGTTCATCCTCTGGAACCCGTGGCAGCCGCTGGTGCCGGGGCAGCGCTACACCGTCACCTTCGGCCGGCACTCCAAGGTGCTCGTGCGCCCGCCAGAGCCCGAGGTTACTCATCCCACATGAGCGCGCCGGTCCTGGAAGTCTTCTCCGACTACGTCTGACCCTGGTGCTACCTCGGTACGGTCCGTACCGACCGCATCGCCCGCGAGTACGACGTCCAGCTCGCGTACACGCAGTTCCCGCTCCACCCGGACACCCCGCGGGAAGGGTTGCTGCTGGCGGACCTGTTCCGCGGCCGCGCGTTCGACCTCGACGCCGCGCACGCGCGCCTGAACAAGCTCTTCGACGCGGAGGGGCTCCCGCACGCCAGGCGCGACCGCACGTACAACTCTCGCCTGGCGCAGGAGGTGGGCAAGTGGGGCGAGGCGCAGGGCGTCCCGCGGATCCACGACGCGCTCTACCGCGCCTACTTCGTGGAGACGCAGAACCTCGCCGACCCGGAGGTGCTGGTGCGGGCCGCGACCTCGGTGGGGCTCCCCGCGGACGAGGCGCGCCGGGTGATCGAGCAGCGCACCTTCCGCGAGGCGGTGGACCGCGACTGGGCGCGCGCCCGGCAGATCGGCGTCACCGGCGTGCCGACCTACGTGATGGACATGCAGGGCGTGGTGGGCGCGCAGCCGTACGAGGTGCTGGAGGAGCTCGTCACCTCGCTCGGGGCGAAGCGCCGGGCCTAGATCGCGTCCTTCGCGATCACCGTCCAGTCTTCCTTGGCGTGGCCGCGCTCGATCCAGCGGTCCAACTCCCGGGCGATGGACGGCAACACCGGCAGCGCGGGCGCCGCCTCCATCATCAGCCGCGCGTCCTTCCTCGCCATCCCCAGCTCCCACGACGGCCGCGAGTAATCGCCGCTGAGCATGCGCTTGAGGCGCGACGGGATGGTGGGCCCGGGGTTGAAGAAGTCGAACAGCCTGGCGGCGTCCTCGCGCGGGATGTCCAGCGCCTTGGCCAGGTTGAGGGCCTCCGCCAGCCCGTCCGTCATGAACATCAGGAACAGGTTGCCCAGGAGCTTGAGCCCCGCCGCGCGCTCGGGGGACGGGCCGAGGTGGACCAGCTTGCCGGTCATCTTCGACAGCTCCGGCGACAGCGCGTCGAACAGCGCCTTGTCCCCGGAGCACATCATCACGCCCTTGCTCTCCAGCGCGTTGGCGGGCGACATGAACACCGGCGCGTGCTGGTAGCGCCAGCGCGCCGCCCTCGCCGCCGCGCCCTTCGGCGAGGTCGTGGTGTGGTCCACCAGCACCGCGTCCTTGCCCAGCCCGGGGCGCGCGCGCTCCAGCACCTCGTCCACCGCCGCGTCGTCGGAGAGCGCCAGGTGCACGCGCGCCGCCCCTCGCACCGCCTCCGCCGGATCCTCGAACGCCTTGGCGCCGTGCGCCTCCAGCGCCTTCGCCTTCTCCGCCGTCCGGTTCCAGACGTTCACCGCTTCGCCCCGCCCGCGCAGCGCGCGCACGAAGCCCGACCCCAAGAGCCCGGTGCCCAGGAACGCGATCATCACCCCTCCGGGTTTTCCACGAGTGGATGACGATGATGCCTGGGGGCCGGGGCGCGTTGAAGTGCCCAGGCGCGTCGACCCTAGTGGATGACGACGACGCCCGTCTGGAGCCCGCGGTGGAGGAGGGCTTCCGCCTTGTCGTGCTCGCGCTCGCGGTCCTCGAGCGTGCGGCAGACCCGCGTCGCGATGTGCGAACCGGTCTTCTGCTCCATCTCGCACGTCATCGCGTAGGGGTCGTGCGCCGGATCGGACGCCGGGGGGACCACCTGCGCCAGCTTCAACGGCTGCGGTTGCCCGAGCGGTCCGGCGGGAGGCGCCCTCAGCGTCGTACACCCGGCCAGCCCCAGGGCGACCACGCACGCGGCGGCGACTCTGCTCATGGCGACCTCCGGACAGACATTCTAAGGACGCTTCCCCTGCGGCGCATCCGGCGCTGCCTTAGAATGGTCCCATGTTCCAGCTGAAGGACGAGGAGACCCTGATCCAGACCTTCCGCCCGCGCGATCGCGGCGGGATGGAGCTCCCCTCGGACCTCAAGTTCCCGTTGTTCGTCCGGGATTACGTGGCGTGGCGGGAGCCCTCCGGGGCCGGCGTCCGCCTGGTCTTCGCCTCGCCCGGCGGCGCGCCCACTGGAATCTTCTTCCGCCGGGCGCACGGTGAGCCCAGCACGGCGCAGATGTGCGAGTGGTGCCACAGCGGCGGCGGCGCGGACCAGATCGGCCTGATGACCGCGGACGTGAACTCACGCAAGCGCGCCGGCATCACCGTCTGCCTGGACCTCCGCTGCCAGGAGAAGATCGAGGACGCCGCCAACCGCGCCGGGCGCAGCGCGCTGGACGCCAAGAAGGCGCTGATGGAGCGCATCGCGAAGTTCGCCCACGAGGCGCTGGGGATCGACCTCAGCGGCGCCGGCCGCCACTGATGCTCCGCCCAGCGACGAGGCGGCAGGGACCGAAGCGAGGCGGCGCACCCGGGAAGCCCTAGCGACCATGCACCTCGTCGCGCTCCTGCACCGCCCGAAGGATCCCGCCGCCGCGGCGAAGGTGCTGATCGACGCGTCCGGGATGACGCCGGCGGAGGCGAAGATGCGGCTGGCCCCGGAGCCGCCCGCGCTCCTGGCCCGCCTCCCCGAGGACTCGGCGCTGGCGGTCATGGACGCGCTGCGCGATGCGGGGCTCTCCGCGCTGGCGCTGGACGAGGCGGTGCCGCGCGACCCGGAGCGCGTCGTGGGCAGGACGCTGGCGTTCGGTCCCCAGGCGCTCACCGTCACGCCGCGCGCCGGCTCGCCGATGGAGATCCCCTGGGAGGACGTCACGGTCATCCTGCGCGCCGCGAGCGCGGTCCGCACCACCACCGACGTCACCACCACCTCCACCCAGTTCTCGCCCGCGATGGCCATCGCCACCGGCGGGCTGCAGATGAAGCGGAAGGTGGAGGAGACCACGCGCACCACCCAGTCCGACGCGGAGCAGGCTATCTACGTCTACGGCGCCGGCGGCGTGGCGGCGGTGCTGCGCGAGCGGGCGATGGACTTCTCCTGCCTGGGCAAGGCCGTGCAGCCGGTGCGGCTGGCCAACATGGCCACCATGGCCCGGATGCTGAGGGAGCGCGCGAAGCAGGCCGCCTACGACGAACGGCTGATCCAGCTGGGGAAGAGGCCGCTCCCGTTCGTGCTCGCCGGGGAGACGCGGATGGCCACCGGCAGCGTGAGCACCGCGCGGATGAACACCGCCCCCGGCGTGGACGTGCTGGCGGAGGTGCTGCGCCAGGCGTTCGAGCGTGGCCTGCTCCCGTAGCGGAGTCAGGGGCGCCGAGAGGAGCCGGCCACCATTTCCAGCAGCGTCCCGTCACACTCGCCACCCATCGACGCCGGGTCCCACGGCTCCCGCCTCACCGTCGGAGCACCGCCAGCACGAGGGCGGCGACCGCCACCTCCACCGCCCGCCAGGTCCGCAGGAACCTTCGCGCTCGGGTGGCCATTGGACGGACCAGACGTTACCCTCGGCGGTATGAAAGCTCGATGGAACGACACGGTGATCGCCGAGAGCGAGGGGACGCTCGAGGTGGGCGGCTACCACTACTTCCCCCGCGACAAGGTGCGGATGGACCTGCTCTCCGCGTCGCCGAAGACGGACGCGGACCACGCCTGCCCGAACGGCGTCCAGTTCTACGACGTCTCCAGCGGCGCCGGCCGCAGCGAGCGCGCCGCCTGGTCGTACGAGAAGCCGACCAGCGACGCCATCCGCAAGGTCGACCACTGGGTCGGCTTCTGGGGCGACGTGAAGCTGGACCGCTGACCGGCTACTGCCGGATGTAGAGCGCCGCCCCGGCCTGCGTCTGGGTGTCCGACCGCAGCAGGCCGAAGCGGAAGTTGTTCCAGTCCACGCTCGACGACTCGTACGCCTGCACCGTCCACCCCACCACCTGCCCGGACGGTGAGGACCCGGCCGGCGGCCCGGCCTGCGTGCTCGTCTGGGGCAGCGTGATGCTGAGCGACGTCACCCCGTTCGGGACCGAGGTGATGTACTGCCAGTCCATCCCCTGCAGCTCCGGCCCGCGGATGAGCTGCACCGCGCCCGTCCCCGCCGGCACCTGGACCTGGTACGCCCCTTCCACCTGGCTGATCAGCGGCCGAACCTGCATCAGCACCTCCAGCGCCCCGGCGGCGCTGCACGCCGCCGCCGCGTCGGCCCGCCCGTCGCCGTTGAGGTCCGCCACCGCCAGCCCCTGCGGCCCCCGCGGCGTGCCGATGGTCTGCGCCAGCGAGAACGCCCCGTTGCCGCCCGGGTCGTTCCGGAACACCAGCAGCTGGTCCGCGCCGGTGTTGGCCACCACCAGGTCCACCTTCCCGTCCGCGTTGAAGTCCCCCGTCGCCAGCCCCGCCGCCCCGTTCGCCAGTCCGTTCCCGAAGGTGTTCGGCCCCTGGAACGTCCCGTTGCCGTTGCTCTTCCAGACCGTCATCGCCGGGCCGGCGGTGTTCGCCGCCGCCACGTCCATCGACCCGTTCCCGTCCACGTCCACCGCCGCCACCGCGAACGGCCCGGCATTCCCCGGCCCATTCAGCGTGATCGCCGGCGCCGAGGTGAACCACGGCGACGCGTTGAGCCCGCGGTAGATCTGCACCCGGGTGTCATAGCCGGGCGGCACGGTCCCCTGGCACGCCACGGCCAGGTCGAACAGCGTGTCCGCGTCCAGCTTCGCCGCCGCCACGCCGTGCGGCGACGGGCAGCTGATGTTGGAGAGCGTGGTGGGCGTGTTGTAGGTGCCGCCCGGCCTGGAGACGACCAGCGTCAGCGTCTGGGCCGTGGTGTTGGCGGTGATCAGATCCAGGAAGCCGTCGCCGTTGAAGTCCACCAGCGCCAGCCCGCCCGGGTCCTGCCCCACCGGGTACGACGAGTGGAAGGCGACGTTGCCCTGCCCGTCGCCCCGGTAGATCGCCACGGTGGGGTTGGTGATGCTCCGCGCCGCCACCACCACCGAGCGGAACGGATCCCCGAACAGCGGCGCCATCGCGATGGCCGTGGGGATGCCGTTCACGGTGAAGGAGGATCCGAAGTCGTACGTCCCGTCGCCCCGGCCCAGCAGGATCTGCACCGTCTGGTCCGAGCCGTTGCTGACCGCCAGGTCCGCCACGCCGTCGCCGTTGAGGTCCTCCGCCGCCACCGCGTTCGTGCTCGCGGACAGGCTGCCCGGCCGGTACACGGCGGTCCCGGACAGCTGCGCCGCGGGCCCGCGCGGGGTGCACTCGTTCAGCCCCGGCGCCAGGCCGCGCGGCGGCGTCTCCAGCACCACCGTCGGGGGCGGGAGGGCGCCGATGTTCGCCATCGCGCGGGTGCTGGTCTCGCAGGTCGCCGGGACGATGCTGCTGCCCCCGATGGAGAGATCCTGCCGGCCGGGGAGCGCGGGCTGGAAGTAGGCCAGCTGGAGCGTGCCCTTGTCGAACACGTGCCCCAGCCCGTTCTGCGCGCGCAGGAACGGGTACCCGTCCTGAGACTGGAAGGGGTTGCCGAACAGCGACCACAGGTTCCACCCGGGGACGACGCTGACGCCGGCGGAGATGACGGTGTTGGATACCCCGCTCGGGAAGTTCACGTCCGCGGTGGTGTCCGCGTTGATCGGCCCCAGCACGCCCAGGTCCACGCCGCTGGACACGTTGGCCGGGAAGCCGGACAGGGGATCCACCAGGAACGCGTTGAGCGTGATGGTGTCCCCGGGCGGCACGCCGGAGATGGAGTAGCTCCCGGCCCCGCCGCCACCCAGGTTGACCACCGTGCTCCCGTCCCAGCCGGAGCTGGAGGTGGCGTACACGTAGGCGTCGCCACCGCCCCCGATGACCGTGCGCTGGGTCGAGCCTCCGTCCGGCCCGCCGCCGGTGGCCACCCCGGTGCGGACGGCGCCGGAGATCGTGAAGCCGGTGTTGGGCGGGAAGCCACCGGAGGTGTGCGTCCAGGTGTTGTTGCCCGGGTCGTAGACGTCCACGTCCGTCATCCCCACCGCTTCGCCCTGCCGGTTCCCACCCACCACCACCAGCTTGTTGGATTCGAAGAAGGCCGCCGTGCGCTCGCGCGCGGCCACCGCCCCGCCGAAGGGGAACACCTGCGTCCAGGTGTTGGTGGACCCCGACCAGTAGAGGAGGTCCGAGGTGTCGCCGGTGCTCGTCCGCCCGCCGAACGCGTAGATGCGCCCGTTGACGGAGTCCGAGGCCATGGCGAACAGCGCCCGCGGGGTGGGCAGGCTGGGCCGCGTCGTCCAGTTGCCCCCGGAGTCCACCGAGTAGCAGTCCGACACCGGGCTGGAGCTCTGCACGCCGGCGAAGCCGCCGCAGATCCACAGCTCGCCGTTGAAGGCGGTGTAGCCCATCCCGTAGCGCGGGGTGACGTAGTTGGGCACGGTACCGGAGCCGTTGGTCCACGCGTTGCCCTGCGGATCGAAGCGCCACAGCTCGTTGGTGGGAAAGCCGCCGCTCAGCACGCCGCCGAACAGCTCCAGCTTCCCGGTGGCGTCCGCCGCCATCGCGACCGCCGAGCGCGGGCTGGGCCCACCGCCGGCGGTGGTGAGCGGCGTCCAGGTGTTGCTCGCGCCGCTGTACCGCCAGATGTCGTTGAGCGCCACGCCGGAGCAGCCGGTCCCGCCGAACAGGTAGTTGGCGTTGAAGCCCCCGCCGAATGAGTAGGCGAACGCCGCGTCGGTGCGGCCCAGGGGCGAGGTGTTCATCCCCCGCGCCACGGTGCGCGTCCAGCTCGCGTTCGGGCTGAAGGCGTCCAGCCGCTGCACGTCGGTGTAGCAGACGTTGCGCGTGAAGGCGGACGGGTTCCGCAGCTGTCCGCTCCCCATGCTCACGAAGAGCTTGTGCAGGTTGCCGTCGAACGAGGCGGCGCCCCCCGCGCGCGGCGGCGGCGCGTCCAGCCGGTTCACGCTCAGGGTCACCAGCGCGGCGTTGACGCCCGCCAGCGTGGTGGTGGTGATGGTGGGGCCGCTGGCGGTGACGTCCACCGCGTCCGCGCCGCTGGACACGTTCATCCCGGAGAAGAACACCTTCCCGGTGACGCTGGTGAGCGCGTCCTTGGCGGGCGCGTACTCCACGCCGTTCTTCCGCACCCGCACCCCGGCGCCGCTGATCGGCGCCCCGCTGGAGTCGATCACGAAGACGGTGAGCGCGTCGGTGATCGGGCTCCCGGTGGGCGCGGTGGCGTTGGCGCCGCCGGTGCGGATGGGCTGCGGCACCACGACGCTCAGGGGGAGCGCCGCCGAACCTTGCTTCCCGTTGACGTCGGTGGCCCGCAACGTGACCGTGTACGTCCCCGCGGTGAGCTGCGACGGGATGCCGGTGATCCGCCCGCTGACCGGGTCCGCCGTCAACCCGCCCGGCAGTCCGGTGGCGGAGTAGCCGAGGGGCGCCTTCCCGTTGGCGGCCTGGATGGTCACGAAGACGCCCGGCTGCTTCATGTACGTGATGCCTTCGGTGGCGGTGGTGAGCAGGGTGTTGGTGACCGACGGCATCACGTAGCCGGTCATCGTGAACGCGCGCGACGCGTTCCTCCCGTTGACGTCGGAGACGCTCACGGTGAAGTTGAAGACCTGCCCATTGGTCGCCAGGCCCAGGGAGGGGCCGAGCACGCCGGTGGAGGGGTTCAGGTTGAGACCTGGCGGCAGCGAGCCCCCCGAGAGGCCCCAGGTCAGCTGGCCCTTGCCGCCCGTCGCCGTCAGCCCCACCGAGTAGCTCTGTGCCGCGTAGCCGTCCGGCAGCGGCGACGCCGTGGTGAGCTGCGGCAGGTCGTAGATGGTGATCGGCAGCACGGCGTTGGCGGTGATGCCGTTGGCGTCGGTGAGCGTGAAGGTCGGGTTGGTGGTGCCCGCCACCGCCGGCGACCCGCTCACCACGCCCGTGCCGCCCACCAGCGTCAGGCCCGCGGGCAGCCCGCCGCTGAAGCTCCAGGTGAGGGGTGCCTTGCCGCCGCTGCCGGAGAGCGTCGTGCTGTACCCCTCCGTGGCGTACCCGTCCGGCATCGACGAGGTGGTGATGCTGCACCGCGAGTAGACCTGGATGGTGAGGCTGCGCGTGGCCTGGGTGGTGTTGCCGTCCGCCACGGTGACCACGAAGGTGGAGGTCCCCGCCGCGGTGGGCGTCCCGGTGATCGCCCCGGCGGCGTTCATGCCGAGGCCGGCGGGCAGCGAGCCCGAGGTGACGGTGTACGAGTACGGCGGGAGCCCGCCGCTGGAGACCACGGTCGCGCTGTACGGGGTGGAGAGGTAGCCGTCCGGCAGCGGCGACATCGTGGTGATCTGCAGCTGCGCCGCGGTGGTGAGGGAGAAGTTGGCGGTGCCGGTGATGCCGTTGTTGTCGGTGACGGTGACGGTGAAGTTGGAGGTGCCGCCCGAGGCGTTGCTGGGCGATCCGCCGATGGTGCCCGTGCCGCCGTTGAGGAGCAGCCCGGCGGGCAGCGTGGCGGGCGTCACCGACCAGGTGAGCGGCGTCACGCCGCCGGTGGCCGCCAGCGTCGTCGAGTAGGACACCCCGTAGTAGCCCTGCGGGAGCGGCGAGCCGGTGGTGATGACCGGCGGCGCGTAGACGTTGATGGTGTGCGCCATCGCGGCCGTCCGGCCGTTGGCGTCGGTGGCGGTGATGGTGAAGGGGAGGCCCCCGGTGGCGGAGGGAGTGCCGGTGATGGCGCCGCTGCCCGGGTTCAGCGCCAGGCCGGAGGGGAGCGTGCCCGTCAGCGAGAAGGTGATGGGCGCCTTGCCGCCGGTGGTGCCGATGGTCGCGCTGTACGGGCGCCCGGTGTAGCCGTCCGCCAGCGTCGCGGGCGCGGTCTGCGCGGGCGGCGCGTAGGCGGTGAGGGTGAGCGACCGCGTGCCGGTCCTGGTGTTGGCGTCGGTGACCTGGACGGTGAAGGTGCTGCCGCCGGCGGCGGCGGCCTGGCCGGTGAGCGTCCCGCTGCTGCCGCCGTTGAAGGTGATGCCGGAGGGCGGCGCGCCGGAGGTGATCGCCCAGGTGTACGGCGCCTTGCCGCCGGCGCCGGCGAGCGCCTGGCTGTACGCGACGTCGGTGTACGCGTCGGGCAGGGACGACGTCTGCACCGAGGGCAGGGTGTAGACCGTCTGGGTGAAGGACTTCGACGTGGTGCCGGAGACGGTGTCGGAGGCCTGCACGGTGAAGGTGAACGAGCCGGTGGAGCCCGGCGTGCCGCTGAGGACGCCCGTCCCCGGCGCGAGCGAGAGCCCCGGCGTCAGCGCGCCGCCGATCACGCTCCAGGTGGTCGTCCCCGTCCCGCTGGCCGACAGCGTCTGCGAGAAGGGCACCGTGGTGTAGCCGTCGTTGATCGCGCTGGTGGTGATGTTCATCCCCGTGACCACCTGGAGCGACAGCGCCTTGCTGTCCGTCTTGCCGTTGGCGTCGGTGACGGTGGCGGTGAAGGTGGAGGTGCCGGGCGCGCCGGCGGTCCCGCTCAGCGTGCCGTCGGCGGCGAGGGTGATCCCGGCCGGCGGCGCGCCCGAGGTGACGGACCAGGTGAAGCTGGGCTTTCCGCCGCTCACCGCCAGCGCCTGCGAGTACGCCGACCCCACCGACGCGTTGGCCAGTGGGCTGGTGGTGGTGATCGACGGCGGCGAGAAGGTCTGGATGCTCTTGGCGCCGCTGGCGGTGGCGCCGTTGGCGTCCGCCACCTGCGCGGTGAAGGACGCGGTGCCCGTGGCGGTGGGCGTGCCGCTCAGGGCGCCGGAGCCGGCCGTGAGCGCGACGCCGGAGGGCAGGGCGCCGCCCACCACGGACCAGGCGTAGGGCGCCTTGCCGCCGCTCACCGCCAGCGAGCCCGAGTACGCGGTGGTGAGGTAGCCGTCCGGGAGCGAGGCGCCACCCACCACCAGCGCCGCCCACACCGCGATGGTCAGGTTGGCGGTGGCGGTGACGCCGTTGGCGTCGGTGAGCGTGGCGGTGAACGGGTACGAGGCGGCGCCGCCGGTGGGCGTGCCGGAGAGCGCGCCCGCCGAGGAGAGGGTCAGCCCCGGAGGCAGGCCGCTGGCCACGCTGAAGGTGTACGGCGCTCGGCCGTTGGTCCCCGCCAGGCTGGCCGCGGAGTACGCGCTGGCGACGTAGCCGTCCGGCAGCGCGCCCGTGGTGATGCTGGGCACCGCCAGCACCGGCAGCGTGTACGGCTGCGCGCCGGTGACGCCGTTGGCGTCGGTCGCGGTCACCGTGATGTTCGAGGAGCCCACCGCGCCCGGCGTCCCGGAGATGACGCCCGAGGCCCCGGCGAGCGTCAGCCCGCCCGGCAGCGTGCCGGCGGTGACGGCGAAGGTGTACGGCGCCCGGCCGCCCGCCGCCGCCAGCGCCATCGAGTACGACCGCCCCTGGTACGCGTCGGCGAGCGAGGGCGTGGACACCGCCACCGGCGACAGCGTGGCGACGGAGAGGCTCCGGTTGGCGGTGACGCCGTTGGCGTCGGTGAGCGTGACCGTGAAGCTGGAGGAGCCGGCGGTGGTGGGCGTCCCGGTGATGGTGCCGCCGCTGGAGAGCGAGAGCCCCGCCGGGAGCGCGCCCGACGTCACCGCGAAGGTGTAGGGCGCCTTGCCGGCGGTCCCGGTGAGCGCGCCCGAGTACGACGTCCCCTGGTACGCGTCCGCCAGCGTCCCGCCGATGCTGGGCGGGCTGTAGACGGTGAGCGTCAGCGTCCGCTGCGCGCTGGCGTTGTTGAGGTCCGTCACCTTCGCGTCGAAGGTCGTCGTCCCCGAGGCGGAGGGCGAGCCGCTGAAGGCGCCGCCGCTGGAGAGCGAGAGCCCGGCCGGGAGCGCGCCCACCGCGCTGAAGGCGTACGGCGATCGCCCGCCGGTCGCCCCCAGCGCGGGCGTGCTGTACGCGCTGCCCACGTAGCCGTCCGCCACCGACGACGTGGTGACCTGGAGCGCGGAGAGCACCGCCAGCGACAGCGACCGGGTGGCCTGCCGGCCGTTGGCGTCCGTCATCTGCACGGTGAAGGTGCTGCTGCCCGCCGTCCCGCTGGAGCCGCTGAAGGCGCCGCCGCCGCTCAGGCTGAGGCCGGCCGGCAGCGTGCCGGAGCTCACGCTCCAGGTGATGGGCGCCTTCCCGCCCGTTCCGCTCAGCGCCCCCGAGTACGCGGTCCCGGCGTACGCGTCCGCCAGCGAGGTGGTCGACACCGCCGGCAGGTCGTAGACGGGCAGCGACATCGCCTGGGGCACCGCGCGCCCGTTGGCGTCGGCGACCGTCACCGTGAAGCCGTTGCTCCCCGCGGCCGACGGCGTGCCGGAGAGCGTGCCGGTGGCGCCGGCGAACGACATCCCGGACGGCACCGCGCCGGAGGTCACCGCGAAGGTGTACGGCGGCTTCCCGCCGCTCACCGCCAGGCTGGTGCTGGGGTACGCCACGCCCGCGTAGCCGTCCCCCAGCGTGGTGGTGATGGAGGGTGGGGCGAAGATCTGCTGGGCGACGATGCCGCTGGCGGATCGCCCGTTGGCGTCGGAGAGGCGCACCGTGACCGAGGTGGCCTGCACCGCGGTGGGCGTGCCGTTGACCGTGCCCGTGGCCCCGCTCAGCGTCAGCCCCGCGGCGAACGAGCCCGCCGCCACGGACCAGGTGAGCGGCGGCTTGCCGCCCGCGCTGGAGAGCGCCTGCGAGAACGCGTCGCCCACGTAGCCGTCCTGCAGCGCGGTGGTGGTGATGGACGGCGTGGCGTAGGTGCCGAACGCGTAGACCTGGCTGGCGCTGAGGCCGTTGGCGTCGTGGAGGGTGACGGTGACGTTGGCGGCCGCCGCGGAGCTGGGCGTGCCCGAGATCTGCCCGGTGCTGCCGTTCAGCGACAGCCCGTTGGGGAGCGCGCCGGTGAGCGAGAACGTGTACGGCGGGTTGCCGTCCTGCGCCTGCACGCTGATCGAGTACGCGACGCCCACGTAGCCGTCGTCGAGCGAGGCGGTGGTGATGCTGGGCGCCGGCACGATGCCCAGCGTGAGCGACTTGGTGGTGGTGTTGGTGTTGGCGTCCGTCACCTGCACCGTGAAGGTGGAGGTGCCGGCCGCGGCGGGCGTGCCGCTGATCGTCCCGGACGAGCTCAGCGCCAGCGGGGCGGGGAGGCTGCCGGAGACCAGCGTCCAGACGTAGGGCGAGCGCCCTCCGGCGGCCGCCAGGTTGAAGCCGTACGGCACGCCGCCCGCGAAGCCCGGCATCAGCGTGGGCGGCGTGCTGATGGTGAGCGCGCCGTAGACGGTGCAGGTGACCGTGCTGCTGTGCACGCGGCCGTTGGCGTCGCTGACGGTGATCACGAAGTTGGAGCCGCCCGGGGTGGTGGGCGTGCCGCTGACCGCGCCCGTCATGGAGAGCGTCAGGCCGTTGGGGAGGCTGCCGCTGCCCAGCGCCCAGGCCAGCGGCGGCTTGCCGCCCGTTCCCACCAGCTGATCCGTGTAGCCGACGCTGAGGGTGCCGTCCGCCAGCGCGGTGGTGGTGATGCCCGGCAGGTCGTACGTGCCCAGGCTGAGGATCCTGGTGTCGCTCCGGCCGTTCCCGTCGGTGGCGGTGACGGTGAAGGTGGCGGGGAGGGGGTTGGCGGTGGAGGGCGAACCGGTGAGGCGGCCGTCGATGGAGAGCGAGATGCCCGGCGGCAACCCGGCGGAGGCGATCCAGATCACCGTCCCCTTGCCGCCCGAGCGGCTCAGCGCCACGTCGTACGCCGTCTGCGTGTACGCGTCCGGGAGCGTGGCGGTGGTGATGGTCACCGGCGCGTAGATGCCCAGGGTGAGCGGGCGGCTGGCGGATTTCAGGTTGGCGTCGGTGGCGGTGACGATCAGGCTCACGTTCTGCGGGACCGTCGGGTTGCCGGAGATCTGCCCGGTGGCGGGGTCCAGCGACAGGCCGGGCGGCAGCGTGCCCGCGGTGACGGAGAACGCGTACGGCGCCTTGCCGTCCACCACCGCCAGCGTCACCGAGTACGCCTGGTCGGTGTAGCCGTCCGGGAGCTGGCCGGTGGTGATGGCGGGCGGGGCGTAGATGACGAGGTGGAGCGGGGTGGCGGTGACCTGCGCGTTGGCGTCGCGCACCGCGATGGTGACGTTGCCGTCGAAGGCGAAGGTCGGCGTGCCGGAGAGCGTGCCGGAGGAGGAGAGCGACAGGCCGTCCGGCGTCGCCCCCTGCACCGCGAACACGTAGGGCGCCTTCCCGCCCGTGGCGGCGATCGACTTCGAGTACGCCTGGCCGGTGTAGCCGTCCGGCAGCGACGCGGTGGCGAGCAGCAGCGGAGGCAGCACCTCCAGCGTCAGCGGCGCGTCGGCGGTGCGCCCGCCCGAGGCGGCGGTGACGGTGAAGCTGGAGGGGCCGGGGTCGCTCGGCGTCCCGAAGAGCACCCCGTCCGGGGAGAGCGAGAGGCCGCCGGGGAGCGACCCCGACGTCACCGACCACGCGAAGGTGCCGTCGCCGCCGGACGCGGTGAGCGTCTGCGTGTAGAGCCGGGCGACGTACGCGTCGGGGAGCGAGGCCACGGTGATGGTGACCGGCCCGCCGGGGCCCGTGCCCCCGTCGTCGGTGCAGAAGCCGCGGTCCTGGCAGTGCTGGAAGGCCTGGTCGAAGTCGTAGCAGCCGGCGCTCATGAGCGCGGCGGCGCAGGCGAGGGCGGCGAGCGGGAGCGCTCGCGTCGAGGCGCTCGGGCTCAAGGCAGCACCCCCGCCACGCCGATCGCGAACCCGCCGCCGGGCAGCACCACGGCCGAAGCGGTGGCCGCCGGCCGCGCGTCGCCGCCGCCCCCGAGGAGGAACATCCCGCCGGCGGCGATCAGCGCCGCGCCGCCCACCCCCAGCGCCGCCAGCCCCGCGCCCTGGAAGGTGCTCCCCGCCTTGCGGATGGCGTCCCCTTGCGCGACCGTCATCACCGCGGTGGGGTTCTCCAACTGCTGGTAGCGGACGCCCGCCTGGTACATGCAGAAGCCGCCCGCGCCCGCCACCAGCGCCCCGCCCAGCGCCGGCAGCCAGGCGACGTCGCGCGCGGTGGTCACGCGCTGGCGTACCACCGGGTGGAGCGTGCGGCCGAAGGCGGCGGCGACCTGCGGCGCCATCGCGCTGGCGCCCTTGGCGATCTCGTCCAGCACCGCCTCCTCGCCGTTGACGCGCGCGCCGTAGGAGGCCAGCTGCCGCCCGTCGATGGCCGAGTTCACCTTGAGCAGGAGCTGGTAGGTGCCCCCGAACCTGCCGATCTCCCCGGTGACGATGGCGTCCACGCCCAGCGCGTTCGCCAGCTCGGAGAGGCAGGAGCTGGACTCGTCGCAGCCCACCAGCTGCCGGCGGCGCTCCAGGCCCACCAGCTCCTCGATCTCCTTGGCGGTGGTGACGCGGAAGCCCTGGGCGGTGAGCGCGTCGGCGACGTGCTCGTTGAAGAAGGTGCCCGCGCGGGCGTCCATGTTCAGCACCGACAGCTGCGGCGCGGCGAGCTTGACCGGCGTGTCGGCGGTGATGCCGGGCCTCGGCCTGGGCGCGGGCTTGGCCGGCTTGGAGGAAGGGCCCGGAGCAGGTGAAGGCGTTGCGGCGAGGAGCGCCGCGGCGGCGAGGAGGCTGAGCATGCGAATTCCCCCCGAGGGAAGGGTCGGCGGGTAGTCTACGGCATGCCCGGCGCCGTGATCAGCGCGGCAGGAGCATCCGCCTGGAGCGGATCGCCCCGGACCCGAGAGAGGAGCCCACGCCCATGGAGACCGAGAACCTGAAGCTCGTCCGCGAGTACCTGGAGGCCCTCGAGCGGGGAGAGGCCGGCGAATCCCTCGCCCGCTTCATCCACCCCGACGCCGTGTTCGAGCAGCTCCCCAACCGCATCTACCCCAAGGGCTCCCGCACCGACGCCCGCGGCGCGCTGGAGGCTTCGAAGAAGGGCCGGCAGCTCCTCCGCCGCCAGCGCTACGAGGTCCGCAGCGCGATGGCCTCCGGCGACCGGGTGGCGCTGGAGGTGGACTGGCAGGGCGAGCTGGCCGTCCCCATGGGGACCCTCCAGGCCGGCGGCGAGCTCCACGCCCAGTTCGGGATGTTCGTCGAGCTCCGCGGCGGCCGGATCGTCTCCCAGCGCAACTACGACTGCTACGACCCGTTCTAGCAGGCCGGGGCTAGAGGGTCCCCGCGTCCTGCGCCTCGTACACCGTGGGGTAGATGGGCCGGAACCCCAGCAGCTCGCGCGCCAGCGACGTGTCCATGATCCCCTCCCACGGGTCGTCCAGCGGCCGCGTCGCCGCCTCCGGGGGAAGGGATTCGTGGTTGAGCGCGCACAGCTCGTGCGCGGTCACCGGCGCGTCGTCCGCGATGTTGAAGATCCGCCGCTCCAGCCCCTCCGCCAGCAGCAGCCGCAGCACCGCCTGCCCCACGTCCGCGTGGTGCAGCATGTGCAGCCGCTTGTGCGCGGGCCACTGCGTCGCCCAGCGCAGCGACTCCTCCAGGTGCGGGTCCGCGTCCCCGTACACGAACCCCAGCCGCAGGACGCGGAGGTCCAGCCCCTCCTTCGCCATCCCCCGCAGCGCCTCCTCCGCCGCCGCCTTGGTGCGCGGGTACGGCGACCCCTCAGGCGGCTGCAGCTCGTCCTCCTCGCGCGCCGGGCGCCCCCGCCCGGGCCCGTACACCAGGCCGGTGGACGCGTGGACGAACCGGCGCGTCCGGGCCAGCTCCGCCAACTGCCGGGTGGCCGCCAGGTTCACCGCCTCCATCTCCGCGTCGGGAACGCCCCGGAACGCCGCCCCCAGGTGCACCACCGCGTAGACCTCGTCCAGCGCCCGCTTCACCACCTCCGCGTCCCGCAGGTCGCCGGTGATCACGTCCGCGCCCCGCTCGGCGAACGCCTCCACCCGCTGCGGGTTGCGCACCAGCAGCCGGAGCTTCACGTTCGCGCGCAGCAGCCGCGGCACCAGCCGGGACCCGATGCGGCCGGTGGAGCCGGTCACGAGCACGGGCATCATGGGACGCGCCTCCGCACCTGGAAGGGAGGGATAGCGCGTTTCGCGCACAGCGGGCCAGGAAAGGCGCCGGCCGCTGTCGCCTCTCCGACCCCGCGCGGAACCCGCGCGCTACCGGCCCAGCTTCCGCGCGTGCCGGGGAGGCGCCAGTGGCCCCGCGGGCGTCACCGGCCCGCCGCCGCCGCCCCCGCGTCCGACCTGCACGTCGAGCCGGGCGATCTCCGCGCACCTGGCCGCGTAGGGCACGTCCGGGTCCCCGGTCCGGGGCTCCTCGCTGATCAGCCGGAGCACCTGCGCCGCGGCGCCGTCCTGCCGCCCCAGCGAGAAGAACGTCCGCCGCAGCGTGTGCAGGTTCCCCTTCCGCAGCCCCACCGCCTCCAGGTCGCGTTGCAGGTGGGCCAGCGTGGTGCCCGCCTGCTGCGGCGACCCGTCCGCCGCCGGGAAGAGCAGGTCGTCCGGGTCCGCGGCGCGGCCCAGGCGGATGGGGAGCGACGCGCGCAGGTGCTCCTGCAGCATCGCCGCCAGCGTCCGGTGCACCGGCACCTCGCGCGGCAGCCCGGACCGGGGCGGGGTGAGGCGCCGGAGCTTGCTGTCCCAGCGGCCGGTGACCAGCAGCCGGCCCAGCGGCTGCCGCCCCAGGTCGACGTGGCGGACCCTCAGGCCCAGAAGCTCGCCGATGCGCGCGCCGGTGAGCGCCAGCACCGCCCACTGGCACCGCCGGAAGCGATCCAGCCTGGGGTCCGAGAGCAGCCGCTCCAGCTCCGCGCGGGTGAAGTGGTTGGAGAGCCGCCGGTCCAGGTCCACCCCGGCGTCGGCGGCCGCCTCGCGCTCCGACCGGCAGGGGTTGGACGCCACCAGCCCGTCCGCCACCGCGTCGTCGAACAGGCGGTGCAGCTGCATGAAGAGGGCGCGCGCGGGCGGCGCGTCCGCCGGGCGCAGCTCCGGCAGCGCCTGCATCCACTCCATCACCTGCTGGTGCCGGACGTCGCAGAGCGGGGAGGAGGCCAGCTCCGGCGAGAGGCAGCTCAGCAGCGCGCCCGCCTCGGCGCGGGAGCGCGCGTAGTCCGCCACCGTCTGCACCGCGGCCAGCGCCAGCTTGCGCTTGACGGAGACGCGGGCCTCGAGGCCCTCGAGCACCTTGCGCGCCGGCTCCAGGTCGGTCAGCCCGGTGCTCTCCCGGCGGCGCTCGCCGGTGATGTCGGTCCAGCAGACCCACCAGAGCCTGCTGTCGCGACGCCTGTACAGGAATCCCATGGGCCCGGTCCGCTCATCACTTCTTGGTCTTGGCCTTCGCCTTCGCCTTCGCCTTCGGGCGCTTCTTCGGCCGGGTGGGCGCGGCCGGCGGCCGCTTCGGGAGCTCCACCGGTTCGCCCGCGTACCAGGCCCGCACCTTGGCCGGCGGGAACTCCCAGCCGCGCCCCACCTTGACGGCCGGCAGCTTCCCGCGCCGCGCCATCCGCTTCACCGTCAGCTCCGAGAGATCGATGAGGTCCGCCACGTGCCGCGCCGCCCAGTTCCGACCACCCACCTCCAGCTCCGCGCGCTCCGCAGCCAGCTTGCTCGACGGCGGCCGGCCCCGGCTCGCCAGCTCCATCATCTCGTCCAACCTGTCCTTAGCCATGGCGCCCGATGAAACATGTGACGATACTGTTTGTAATCAAAAAACGGCCTGAAAATTGACGCGGGATGCTAATCGCCGGACCCTCGACCCGGAAGCCGACGCCTCCGTAAAAATACTGATATGGAGCGATCTTCAGAGGGGAAATCGGCTCCGTCGCGCGCGTTTCGAGACTCGAAAAGACGCGAAAAGAACCGAAGAGACCTGAAACAACCGAAGACGACCAATACAAGCATTAGAAGCGCTTCTGTATCGTCGGGCGATTCGCACGGGCCTCTCCTCCGCCATCCGTCCCGGCAAGCTGAACAGATGTACAGTATCGATCCCGCGCGCCGCCCCGTCAAGGGCGCCGGGGTGGGCGCCGCTAACCCGCGATTTCGCCGAGGGCTCGGGCCTCGCGATACGCGCGCTGGATCACCTCGGCGTACCTGACGAGGCGGGGGAGCTGCTCCAGCGTGAGCGCTTGCGGCCCGTCGCAGAGCGCGGCCTGCGGCTTCGGGTGGAAATCCACCAGCACGGCGGAGGCGCCGGTGATGAGCCCCTGCCCGATGACGTGGAACACGTCGGTGAGCCCGTCCGGCGCGGCGTCGAGGCGGCCCACGCTGTGGGACGGGTCGATGCACACCGGCAGCCGCGTCTGGCGCCGCACCACCGGCACGTGCGCGAAGTCCACCAGGTTGCGGTGCGGGTCGCCCAGGTGGGTCTTCACGCCGCGCAGGCAGAAGATGATCCGCCCGTTGCCCTCGCTGGCCACGTACTCGCAGGCGTTGAGCGACTCCTCGAGCGTGATCCCCATCCCGCGCTTGAACAGCACCGGGAACTGCTGCTGCTGGCCCACGGCCTTGAGCAGCTCGAAGGCCTGGGTGTTGCGGGTGCCGATCTGCAACATCACCCCGGTGGGGCGCCCGGCCTCCTCCAGCGCGCGGTCGATCTCCTCGATCTGCCGCGCGTCGGTGATCTCCATCGCCACCACCCTGATGCCGTGCTTGCCGCACAGCTCGAACACCCACGGCAGGCACGCCTTGCCCAGCCCCTGGAAGTCGTACGGGCTGGTGCGCGGCTTGTACGCGCCCATCCGCGTCGCCTGCAGGCCCTCCTTCGCCAGCGCGGCCAGCATCTGGTCCACGTGCTCGCGGGTGTCCACCGCGCACAGCCCGGCGATGAGCTGCACCTTGTCTCCGCCGAAGGTGACGCCGTTGTGGTCGAAGGCGTGGGTCTGGGCGTCCTTCCCGTGCCGGCCGATCAGCCGGTACTTCACCGAGACGCGGCTCACGGCGCGCACGCCGGGGATGGCCTCGAACGGCTCGGTGGGCACGGCGCGGGTGGAGCCGATGAGGTGGACCTCGCGCACGGTGGCCCCGGCGCCGACGAACTCGTAGAGCTTGGTGGTGACGCCCTGGTAGCGCTCCGCCTGGGCGACGACGGCGTCCACGGCGGACTTCGGGGCCTCGGGGTCGAGCGTGACGATCATGAGCGCCTCTGGAGCGAACGGCTGAAGGCGAGGATGGCGGAGAAGATGTCGGCGACCGCGTCCGCGTCCAGCCCCAGCTCCGCGGCGCGGGCGCGGCGCGCGTCCAGCAGCTGGCGCTCGCGCGCGGGGTCGGCCACCGTCCACCCGCGCTCCGCCTTGGCGCGGCCGATCCGCTGGGCCAGCGCCGCGCGGCGGGAGAGCAGCTCGAGGATCTCCTCGTCCGCCTCGTCGATCAGCGCGCGCGTCTCGCGCAGCTCCGGCGCCTGGGCGCCCAGGTCGGGGATGGAGGGCGGTTCGACCGACGGCTGCGGCGCGGCCTCCAGCCCCCGGTCCGCGGCGGCGAGCGCGTCGATCAGCCGCCGCCTCGCCTCTTGCGCGAACGGGTTGTGCTGGTGGAGCGCAAAGTACAGGTGCCCGGCGTCCTGGCGGATGGACTCCACCACCCGCGCCATCCGCTGGAAGGACGGCGGCGCCAGCGCGGCGTCCAGCGGCACGCCCGCGTCCAGCATCCCCTTGGCCACGAAGAACACCAGCGCGTGCGTCTGCGCCATCTCCCGGTCGTGCGCCTCCGCGGTGCGCTCCAGCACGGCGCAGCCGATCCGCCGGTACAGCTCCGAGACGCGCGCCGCCGCGGACGGGTGCCGCGGGGTGGGGCACACCACCACGCGCAGCGGGCGCTCGCCCAGCAGCAGGCTGGCGGGGCCGAACAGCGGATGCGTCGCCACCCACGGCACGCGCCCGCCGAGGACGCGATCCATCTCCGCCGCCGGCCCGACCTTCACGCTCCCCACGTCCGCCACCAGGTGGTCCGGCCCCACGTGCGGCGCCAGCGCCTCGAACGCACCGGCCATCGCGTCCAGCGGCGCCGCCACGAACACCGCGCTCGACGACGCCGCCAGCGCCTGGACCGATCCCACCGCCACGTCCTCCGGCGGCGGCGACACCGGATCGTGCGCGCGCACCGCCATCCCCGCGGCCCGGAAGAGTCCCGCCAGGGCCTGCCCGAACCGCCCGTACCCCAGGAACCCCACCGCGCCTTCGACCGGCATTGGAATTGTCAAAGACTCTACACCCTTCTCGGCCGGTGAGAGCGCTCTGGTGGGACTGTGGGGCCAGGGTGGGAGATCGGCGCTGATCTGCTTCTATCGGCGGGTGAGAAGAATCTGCCGAGGGGTAAAGGACTGCGTCAGATCGCTGAGAAACTGAGCACTCAAAAACCGAGACAACGAGAGTACCCCCGGTTCCCCGAGGCGAGGTCTCCCCATGGTTCAGTCCCCGTCGTCCTCCGCCACGCAGAAGCCTCAGCAGGCGGCGCCGCCCCCGGACCCGAAGCCGGCCGAGGCGAAGCCCGCGGACCCGAAGCCGGTAGACCAGAAGCCGGCAGAGCAGAAGCCGGCAGACCAGCAGGCCCAGGCCCCCGCGCAGCAGCCGGCGCCCAAGGACGGCTTCGAGGCGCAGGCGAAGGCGCCGGAGGCCACCCAGCGCGACCAGGGTGACACCTTCGACCAGAAGTCGGGCGGCGGCCTCGGGGACACGTTGCTGAACGCGGCGAAGACCGTGGCCGCGCCGGTGGTCAACGCGCTCAAGCCGGTGGTGGACGCGGTCGCTCCGGTGGTGGCGCCGGTGGTCAACGCGGTGGCCCCGGCGGCGGCCGCCATCGGGGGAGCCATCGGCGGGGCGATCGGCCAGTTCGCCGGCCACATGGAAGACCTGTGGGGCAACAAGGCCGTCATCTCCAAGCTCGCGGACATCGGCCAGCCGGGCGTGCTGCAGGACGCGGTCAACCCGCCCCCGGCGGACAAGCCCACCGAGGGCATGACCGCCGACCAGCAGAAGGCGTACGACGCGCTGCCGCCGGACCAGAAGACCCGCTACGACGAGCTGCACGCGCAGGCGTCGGACACCTGGCGCTACCGCACCGTGGGCCCGCAGGCGACCATCGCCACCCCGTCCTCGTCGGTGGACAACCTCCGCAAGCTGCTCACCTCCGGCAAGTTCGGCGAGTACACGCAGGTGGAGGACGCGCTCAAGAAGGACCCCACCCAGGCCTCGCGCGTCAGCGACATGCGCGACCTGCTCTACACCGGCAAGCTCACCGACGGGCAGGTGAACCGCGACTTCCAGGGCACGCTGGACTCGATGGCCCAGCTCGCCAAGGGCGGCACCACCGACACCGGCGTGGACCGCACCCAGCTCCTCGGGCAGATCGCGCGCGACCTCAGCCACCCGGAGCAGATCCGCCAGGGCACCGGCAACAAGGACTGCGGCGGCACCACCGCGGCGTTCGTGATGGCGCTCACCCAGCCGGCCGAGTACTCGCGGATGATGCAGGGCCTGGGCGAGAAGGGGCAGGTGGAGCTCACCCCCGAGTGGGCCAAGTGGTTCGGCGCCAAGTCGAACGTGATGAAGGTGAACGGCCAGTTCGACCCGAACGACAAGTCGCGCTCCGTCACCCAGCAGCTGTTCGCCAAGACGTTCGACCAGGAGGCGGTGAACAACCAGCAGCCGGTCACCGCGCCCGGCCAGGCGCAGCAGGCGGCCACCCAGGGCGTCACCGGCGACCAGCTCAAGAGCGGGCTGAACGACAAGGGCATCCTCGGCGGCGGCTGGGACGCGGTCTACATGCCGCCGGCCGACGAGCCGGGCAAGCCGCCCGCCGCCACCGAGCAGCAGCGCGCCGACGCCGCCAAGGCCGCCGAGGCGATGATCGACGGCGCCAAGCCCCGCCAGCCGGTGATGGTGAACGTCAACAACCACTGGATGGCGGTGCTGGGCAAGGACCGCGAGGGCAACATCTGGGTGAAGGACCCCCAGACCGGCGCGGTGAGCCAGAAGACCATGAAGGACCTCACCACCGGCCTCAACGCGGTGGTCTACCAGCCGGGCAACCAGAAGAACCAGCCGCCGGACTTCATGCACAACGCCGCGTGGGCCGAGCCCGGCGGCGGCGGCCCGAACGGGGGCGGGCTGGGTGGCGGCGGCGGGAGCGGCGGCACCAGCGGCCGGTAGGACCTCACCGCTTCTGGGCCAGCCAGGCCTCCACCTCGGAGGCGCGCTCCGGCCGGCTGCCGCGCCCGTAGTCCTTGAGCGCCTGCTCGCCGTACTTCAGGGCCGCGGCCTTCTGCGGCCCCGTCTGCCACAGCGCGCGGGCCAGCGCGTACTCGGTGTCCGCCAGGTCCACCGGGTCGGTGCCGCGGATGGCGAGCGCCTTCTCCAGCATGGGCCTGGCCTCCTCGGGGCGGCCCAACCCCAGGAGCGACTGGCCGATCCCGTCATACGAATAGGAGAAGAGCTGGTTGTTCGGCTCGAGCACCTTCTGGTGCATGGCCAGCGCCTGCTGGTAGGTGGCCAGCGCGTCCTGGTAGCGGCGCTCCTCCTGGAAGATGGTCGCCTTGATCAGGATGGCGTTCGCCGTCTGGGTGTTGTCCTCCCCCATGTGCTTGCGGGAGATGCGGATCGCCTCGTCGATGTACTTGTGCGCCATCCCGTAGTTGTGGCGCCGCGTCTGCGCCTGGGCGGTGGCGTAGTAGCGGTTGTAGAGGGAAGGGTGGTCCGGCCCCAGCCGGCGCCGCGTGGCGGAGATGGTCTCGTCCAGCAGCGCCAGCGCCTCGTCCAGCCGGCCCAGCGCCTCGTAGGCCTTGGCCAGGTTCCCGGTGGCGTTGAGCGCCAGCGGGTCGTCGTGCCCCAGCTCGGTGGTGAGGAGGAGGCGCGCCCGCTCCAGGTCGGTGGCGGCGACCGCGTACTGTCCCTCGAGGAGGTGGAGGGAGCCCAGGTTCACCAGCAGCGATCCCTGCTGCTGGGCGTCGCCGCCCATCCGGTCCAGCACCGCCTGCGCCTCCGACGCGAAGTCCTCCGCCCGCGCGTACTCCGTGGCCAGCCCGAGCGCGTACACCGCCTCGCTCGCCGCGCGGACCCGCAGGGTGTCCACCCGCCCCGCGTCCGCCGCCAGGGCCGCCGCCTTGAGGAGCTCCGCCCCGCGCCGGTTCTCCCCGGTGCGGTTCAGCAGCAGCCCCTGGAGGAACAGGGCCTCCGCCTCCACCGGCTTGTACTTGAGCTCGCGCGCCCGCTCGACCACGCCCGAGATCTTCTCCAGCGCCACGTTGTAGCGCCCGGCGTCGAAGAGCGCGTGCACCTCCGCCATCGCCTGCTTGATCTTCTGGATGGACTCGCGCACCTGGGGGGCGTCCGGCTGCGGCACCTGCTGCCCCAGCGCCGTGGCGTCCGCGCAGGCGCGCACGCTGGAGAGACCGGACGCCGCGTCCACCGCGCGCTCCACCAGCTTCGGGTCCGCGGCGGCGAGCAGCGCGGTGAGGTACTGCAGCTCGTGCAGCCGCAGGTCCAGGCAGTCCGCCCGCAGCGCCATCGCCGACTCCGGCTGGTCGCCGCGGATGCGGGTGGCGGCGCAGTTCTCCTCCCGCATCAGCGCCCACCGCCGCGCGTAGTCGTCCAGCACGCCGGCGGCGCGCTCGAACTGGGCCTCGCCGTCCGGGTAGGCGGTGAACGCCCGCTTCATCGCCGCCCGCCGCTCCGCGTCCCAGGCGCCGTCCAGCCTCCGCTCGGAGCCCTTGCAGCGCAGGTCCGGCCGGAGCGCCCACGCCCCCGCCGCCGCCACCGCGATCACCGCGCCCACCGCCGCCGCCAGCCGGGCGTTGGCCTTCCCCTTGCGCGCGTCCTGCTGGAGCGCGTCCAGGAACGCGTCCATGGTGGGGAAGCGCTTGGCCGGGTCGGCGGAGAGCGCGCGGCGCACCGCCTGGCCCAGCCACTCCGGGACGCCGTGCCCGGCGGGCGGCGCCTGGACCTTCCCTCCCTCGATGGCGTCCAGCCGCTCCGCCAGCGTCTTGGGCTCGAAGGGTCGGACGCCGTAGAGCGCGTCGTAGAGCGCCACCGCCATGCTGAACTGGTCGGTGCGGGCGTCCGCCGCCTCGGCGCGGATCTGCTCCGGCGCCATGTAGCGCGGCGTCCCCATGATGGTGCCGGCCTGGGTGAGCGGCGTGTCCAGCAGCGCCAGCTCCACCGAACCGGTGCGCTCCTCCAGGTCCTCGTGGCGGGACTCGCCCACCGGCCGCGCCAGGCCGAAGTCCGCCACCCGCGCCCGCCCGTCGCTGCCGATGAGGACGTTGTCGGGCTTGAAGTCGCGGTGGATCAGCCCCACCGCGTGGGCCGCCGCCAGCCCGCGCCCGGCCTGGACGTAGAGGTCGCGCACCTCCTGCCAGCCGCGCTTCTTCTCGTGCAGCCACTCCTTGAGGTTCACCCCGTCCACGAACTCCATGGCGAGGAAGACGCGGCCCTGGAAGGTGCCCACGTCGTGCACCGCCACCACGTTGGGGTGGGTGAGGCGGGCCATGGCCTGGGCCTCGCGCTGGAGCCGCAGCTGCAGCCGCTCCCGGCTCACCTCCGAGCGGCCGCGGTGGGCCAGCACCTTGAGCGCCACGCGGCGGTCCAGCTGCGGGTCGTAGGCGGTGTACACCGCGCCCATCCCGCCCGAGGCGAGGTGCTGGAGGATGTCGTAGCGGCCCACCACCGCGCCGCGCTCCAGGTGCTCCGGCTCGTCGTCTTCACCGCCGCCGCTGACCGGGGGCGTGCCGTCGGGGAGGACGGGGAGGGTGTGGCCGCCGCGCGGCGCGCTCACCGCCAGGGGCGCGGCCTTGCCGGGGGCGAGGTCCTTGCCATGGCCGTTGCCCGCATCCGCGGTGGCGGCGGGGAGCTCGTCCGAATCGTCGCGCGAGTCCCCCTCTCCCGGGTCGGTCAGCTTGGAGAGCGTGGACCGGCAGGCGGCGCAGGCGCGGGCGTGGGTGGCCACGCGATCGGCGTCCGGCGGCGGCAGCTCGCCCTGGGCCAGGGACACCAGCTCGCCGTCGGACGGGCACGCCATGGGCGGCGGATTGTAGTGCATCGCCCCCGCGGTCCTCCCTTGCGCGCCACCCCGCCGGGCTGGAAGGCTTGTCGCCGGGGGGGCCTTGGGGGAAGCCGCATGGACATGCCGACGCCGCTGCGCGTGCTGATCGCCGAGGCGGCGCCCGAGGGCGCCTACGACGTGCTGCGGGAGCTGCGGCGCGCGGGGCTGGTGCCCTTCGCGCAGGTGGTCTCCACGGCCGCGGAGCTGGACCAGCTGCTGGGCCTCATGCCCTGGCACGTGCTCATCGCCGCCGCGGAGCTGCCCGGGCTGGGCCCGGCGGTGGCCGTCCAGGCGGTCTGCGCTCGCGGCCTGGACGTGCCGCTGATCGCGCTCGGCCGGACGGCGGGGGAGGGGCCGGCGGTGGAGGCGATGCGCGCCGGCGCCCGCGAGTACCTCTTCCGCGACCGCCTGGACCGGCTGGGCCCGGCGGTGCAGCGGGAGATGGCCGCCGCCGACGACCGCCGCGCCCGCCGGGAGAAGCTGCTGGAGCCGGGGCAGCCGCGGTCCATCGACGCGCTGGCCTCGGCGCTGCGGCACGAGCTGAGCAACCCGCTCTCCGCGGTGATGTCCAACCTCGCCTACCTGCGCGAGGAGCTGACCGCGCTGCGGGAGCGCGGCCAGGTCCCCACCGAGGCGCAGTGGCGCGACCTGGACGAGGCGGCCGCCGACGCCATGGAGAGCGCGCAGCGGCTCCGCGACCTGGTGGGCGGGCTGAGCGCGTTCGCCGCCGGGGAGTGAGCGCGGGCTCAGCCGTTCTTGACGACCTTCACGTTGAAGTCGCCGGTCTGGAGCGCGCCCCACGCGCGGACCCAGAGGCCCAGGTACCACTCCATCCCGCGCGCGGCGGAGAGGTCGCCCAGGTCCAGCAGGTGCTTCCAGCCGAACCAGCCGCGGAGGATCTCCGTCACCCGGCCCTTGGCCTGGGCGTCGTTGCCGGCGAGGAACATGGTGTGGTCGCCCCCGGCCAGCTTGCCGGCGTCCACCATCAGCAGGCAGTTGACGGTGTTGAGCGTCTTGACGACCTTCGTCTCCGGGAAGGCGCGCTGGATCTGCTCGCCCAGCGAGTCGTCCGGATTCACCAGGATCCGCGGCGGCATCCCCTTGGAGAAGTCCAGCGGGTTGGCGAGGTCCAAAAGCACCTTCCCCTTGAGGTTGTCCGCGCCCGCGGCCTTCAACGCCTCCAGCGAGCCGACGCCGGCGGTGCAGTTGAAGGCGATCTCCCCGTGCTTCGCGGCGTCCGCGAACGTCCCCTGGGAGGCGCCCTTGCCCGCCTTCTTCACCCAGGCCGCGGCCTTCTCGTTGTTGGCGGTGCGCGACCCCATCATCACGTCGTGACCCAGCTGCACCAGCTTGGAGGCGATGGTCTCGCCCACCATTCCCGTTCCAAGGACGGCGATCTTCATGTCGTGTCTCCTCTAGGCGCGGAGGTGGGTGAGCGATTCGCACGCGTCCCACAGCCGCTTCGCCACCTCGGCGTCCCGGACCTGCGGCGGCGGATCGGCCAGCTTGCGCCGGATGTAGTAGCTCCCGTTCGGCCCCTCGTGCTTCGGCTGCGTGGCGAGGTGTACCGCGGTGTCCCCCGCCTGCTCCAGCGTCACGTGGATGCCCATCAGCTTGGTGATGATGGGGCTCAGGGCGCGCATCACCCTGGGCATCCCCACGCCGAAGTCCGTCTCCGGCGCCACGCCGGGGTGGAGGTAGGCCACCTGCACGCCGGTCCCCTCCAGCCGGCGGCCCAGCTCGGCGGAGATGAGCATCAGGCCCAGCTTGGCGCGGCCGTAGGTGCCGAACGAGCTGTACTTCTTCTCGCCCTGCAGGTCGTCGAAGTCGATCTTCGTCCCGTCGGTGAGCTTGGTGGCGATGTTGATGATCTTGGCCCCCCGGGTCTGCTTGAGCGTGGGGAGCAGCAGCTGGGTGAGCAGGAACGGCGTCAGCACGTTGAGGGCGAACGTCTGCTCCACCCCGTCGGCCGTCACCCCGCGCTTGAAGAACGCGCCGCCCACGTTGTTCACCAGCAGGTCGATGCGCGGGTAGCGGCGCTGCAGCTCCTGCGCCAGGGAGCGCACGGCGGTCTGGGAGAACAGGTCCGCGGCGATGAAGTCGATGCTCTTGTTGCCGGTGGCGGCGCGGAGGTCGGCGGCGAAGGCCAGGCCCTTCTCCTGGTTGCGGCCCACCGCCACCACGGTGGCGCCGAGCGCGGCGAGCTGGCGGGAGATCTCCCCGCCGATGCCGGAGCTGCCTCCGGTGACGACGGCGATCTTCCCGTCCAGGCGGGGGCCCTCCACCACTGCGGGGGCCTTGCTGAGGGTGGCGGTGCTGCGGTCGGTGGTCTGCATGGGCGCGTCTCCTTTTCGAGCGGAACCATGCGCCGTGAAGCTCCGCTTGGCGAGCGAGCCTGTTTCGTCATACCGTCAACCAGGAGTTGACGATGGACGGCGACCTCTTCACCGGCGTGCCCCACTTCTTCCACGTGGCGGAGGAGCGCAGCTTCAGGCGCGCGGCCCGGAAGCTGGGGCTCACCCCGGCGGCGGTGAGCAAGGCGGTGCTGAAGCTGGAGGAGAAGCTGGGGGTGAAGCTGCTCCTGCGCACCTCGCGGGCGGTGGCGCTCACCCCGGAGGGCGCGGCGTTCGTCACCCGCTGCCGGGAGGCCATCTCCAGCCTCCAGGCCGGCCACGAGCAGCTCTCCGAGTCCCGGCGCCGGCCGCGGGGGGAGCTGTCGTTGAGCCTGCCGTTCATCCTCGGGCGGGTGGTGGTGCCGGCGCTGCCGCGGCTGACCGCGCGCTACCCGGACCTGTCGGTGCGGGTGACGATGACGGACCGGCTGGTGCGGCTGCAGGAGGAGCAGGTCGACGTGGGCGTGCGGGTGGGGGCGCGGGAGGACTCGGCGCTGATCTCCCGGTCCCTGGGCGGGTCCCGCTGGGTGACGGTGGCGGCCCCCTCGTACCTGGCGCGCCACGGGGAGCCTTCGCGCCCGGAGGAGCTGGCCCGGCACACGTGCGTGCAGTTCGTGGCGCCCAGCGGGCGGCCGCGCGACTGGACGTTCACGGACGGCAAGGGCGGCCCGGGGCGGGAGGTGAAGGTGGAGGGGCGGCTGCGCATCGACCAGGGCGAGCTGATGCTGGAGGCGGCGGCGGCCGGGTTCGGCGTCTGCCAGGTGCTGGACTTCATGGTCGGGGACCGGCTGCGGGACGGGCGCCTCCAGCAGGTGCTCCAGCGCTGGTCGGCGGAGGGGCCCATGCTGCACGCGGTGGCGGCGCCGGAGCGGGCCCGCACCCCGAACGTGAAGGCCTGCTTCGCCTTCCTGGCGGATGCGTTCGCGCGCGCCTAGGAGAGTTGTGTTACCAACGCCCCCATGGCGGACATCCCGCAGACCGGTTCCAAGCCCGAGAAGGACTCGAAGCCCGTCCACTTCATCCGGCAGCTCATTGCGGAGGACCTCCGCACCGGGAAGAACGCCGGGCGGGTGCAGACCCGCTTTCCCCCCGAGCCCAACGGCTACCTCCACATCGGCCACGCCAAGAGCATCTGCCTCAACTACGCGATGGCGAAGGAGAACGAGGGGAAGTTCAACCTCCGCTTCGACGACACCAACCCGGTGAAGGAGGAGCAGGAGTACGTCGACTCGATCATCGAGGACGTGAAGTGGCTGGGGGCCGACTACGGCGACAAGATCTACTTCGCCTCCGACTACTTCCAGCAGATGTACGACTGGGCGGTGCAGCTGGTGAAGATGGGGCAGGCGTACGTCTGCGACCTCACCGCCGAGCAGATCCGGGAGACGCGCGGCACGCTCACCCAGCCGGGCAAGGAGAGCCCGAACCGCAACCGGCCGGTGGAGCGGAACCTGGAGCTGCTGGAGCAGATGCGCAAGGGCGACTTCCCGGACGGGTCGAAGACGCTGCGCGCCAAGATCGACATGGCGTCGCCCAACCTCAACCTGCGCGACCCGGTGATGTACCGGATCCTCCACGCCACCCACCACCGCACCGGCGACCGGTGGAACCTCTACCCGATGTACGACTGGGCGCACGGGCTGGAGGACTCGATCGAGAAGATCACCCATTCGCTCTGCACGCTGGAGTTCGAGAACCACCGCCCGCTGTACGACTGGTTCCTGGAGGAGCTGGGGATCTTCCACCCCCAGCAGACCGAGTTCGCCCGGCTCAACCTCACGTACACCGTGATGTCCAAGCGCAAGCTGCTGGAGCTGGTGAAGGGCGGGCACGTCAAGGGCTGGGACGACCCGCGGATGCCCACCATCTCCGGCATCCGGCGGCGCGGCTTCACGCCGGAGTCGGTGCGCAACTTCTGCGAGGAGATCGGCGTCACCAAGTTCGAGAGCATGATCGACGTCGGCCGCCTGGAGAACGCGGTCCGCGACGACCTCAACAAGCGCGCGCCCCGGCGGATGGCGGTGCTCCACCCGCTCAAGGTGGTGATCGAGAACTGGCCGGCGGGGCAGGTGGAGATGGTGAAGGCGGTGAACAACCCGGAGGACGAGGCCGCCGGGTCGCGCGAGGTGCCCTTCTCCGGGACGCTCTACGTCGAGCAGGAAGACTTCATGGAGAACCCGCCCAAGAAGTTCTTCCGCCTCTCCCCCGGCGCCGAGGTCCGGCTGCGGTACGGGTACTTCATCAAGTGCACCGGCGTGACCAAGGACCCCGCCACCGGGCAGGTGACGGAGCTGAAGTGCACCTATGACCCGGCCACCAAGGGCGGCGACGCGCCGGACGGGCGCAAGGTGAAGGCCACGTTGCACTGGGTGTCCGCCGGGCACGCCGTCCCCGCCGAGGTCCACCTCTTCGACCGCCTCTTCAAGGTGCCGGAGCCGGACCGCCCGCCGAAGGAGCGGAAGGACGACAAGACGTTCGACTACAAGGAGAACCTCAACCCCGACTCGCTGCAGGTGGTCTCCCGGGCGATGCTGGAGCCGTCGCTGGCGTCGGCGAAGGCGGGGGAGCGGTTCCAGTTCGAGCGGCTGGGGTACTTCTGCGCCGACAAGGACTCGAAGCCGGAGGCGCTGGTGTTCAACCGGACGGTCACGCTCAAGGACACCTGGGCCAGGGAACAGGCCAAGGGCGGCGCGTAGGCGTCACGGTGGCCGGAGCGGTGCTCGCGATCGCGGCCTCCGCCGCGCTGATGCTGGGGGCGCCCGCCGCGGGGGCGGTGGAGTGCCCGGACCTGTCGCCCCAGGTGACGCAACGGCTGCCGGGGTTGTCCTCGGCGGTGAAGGTCCAGGTGGAGCCCGCGCCCGGCGGCGCGCGGGTGCG
>DASRBA010000393.1:0-3518 GCA_035637895.1 Myxococcaceae bacterium
TCCTCGGTGAGCCGGAAGTCGATCTTCTTCCCCGCGCTGGTGGCCTTCACCCGCAGCGTGCCCAGGTACTCGTTGTCCACCACCAGCTCGCTGTCGCCCTGGAAGATGTCCACCTCGATGAACTCCGCGCCCGGCTCCTTGGGCGACGGGAGGCGGAAGCTCTTCACCAGCGGGATGCGCGAGTTCTTCTCGATGATGGTCTTGAACCGCCCCGACGGCAGCGCGAAGCCGATGGGCATGGACAGCGCGTCCAGCAGCGTCACCGCGTCGATGCTCTCCAGCGAATCCCCGAGCAGCGCCGCGCCCAGCGCCACGCACTCGTCCGGGTGGACGCCCTTGCGCGCCGGTTTGCCGAAGTGCTGCTGGATCTTCTGCTGCACCAGCGGCATGCGGCTCTGGCCGCCGACCAGGATCACCTCGTCGATCACCGACCGGTCGATCCCCTTCTCCGCCAGCACCTGGTCGCACAGCGCGAAGGTGCGGTCCACCAGGTCCTCGGTGAGCGAGTTGAGCTGGTCGCGGGTGAGCGGGATCCGCAGGTCCACCGGCTTGCCCTTCTTCTCGTCGATGAAGGGCAGCTCGATCATCACGTTGGGGATCAGCGTGAGGTCGATCTTGGCGGCCTCGGCGGCGTTCTTGATCCGCTGCATCGCCACCGTGTTCTGCGACAGGTCCGTCTTCGTCTCCTGCCGGAACGACTCCAGCACGTAGTCGATGATCCGGTTGTCGAAGTCCACGCCGCCCAGGAAGGTGTCCCCGCCGGTGGCGATCACCTCGAACACGTTCCCGGTCACGTGCAGCACCGAGACGTCGAAGGTGCCGCCGCCCAGGTCGTAGACCAGGATCTTCTGGTCCAGGCCCCGGTTGAAGCCGTACGCCAGCGCCGCCGCGGTGGGCTCGTTGACGATGCGCTTCACGTCGAAGCCGGCCAGCTTCCCGGCCTCCTTCACCGCGTTGCGCTGGTGGTCGTTGTAGTAGGCGGGGACCGAGATCACCGCCGCGTCCACCTTCCCGCCCAGGAACTGCTCGGCGATCGTCTTCACCTGCCCCAGCACGAACGCGGAGATCTGCGGCAGGGTGTACGTCTTCCCGCCCAGGTTCACCGCCGCCTCGCCGTCCGGCCCCTCGACGATGTCGTAGGGGTAGTAGTGCCGCAGCTCCTGCACCACGCGCGAGTTGAACTTCCGGCCGATGAGGCGCTTCGCTCCCCAGATGGTGTTCTTGGGGTTGGTGACCATCTGGTCCTTGGCCACCCCGCCCACCAGCATGTCGCCCTTGGAGGAGAGCGCCACCACCGAGGGGAGGATCAGGTTGCCGCGGTCGGTGGGCACCACCTTGGGGATCCGGTTGCGCACCGAGGCCACGCACGTGTTCGTCGTGCCCAGGTCAATCCCAACGATGCGCGTCTTCTCGGCCATGAACCCCGTGTACGAAACGACCTGAATATCACGTCACCGCCTGGGCGCGGAGAAGTTGGCCGGGGGCCGGAGGGTCACTCCCGGAGCGTGCCCAGCTCGGCCGCCGCCAGCTGGCGGACCGCCGGGGAGGGGTCGCGCGCCGCGGCCAGCTGGAGGAGCGCGCGGGCGACCTTGGGGCGTTCGGTCTTCAATGCCTTGAGCGCCTTCTCCCGGTCGCGCTGCCCGGCCGCCAGGCGTTCGGTGACCCGGTCGTCGTCGCAGGTGAGCGCGCGGGCGTCCGCGGTGCGCAGGGCCAGCTCCGCGTCGCGCAGCCGCGCCTCCGCCAGCTGGCGCGCGCCGGTGGCGACCCGCTGGAAGTCCGCCACGTCCTCGGGGAACTCCGTCCCGCCCTTGGAGGCGTCGGCGACGGCGCGCTCGGCGAAGCGGGCGGCCTCGGCGGCGGCGCAGAGCTGGCGAGCGGCCGACAATGGGGGCTCGCCGGAGGTGGGGGTGGTGGCGTGCTCGCGGGCGACGCCCTCCGCCCAGACGGCCAGCTGGCGCGCGGCGACGGCGGAGGAGTAGCGCTGGCCGCGCTGGCGGCGGACGTCCGCCCAGCGGCGGAGGATGACGGGGTCGGGGGAGGAGGGATCGTAGGCGCGCTGGTAGGCGGGGGCGGCGTCCTCCAGGTGGCCGCCCAGGTCCAGCAGGACGGCGATGGAGAGATGGATCTCGGGGGACTCGGCGCGCGCGCGCAGCTCGGCGACCCGGGCGCCCACCTCGTAGTCGGCGATGCGGGGCGGGAGGGCGGAGAGCAGGGCGGCCAGGGAGTCCAGCGCCCGCTGGCGCACCAGGGCGTTGCGGCCGGAGCGGATGGCCTCCAGCAGCGGGTCGACGGCGCGGACGTTGACGTGCTGGCCCAGCTCTTCGGCCGCCTCCCAGCGGTCGAGCGGATCCGGCGCGTGCAGCGAGCGCACCACGTCGTCGAGATCGCGCAGGTAGTGGGCGGGGGTGGCGGCGGCGGTGAGCGGGTCGTCGGCGCGGAGGAGGTCGCGCGCCTTCTGCGCCCGATCCACCCGCCAGCCGAGGTCCTGGACGCGGGAGGCCAGGGGGGAGCGCGCGGCGAGGGCGACTGCGGCGTCGGTCTCGCCGGAGAAGAGGAGGCCGTCCACCTGGCGGGAGAGGAGCTCCGCGCGGGCATCGTCGCGGTGGGCGCCGGCGGGGAAGTCGGCGAGGTACTGGAGGAGGGCGAGGGTGCCGAGGTCGGCGGCGCGCTGGAAGGTGACGTCGTCGAGGCGGGCCTCGGCCTGGGCGCGGCGCGGGTCGTCGGGGTGGCCGGAGATCAGGGCCGCGAGGGCGCGGGGGTCGTTGAGGGTGGGGACGGCGCGGAGCTCGACCTCGGCGAGGAGGTGGGTGGCTTCGGAGGCGTGGGCGCCGTCGGGGTGCTCGGCGAGGAACTGGCGGTAGGCGAGCGCCGTGCCCTGGTCGCGGGCGGCGGTGAAGCGGAGGGTTTCGAGGAGGGCCTTGGCCTGGGACGCTTTGCTGGAGTCGGGGAATTCTTCGAGGAAGCGCTTGTAGGCGAGGACGGTGTGGGTGGTGCGGGCGACGTCGAATTCGAGGAGGGAGAGACGCTCGCGGGCGGCGGGGGCGTCGCGGTCGTCGGGGTGGGCGCGGAGAAACGCGCGGTAGGCGGCGGAGGTGTTCTCGGCGGCGGCGCGCGTGTACGCGCTGGGGCCGCACGCGGCGAGGAGGAGCAGGAACAGGAGCGGGAGCGGGGAGTGCACGACCCGCGCAGGTTACCAGCGGCGCACGGTTCGGCACCGTCCCATGGGCCAATGAAGGCGGCCGTACGGCCGCTGGCTGGACCGCCCCACGCGCAGCCGCAACCCGCTCACGCGGCGCAGCCGCAACCCCGCTCACGCGGCGCAGCCGCAACAGACCGGGGCGTCCCGTTCTTTGACCCCCGCCCCACCCCACCAGAAGATCCATGCATGCGGCTGGGCTGGCTTCTCCTCCTTCCTCTCCTCGCCCCCCTCGGCTGTGCGACCGGGACGCCGGCCGGCGCGCGGGCCTCGCTGGAGTACGCCCGCTACCACCCCTACGCCCCACCCTCCGCTCCTCGAG
>DASRBA010000394.1:0-26780 GCA_035637895.1 Myxococcaceae bacterium
CGGTGCCCAGCACCTCGGTCGCCGCGCCCAGCCGCTCCAGCGCGGTGAGCACCTGGCCCTCCTGGCGCGGGGAGAGCCGGCGGAGGCGGAGCGACTCCAGGTCCCGCCGGGCGTCGCGGGCGCGGGCGCGCAGGTCGGCGATCTCCGAGTCCGGCGCCATCGAGAGCACCACGTAGTGATCGCCGTTGATCCGCTTGCGGTAGTAGTCGAGCAACGGCTCGGCGGCGGTGTCGTCGTCGTTGTTGCGGGCGGCGGGCGCCTGCTTCTGGGAGGGCAGGCCCTGCACCGCGCGGGCGACCGCCTCGCGGAAGGTGGGCGCGGTGTCCACGAACTGCACCCCGAAGCCGGGGGACATGTTCCACGCCTTGGCCTGCTCGGGCGAGACGTGGCGCACCACCTCCGCCTCGCACCGGAGGACGTTGCCCTCCAGCTCCAGCGCCAGCTTCACCCGCGAGAACACCGGCGGGAGCGGGCCGTCCGCGCAGAGGAACACCCCGCCGCGGGAGACGTCCACGCACCGCAGCCGCGCCATCTCCTGCCCGCTGGCGAGCGAGACGGTGGCCATGAAGGCGGCGGTGTGGCGCGAGTCGGACGGCTGCGGCGTGCGCAGCAGCTCCATCGGCGGCGCCGGGTCCGGGGTGGGGATGACCGCCTTGCCGGAGCCCGTGGTGCTCTGGCGCGGCCTGGTGGACTCCAGCGCGCGCTCCAGCGCGTCGCGCATCTCGCCCGCGTCCTGGAAGCGGTCCTGCGGCTTCTTGGCCAGCGCCTGCATGATGCAGGAGGACCAGGGCACCGGCACCTTGGGGTTCACGTCGTGGGGCGTGGGCGGGATCTGCTCGCGGTGCGCCAGGAGCAGCGAGGTCAACCCGCCGCCGGAGAAGGGCAGCCGGCCGGTGGCCAGCAGGTACGAGATGATCCCCAGCGCGTAGACGTCCGCGCGCCCGTCCACCTGCGCGCCGGTGCACTGCTCGGGGGACATGTACTCGGGCGTGCCCACCAGCATCCCGGCGGCGGTCTCGCTGAGCTGGTGGCCTTCCTCCTGCGCGTAGAGCTTGGCGATCCCGAAGTCGAGGATCTTCACGAAGTGCTCGTTGCGGCCGCGCTTGATGAGGAAGATGTTCTCCGGCTTGAGGTCGCGGTGGACCACGCCGTGCGAGTGCGCAGCCTGCAGCGCGTCGCACACCTGGGTGAGGATGGGGATGGCCACGCCCGCCGCCACCGGGCCCTTGAGCAGCGAGGTGAGCGGCTTGCCCTCCAGGTACTCCATGATCAGGTAGTACCGGCTGGGCGGCACCACGTTCATGTCGAAGATGCTGACGATGTTCTCGTGGCCGATGAGGTTGACCGCGCGCGCCTCGGCGTAGAAGCGCTGCACCAGCCCGTGGTTGGACGCCAGGTGGGGGTGGAGCACCTTCACCGCCACCTTGCTGCCGATGACGGTCTGCTCGCCCTGGTAGACGGTGCCCATCCCGCCCTTGCCCAGCCGGCGGACGATCTTGAAGGACCCGATGGTGGTGCCGATCAGCGGATCCGCCTCGGCCTCCTTCTGCGAGGGGATGGGCCGCTGCTGGGTCTCCGCCAGCTCCTCGGCGAATTCGCTGGCGATGGCGGCGGCGGCGGCCTGCCGCTCCTGGGGGGTCAGCGGTCGCACCTGGGGCGGGGGAGGAGGCACGGGCTCGGGCGACGGGTGGACCACCTGCGTCGACGTCGCCTGGTTCGACTCCTGTGCTGGAGGACAGGGACGGTCCGGTTCGTGGTCCGTCCCGCATGTGGAGCAGGGCATCAAAGGCGAAGAGGGGACCCCCCCCAGGGGAGACCCCTCCTTTTAACACGCCCGCCGCGTCACTGCCGTCGCATCGCGCGCAGCGTGGCGACGAACTGGTCCGCCGGCTGGGTGTTGAGGATGTCGGACCGGCGGGCCCAGCCCTTGCGCGCCGTCCCCACGGAGTAGGTCAGGAAGGACAGCTCGGACGTGGCGTGCGCGTCCGTGCTGGCCACCAGCCGGACGCCGCGCTGGAGCGCCATCCGCACGTAGTCCGCCTTGATGTCCATCCGGTGGGGGCTGCCGTTCACCTCGATGCACACGCCGCGCTCGGCCGCCCGGTCCATCACCGCCTCCATCTTGAGGCCGTAGGGAGCGCGCTCGTTGATCAGCCGGCCGGTGGCGTGCCCCAGGATGTGCAGGTAGGGGTTGTCGAAGGCGGCCAGCACCCGCTTCGTCATCTTCTCCTCGTCCAGCCCGTGGCGGACGTGGATGGAGCCGATGACGACCTCCAGCTTCTCCAGGACCTCGTCCGGGTAGTCCAGCCGCCCGTCCTCCAGGATGTCCGACTCGATGCCCTTGAGGAGCCGGAAGCCGGTGGGCGCCAGCTTCTCGTTGAGGGCGTCGATCTCCGCCCACTGCTGCTGGAGCCGGTCCCAGGTGAGGCCGCCCGCGTAGCCGGCGGACTGGCTGTGCTCGGTGACGGTGAGGTAGCGCAGGCCCATGGCGCGCGCGGTGTTCGCCATCTCCTCCAGCGTGTTCCGCCCGTCCGACCAGGTGCTGTGGCTGTGGACGTTGCCGGCGATGTCGGAGATGGAGATCAGGTCGTCGGGGAGCTTCCGGGCGAGCGCCGCCTCCACCTCGCCCCAGTCCTCGCGCAGCTCGGGCGGGACGTACTGCATGCCCAGCAGCTCGTAGAGGGCCTCTTCGGTGGGGACGGGGAGCTTCTCCTCGCCGCGGTGGACGCCCCACTCGGAGATCTTGAGGCCGCGGTCCTGGGCCAGGCCGCGCAGGCGGATGTGGTGGGCCTTGGAGCCGGTGAAGTGGTGGAGCGCGGTGGCGAAGTCCTCGTCGGGGACGACGCGGAGGTCCACCTGGAGGTCCTCCTTGAACAGCCGCACCGAGCACTTGGAGTCCCCGCGGTTGAGCACCTCGCGGACGAGGCCGTGCCCGGCGAAGGCGTCCATCACCTTCTGGATGTCCGGGGGGTCCGCGGAGGCGATCAGGTCCACGTCCGCCACCGTCTCGCGGAAGCGGCGGAGGCTGCCGCCCAGCGCGGCGCGCTTGACGCCGGGGAACGCCTTCACGTCCTTCAGGAGGCCCTCGGCGACGTGGAGGACGTCGCCCAGCTTGCGGCGGTCCGGTTCGGACACCGCGCGGCGGTAGACCTCGATGCCGGCGAGGATCTTCGCCTCGCTCTTCTCGCCGAAGCCCTTGAGGAGGCGGACCTGCTGCGCCTTGCAGGCCTTCTCCAGCCCGTCCACGTCGGCGATGCCCAACTCCTTCCAGACCTGCGCCGCCTTCCGGGGGCCCAGGTCGGGGACCTTCATCAGATCCATGATGCCGGGCGGGTACTCGGCCTTGAGCTTGTCGTGGTACTCCATCTTCCCGGTGCGGACGAGCTCGGAGATCTTCTCGGAGAGCGCGGCGCCGATGCCCGGGATCTCCTGCAGGCGGTTCTCGCGGACCAGGGTGGCGAGGTCTTCCTGCGTGCCGGAGATGCGGTCGGCGGCGACCTCGTAGGCGCGGGACTTGAAGGAATTCTCGCCCTTGACCTGGAGGAGGACGGCGATCTCCCGGAGGACGCGGATGACGTGGGTCTTGTCGGCGGTCTCCACGGGGGTCTTATACGGGCCGGCGGCTCGGCTGTCTTGGGGGCCTGTGCCTGGATGTCCGGTCGCCGCGGGCTTCGGGGCGGCGGGAGGTGCGGTAGAAGAAGGCTCCATGCGGATCAAGCTGGGCCCCGCGGATTTCCGCGACAACGAGATGAGGGGCTTCCAGATCGGGAAGAAGAACGTGGTGGTGGCGCGGGTCGGCGGCCGGTACATGGCGCTGGACGACTGGTGCAACCACGCCGGGTGCCTGCTCTCCGGTGGGCGGCTGGAGAAGCAGATGGTCGTCTGCCCGTGCCATGAGGTGGGGTTCGACTTCGAGACCGGAAAGAACCTGACGTCCCCTGGGGTGTGCGATGACCAACCGGCGTTCAGAGTGATGGTGGAAGAGGGGAGCATCATCCTGGAAGGGTTCGACCCGAACCCGTAGGGGAGGTCGCATGGGGCACGATCCGGAGGACGGCGAGCAGGGGGGCCACGGAGGCCATCACCACCACCACGGGCACTCGCACGCCGCGGAGGAGCACAAGTCGCACGCGCCGGCGCAGGTGGCGTGCTTCGTGGTGACCTGTTCCGACAGCCGGGACCAGGCGCGGGACGAGAGCGGGCAGACCATCGTCGACGTGCTGGAGGCGGTGGGGCACACCATCGCCGGGCGGAAGGTGGTGAAGGACGTGCCGGCGGAGATCCGGGCGGCGCTGGACGAGGGGATCGCCTCGGGGGCGCGGGCGGTGGTGTTCAACGGCGGGACGGGGATCGGGCGGCGGGACACGACCATCGAGGCGCTCTCGCCGCTGTTCGAGAAGGCGATGCCCGGGTTCGGGGAGCTGTTCCGCTACCTGTCGTTCAAGGAGATCGGCAGCTCGGCGATGCTGTCGCGCGCGGCGGCGGGGACGTACAAGGGCGCCATCGTGTTCGCGCTGCCCGGGTCGCCGCAGGCGGCGCGGCTGGCGCTGGACGCCCTCATCCTCCCGGAGCTGGGCCACCTGGTGCGCGAGCTGTCCCGGTGAACCAGGCGCTGGGGGAGGTCCTGGAGTCGTTCCGGGCCGGGTACCCCCAGGCGCAGCGGATGGCGTTCGACCCGGTGGAGATCCCCCACCGGTACTCCGATCCCCGCGACATCGAGGTGAGCGCGCTGATCTGCGCGTCGCTGGCGTACGGGCGGGTGGACCTGTTCAAGCCGAAGCTGGAGGCGCTGCACGCGAGGATGGGCGCGTCGCCGGCGGCGTGCGTGCGCGGGCTGCGCGTGCGCGACGCGGCGGAGTGGCTGCGGCCCTTCGTCTACCGCTTCAACGTGGGGACGGACATCGCGGCGCTGCTGATGGGGATCGGCGCGGTGGTGCGGGAGCGGGGCACGCTGGAGGCGCTCTTCGTGGAGCGGCTGGAGGCGGCGGGCGGGTCGGTGGAGAAGGCGCTGGGCGGGTTCACGCGGGCGATCCGCACCGGCGCGCCGATGGTGGAGCTGCGCAAGGCGCTGGGGAAGGAGCGCGGGCTGCACCACCTGCTGCCGGCGGTGGGCGGGGGCGCGGCGAAGCGGCTGAACCTGTACCTGCGGTGGATGGTGCGCGGGCCGGACGCGGTGGACTTCGGGATCTGGAAGCGCGTGTCGCCGTCCGCGCTGGTGATCCCGCTGGACACGCATATCCACCGGATGGCGCGGCACCTGGGGTTCACGCGGCGGAAGACGGCGGGATGGAAGACGGCGGAGGAGATCACCGCCGCGCTGAGGCGCATCGACCCTGCGGACCCGGTGAAGTTCGACTTCGCGCTCTGCCACTTCGGGATGAGCGGCGCGTGCCCGCTGAAGCCGTCGCGCGCCACCTGCGTCCGGTGCTCGCTGCTCCCGGCCTGCCGCACCGGCCGAAGGCTGGCAAGGGCTACGGCGTGATGAGGAGCGGCGGCGCGGGCGGCGTGTCGGTGCCCACCACCTCCAGGCGGGTGGCCGGGATGGTGTAGGGGAGCGGAGTGCAGTCGTCGGGACCACCGTCCGGGTTCGAGGCGCACGACTCGTATCGAGCGCACGCCGTGCCGCCGTCGGAGAGCGGGGAGCTGGTGCTGAGGAACGTCACCGAAGACACGAAGCCGTAGCCGCTGTCGCGCGGCGAGGCGAGCACCTCGCGCGTCACCGGTTGTGGATAGGCGAAGGACGGGGAGATGCGCCCGGACACCCAGCGCGGCCCCGAGCAGTCCGCCGCCTGGTACTGGAGGTCCGGCAGGCGCGCGGCCCCGGTCCCTTCGCTCACCGACCGCGACACCAGGCGCGTCACGCCGTCCGACTGCGTCTCGAGCATCGCCACCTGCTCCGGAGTCACCGAATAGGCAATCCCGAGCGGCCGGCCGTCCCGGTCGGACACGCGTGGCAGGGACGGAGCGAGCGGCGGCGGCTCGGGTATGAACGGCGGGGGGCAGTTGCACTGCGGCGGTGGCGACGGGTCCGGTTGGGGCGAAGGCTGGAACCAGGTGCATCCCAGCCACAGCGCGGCGAAGCACGGCGGAGCGAGCGCGAACGTTCGGGTCATCCTCGGATCCCCCTGATCCGAGGATATGCGAGCGAGCGGCCCCCGGTGGATAAACGCCCGCGCTACAGCGCGAAGTCGTAGCCGATCCGGATGGCGATGTTGAACGCCACCGGCAGCTCCTTGAACGTGCTGTCCCCCACGGTGATGGGCCCGCGCGACCGGGTGAGGTACGTCCCCAGGAATCCCCACGGCTCCACGTAGAAGCGGACGTCCTGGGACGGCATCCAGCGGTACCCGACGTTGAGGTGCGTGAACAACCCGTCGAGATCCGCGTGCTCTCCCGGCGCCGAGTCGTGCGTGTACCGCTCGCGGAACCAGGCCAGCGCGGCGCCCACGTAGAAGCCCTGGCCCGCCTGGTCGAAGTAGTAGCGTCCACTCCGTGGAGAGCAGGTCGGTCAGGTCGGGCGCGAAGGCCACGCTGCGGCGCTTGGAGCGGATCAGGTCCACCGCGCGATTCTTGGCGGCCTGGGTGAGCCAGGCGGCGGGCCGCTCGGGGAGCCCCTGCTCCGCCCACGACTCCAGCGCGCGCGCCAGCGTCTCCTGGACGACCTCCTCCGCCATGTCCACGTTCCGCGGGCCCAGGATGCGCGCCAGGACGCAGGTCAGCTTCCCTGCCTCCTCCCGGAAGAGCTGGTCCACCACCACGCGGAGGTGCGCCGGGTCCGACCTCACGGCGCCATGAGCTGGATGGGCCGGACCTCGACGCCTGCGCCCGCCTGCACCAGCGGGCAACCCGCCGCCAGCGCCATGGCGGCGTCCAGGGTCTCGGCGGCGAGGATGAGGTAGCCGCCCACGGCGTCCTTCGTCTCCAGGAACGGGCCGTCCGACACCACCGGCCCGCCCCCGAAGGCCACCATCCGGCCCTCCTGCCGGAACGGGTCGCCGCCGCGGAACTGCCCGCGCGCCCCCAGCTCCCGGATCCACTGCGTGAAGCGGCCCATCATGGCCTGCATCTCCTCCGGCGAGAGGCGGCGCTCGACGTGGTAGGTGCCGCGCAGCAGCAGCATGTAGTCAGGCATGGGTGGTTCCTCCCCCCGCACGACGTTCGAGGGCGCGCGCGGCGGACAGCTTTGTTCGAGTCGCCCCCAGGGTGCCAGGATTAGGGACGTCCGGCCCGTATGCCGCAGGAGGCGTCGCTACATCGCAAGGGGAACAGGCCCTGGCAACCGCTCCCTTGGGGCACTCGAGGAGGTGCCGCCGCCCGCGGGCGGTGATGCTCGACTCGCTCGAGGCCCCCGTCCGGGTACCAGTACTGCCAATCGCCGACCTTCTCGCCGTTCTCGTACCAACCCCTGGCCTTGAGCTCCTCGGCTTGCGGCCCGAGGAGCCCTTTCACGGTGGCGGACGGCCACCACTCGCTGTAGGGCCCGCTCAGGCCGCCGTCGTGGAGCTCACACCACATCTTGATGGGGTCGGGTGCGTGCTCACCCCATTGTCTAGTGTCTCCAGGGCAGTACGCGTACTCCAGTTGCTCCTGCGTGTATTGCTCGTGAGGAGGTTCGGTGGGTTCGAGATGGCAAGCGATCGCGATGAAGAAGAGGGCACCTGCCACTCGCATTCGGATCAGGCTACGAGCCATCGCGTGCATCTTCGCACTGGTCGCCTGCCCCAGCGAGGTGATCGGCTCGATCCCACCCTCGCAGTTTCATTTCAAGAACGTTGTGAAGCCGGGCCACGCGAGTGAGCCTGGCGGGTGGAAGGCAGCCCAGGTCATCATCACCCTCGGCGATCGGTACGGCGTCGCGACGTGCAAGATCGAGGTAGGGGTACCGGAGCGGAACAAGGAGGACATCATTGGCGATCAGTTGGCGCAGCAAGCGGCCGCTGGGGCGGCAGACGAGGCAGCGCGTATCGTGCTGGGACGGGGGCCGAACCTGAGCGCGGTGAGGTGTCGCCAATTCATCGACGAGATGGATGGCTTGCTCTCACGCGCGATCCTTGGCGCGAAAGTCTCGTCCTTTACAATCGCAGGTCTTCAACCCACGACATGGCCCTGACGGTCCCTTCTACCGAGGAGTTACTTCGCACAGTACGTCGCTACTACCCGGCGGGTCTCGACCTTTATGAGCACGAGGAAGAGTATCGCAACTCATCGGAGACGAGAGCCCTCAAAGAAGCTCGCCAAAGAGCGCTCGACGAGCGAGGCCAGGCATGGCTGGAGCTCAAACAGGGCTTTATCGACCGCTACGGAAAAGACCAGGTGTTCGATTGGACCCACTTCGGGCTGGACGCGTGCTTCCACTTCCGTGTCTACACGCCTTCATCCACTCGGGGTAACAATGTGGCGGCGGTTCTCTTTGTCAGCGTCCTGGTGCCGATCCACATCATGTTCACCGTATTCGAGCGTCGAGTCGAGAGTGGTCCTTTACCCGCTGGGGTATTCATGGGCCTGAAGCCCGAAACCGAGGCGATCACCCACGAGCTCGACCGCGAAGCCGGCCAGCGAATGCAATCCGTCCGGATCGATTGGCAACTCCTGCAAGTGGCGGTGCCGGAGATCTCCACCAACCACCGGGCGCTTGGGAAGGCGACGCTCGCCGATCTCTTGTTCACTGACACCTGGCGCTGACCGCGCGCCTACTCCCCCTTCAGCCCGAAGATCTGCTTCAACCGGCTGAAGATCCGCCCCGCCTCCCGGCCGATCTCCGCGCTCCCGCCCGCCGCCTCCGCGGCCGCCTTCAGCTGCGACCGCCGCTGGGCGAGGATGGCGGACAGCTCCCTCGCCAACCCCTGGTGCTCGCCGAACAGCCGCGCGAACACCGGCCGGTCCAGCTCCAGCAGCACCGCGTCGGACGCGGCGAGCACGGTGGCGGCGCGCGGCTCGCCGGTGAGCAGCGACATCTCCCCGAAGTACTGCCCGCGCTTGAGCCGGGCCACCTCCGCGTCGCCGCTCCCGGCGCGCACGGACACCTCGCCGCTCACCACCAGGTAGAAGGTGTGGCCCTGGGCGCCCTCCTGGATGATCCGCTCCCCGCGCCCGAACCGCCGCAGCTGCATCTCCTTGCGCAGCTCCTCCCGCGCCCTCCGGTCCAGCACCGCGAAGATCTCCACGCTGTCCAGCAGCCCGGCCACCCGCTCGTCCGGGACCTCCTGCTGCGGCTGCGCCTCCTTGAAGTGGAGGGTGCGCTGCGGGTACGGGATCTCGATCCCCTCGCGCCGCAGCCGGTACCACAGCCGCGTGTAGAACTCGTCCATCGCGTTGTCCGCGTGGAGGTAGTCCGCCACGAAGTACCGCACCTGCCACTTCACCCCGTTCTCGTCGTATCCCCAGACCCGCACCTTGCACCCGGGCTCGGACAGCACGTTGGGCACGCTGGTGATCGTCTGCATCATCGCCTCGCGCACCGCGTTGGGCGGCGCCTCGTAGCTGAGGTGCACGTAGAGGTCGATGCCCACCGGCTGCGACGCGCGGGAGAAGTTCTTCACCGGCGTCTTCGACAGGATGCTGTTGGGGAGGGTGATCACCTCCCGCCGGAACGTCTCCATCCGGGTGGCACGCCAGGCCACCTGGAGCACCTTGCCGGTGTGCTCGCCGATGGAGACGTAGTCCCCCACCTGGAACGGCCGCTCCAGCTGGATGGAGAGGCCGGCGAACAGGTTTCCCAGCGTGTCCTGCAGCGCCAGGCCGATCACCACCGAGAGGACCGCGGAGGTGGCCAGCACCCCGGAGAGGTCCACGTCCAGCTGCGACTTGAAGATGGTGATCGCCGCGATCGCGTACAGCACGACGTCGATCACGTCCCGCACGATCTTCGGCGTGGGGACGCTGGAGCGCACCCGCAGGAACGCCAGCGCCAGCGACACGCCGGCCCGGATCAGCCCGAAGGAGAGCGCCACCAGCCACGCCACCCGGACCACCTTGTTCGCGTGGTCCGGCACCAGGTCCTTCACCCGGTCGCCCACGAAGCGGATGAGCAGGAAGCTGACCAGGTAGAGGATGGCGCCCTGCAGGTCGCGCCGCAGCGGCTTGTCGTTGCTGGCCGCGCGGATGGCCATCAGCACCAGCGCGAGGATCGCGCCGGCCGCCACCATCAGGTTGCTCTGGAGGAGCTGCAGCACGGGCGGCGGCGGACTTAGCCGCCATGCTCCCCGCCGGTCAACGGTTGACCGCCCGCGCGCAAGGTGCGATCCACCGCGCCCGGCCATGACGCTGCGCAAGGTGGAGGGACAGCCGCGGGCGGTGGAGACGCTGCGGGCGGCGCTGCGCTCGGGGGCGATCCACCACGCCTACCTCTTCACCGGCCCGGAGGGCGTGGGCCGCGAGCTGGCCGCGGTGGGCCTCGTCCAGGCCCTCCTCTGCGCCGTCCAGCCGAACGAGGGCTGCGGGGAGTGCGACGTCTGCCTGCGGGTGGAGAAGATGAGCCACCCGGACGTGGCGTGGGTCATGCCGCAGGAGGAGATGGTGGCGCGCAAGCTGGCCGGCCGCTCCGACTTCTCCGGCACCGTCTCCAAGGAGATCCGCGTCGAGCAGGTGCGCCAGCTCCAGGAGCGCCTCTCCCTGCGCTCGCTGGAGGGCGGCTACAAGGCGGCCATCGTCCCCTCGGCGGAGAAGATGAACCCCCAGGCGCAGAACGCCCTGCTCAAGACGCTGGAGGAGCCGCCGGCGCGCACGCTGCTCGTCCTCCTGGCGTCGTCGGTGGACAAGCTCCTCCCCACCATCCTCAGCCGCTGCGCGCGCGTCTCCTTCGGCCCGCTGCCGCTGCCGTTCCTCCGCGACCAGTTGGTGCAGCGCCGCCAGCTGGACCCGCACACCGCCGAGCTGGCCGCGGTGCTGGCGGGCGGGAGCCTCTCCAAGGCGCTGGCGCTGGACGTGGAGGGGCTGGCCAAGCGCCGCGAGGTGATCGAGCGCTTCGAGTCGCTCAACCCGTCCGACGCGCGCGGCTGGATCCGCTTCTCCGAGGCCATGGCCGGGTCGCGCGAGGAGGCCGAGGACGCCCTCCGGGTGCTCTCGCTGTGGATCCGCGACGTGGCCCTGGCGCAGGCCGGCTCCGGCGACCTGTGCAACCACGACCTCGCCGAGCTGGCCGCCGAGGCGGCGCGCCGCTGCCCGCCGGAGGTGCTCCACCGCCGCTACGAGCTGCTCAACGAGACGCGCGAGGCGATCATCGAGCACTACGCCTCGCCCCGCCTGGCGATGGAGCGGATGCTGATCGGCATGCTCACGCCCACCTGGCTCAACCCGCCGCCGGAGAGCTGGAAGCGCCAGTGAGCGAGAAGGCCCACGAGCTGGAGGACGTGCTGAAGGAGGCCGCGGCGGGCAAGCTCCAGCCCGCGTACCTCTTCGCCGGGGACGAGTTCCTGGTGCGCAAGGCCGCCGACGAGCTGGTGAAGGTGGCGCTGCCCGCCGCCGCCGCGGGGCTGAACTTCGTGGTGATGGACGGCGCCTCACCGCGCGAGGTGGCGATGGACCTGGCCACCCTGCCGCTCTTCCCCGGGCCCAAGGTGGTGATGCTCCGCGACCCGGAGTTCCTGGCGCCGAAGAAGGGCCGCACGGACGCGCTCTCCAAGGCGCGCGAGGCGTGGCGCGCGGGGCGGCGGAAGGAGGGCGCCCGGCGGCTTCTGGCGCTGGCGGCGCGCGCGGGGTGGGGCCCGGACGAGCTGGCCGCCCCCAGCCGCGAGGCCTGGCAGTCCGAGCTGAACGTGGAGCTGGCGGACCTGGACGTCGCCTTCCTCAAGGAGGTGGCGGCGTTCTGCAAGGACGAGAACCTCACCGCGCCCGAGGGCGACGTCACGCCGCTGCTCGACATCCTGGGGAAGGACCTCCCGAGGGGGCAGATGCTGGTGGTGGCGGCCACCGACGTGGACGGGAAGAACCCGCTGGTGAAGTGGATCACCGACCGGGGCCGGCTGGTGGAGCGGAAGGTCGCGTCCAAGCTCAAGGAGCTGGACCTCTCGGAGATCGCCGCCGACGTGCTGGGGCCGTCGAAGAAGAAGCTCTCCCGCGCCGCGGAGGCCACGCTCAAGGAGCGCGTGGGCGGGAACATGCGGCTGCTCCAGTCGGAGCTGGAGAAGCTGGCGCTGTACGTGGAGGGGTCGGTCATCGAGGAGGGCGACGTGGAGCTGCTGGTGGCCCACGCGCGCGAGGAGGAGTTCCTCGAGCTGTCCGACGCGCTCCAGAAGAAGGACCTCCAGGCGGCCCTCAAGTACGTGGAGGACGCGGTGGGGCAGGGGACGCACCCCTTGCAGCTGATCGGCGCGGTGGCCTCCATCACCCGGTCGCTGCTGGAGAACCACGAGCGGCTCCAGATCCTCTCCGGCGGCGCGGCGCCGCGCAGCTACGACCAGTTCAAGGAGCGCGTCTTCCCGAAGATCGAGGAGGAGGCGAAGGCCGCCAAGGCGCGCGTGCCGCACCCGTTCGCCGCCTTCAGCGCGATGAAGGCCGCCTCCCAGTACGGGCGCGTCCGGCTGCTGGCCTCGCTGGTCGCCTGCGCGGAGGCGGACTTCGCGCTCAAGTCCTCCGCCGGCGGGAAGATGGTGCTGGAGCGGCTGCTCTGGACGATCTGCGGGTAGTCAGGGCCGCTCGGAGAGGAACCGCGACAGCCGGCCGTGCTCCGCGTCGGTGAGGGCGGCGACCAGGAACGCCTTCAGCTCGTCCGGCTCCAGGAAGGAGCGGCGCGCGGGGTTCTTCGCCTGGGAGATGAGGCGCTCGACCTGCCGGTGGAAGAAGACGCCGCGGTTGAGCAGGAACGCGCTGCGCTCGATCCGCGGGTTGTCCGCCTTGAAGACCTCCAGCACCATGTCCGCCTCCTCCGGGGTGAAGACGGTGGCGCCGGTGAGGTCGCTGATGAAGACGAGCTTGCCGGGCCGCTGCTGGAACAGCTGGAGCAGCCCCGAGCGGAGCCCTTCGATGTCCTTCATCGAGGTCGGCGTCACCAGCCGGACCTCCACCAATCGGCCCACCACGATCTGGACGGAATACATTCAGGGTTTCTCGGAGAGGAACTGGGCCAGCCGGCCGTGCTCCCCGTGGGTGAGGAGGCCGCCCAGGAAGGTCTTCAGCTCGAACGGGTCGCGGAAGGTGCGGCGGTTGATGTTCTCCGCGTGGGCGAGCAAACGCTCCAGCTGCAGGCTGAAGATCGCGCTGGCGCTCACCAGGATGCCGCTGCGCTCGATCCGCGGGTTGTCGAACTTGAGGACCTCCAGCAGCTTGTTCGCCACGTCCGGCGCGAAGACCGTCGCGCGGCTGAAGTCCCCCACGCCCACCAGCTTGTCGCGGCGCACGCGGAAGAGCTGCGCCAGCCGGGTCATCCCCGCCTCGAGCTCTTCCAGGGTGATGGGGGCGACGAACCGGATCTCCAGGAGCCTGCCCACCTTGACGTCTATCGACAACATAGGCGCTCACCGATCTACCGCTCGGAGAGGAATTGCGCGAGTCGCGCATGCTCAGCGCGCGTGAGGAGTGTTCCCAGGAATGCCTTCAGCTCGAAGGCGTCGTGGAAACAACGGCGAGCCTTGTTTTCCGCCTTGGCCACGAGGCGCTCGATCTGCAGGCCGAAGGTCGCGCTCTGGTTGATGAGGATGCCGCTCCGCTCGATTCGCGGGTTGTCGGTCCTGAAGACATCCACCACCCGCGCTCCCACGTCGGTGGACACGATGGCGGCGCGCGTGGCGTCCGCGGCGGAGACGAGCCGGCCCTGGTGCTTATGGAAGATCTCCCCCAGCGCCTGGCCCATGCCCTGGAGATCTTCCAGCGTGATCGGCGCGGCGAGGCGGATCTCCAGCAGCCGTCCGACGTTCACCTCGACCGAAAACATGCTGGAGCTCGCCCCCGGGTCCCGCTCACTGATGGAACGCGAAGGAGCATACCGACCCCATCACGCACATCGCGAATAACGCGCCGATGATCGCGAGGATGACTCGCGGGCCTGTCCAGGTAATCCGACCTGGGTTGGCCGCGGGCGCCGGGGCGGGCGTGGGCAGGGCCTGGATGGGCTGGCGCTGCACCACCTGGGGCAGCGGGGTCGCCTGGAGCACCGGCGCGGCGGCGCCCACCACCGGCGCCGGACCCATGGGCGGCGGGGGAGGCGGCGGCGGCGCGCGCGGCGTCATCGGCGTGTTCCGGGGCGGAGCGGTGGCGCCCATCATCGACCCCTGGGCGAGGGGCTGCGGCGGCGGCGGCCCGCCCGGCGTCGGGCGCGGCGTGGCGGTGTCGCCCATCATCGACGCGTCCGAGAGCGGCCGGGCGGCGGGCGCGGACTGGGCGCGCGGCGGCAACCCCACGGCGGAGCGCAGCGCGCGCGCCATGGCGGCGGCGTTGCCGAAGCGCCTGGCCGGGTCGCGCTCCAGCGCCTGGTCCACCACCTCCGCCAGGACCTGCGGCGTCTGCGGCGCCACCGCCAGCAAGGGCGGCGGCGGCTGGGTGCGGATCTGCACCAGCAGGTCCGCGTAGCTCTGCGCGTCGAACGGGAGCCGCCCGGCGAGCAGCTCGTAGAGGATGACCCCCACGGAGTAGAGGTCCGCCCGCCCGTCCACGTCCTTGGCGCTGAAGAACTGCTCCGGCGCCATGTACGCCGGCGTCCCCATGGCCATCCCGGTCTGGGTGAGGGCGTTCACCGCGCCCTCCTGCCGGACCTTGCTGATGCCGAAGTCCAGCAGCTTCACGAAGTCGCCGGCCGTCACGAAGATGTTCGCCGGCTTGAGGTCCCGGTGGACGATCCCCTTGGCGTGCGCGACCTCGAGCGCGTCCAGCACCTGGACCACCATCGACGCCAGGCGCACCGGCGTCATCGGCTCGCGGTAGCAGACGTCCTTGAGGTCCATGCCCTCCAGCAGCTCCATCGCCAGGAACGCCTGCCCCTCCGGGGACACGCCGGCGTCGAGCACCCGGACGATGTGCTCGCTGCCGACGGACGCCGCCGCCTTCGCCTCGCGCAGCAGCCGGTCCAGCATCACCGGGTCATGGGAGAGGAAGCGCTTGAGCACCTTGAGCGCCACCAGCGACTCGGTGTGGACGTGGCGGGCGACGTAGACGGCGCCGAACCCGCCCGAGCCCAGCAGCGACTGCACCGCGTAGCGGTCCAGCCGGGCGCCGATCAGGCCGGGGGCGTTCATCGGCTCGGTGGTGACGGGACAGACGGGCGGGGTGGGGGCGCCGTGATCGCGGCCGCAATGCTGGCAGGAAGCCATGGTCTCCTCAGTACTGCAGCAGCGCGTGCTTTTGCACGTCGCCCAGCTTCTGCGCCCCCTGGAGGAAGGTCAGCTCCGAGAGGAAGCTGTACCCCACCAGGTCGCCGCCCAGCCGCTTCACCAGCCTCCCCACCGCCGCCGCGGTCCCCCCGGTGGCGAGGACGTCGTCGACGATCAGCGTGCGCTCGCCGCCGGTGAGCGCGTCCTCGTGGAGCTCCAGGGTGTCGCTCCCGTACTCCAGGGCGTACTCCTCCCGCACCGTCTTCCAGGGCAGCTTCCCGGGCTTGCGCACGAGGATCAACCCCGCCCCCATCGCCAGGGCCATGGGCGCCGCGAACACGAAGCCGCGGGATTCGATCCCCACCACCTTGTGGATCTGCTCTCCGCGCCAGGGCTGGAGCATGCCCTCGATCGCCGAGCGGAAGAGCGGTCCGTCCGCCAGCAGCGGCGTGATGTCCTTGAAGTTGATCCCCTTCTTCGGGAAGTCCGGGATGTCTCTGATGCGCGCCCGGATGGCGTCGGTCATTTCGCGTCCTCCGTTGTCAGGCGCGGACCATACCGCCGTCCTCTCTGCTATGGAGGGTTCCGCCCGTGAAGACCCTCATCACCTCAGCGCTCCCGTACGCCAACGGCCCCATCCACCTGGGCCACCTGGTCGAGTACCTGCAGACGGACATCTACGTCCGCTTCCTCAAGTCCAAGGGCGAGGAGGCCCTCTACTTCTGCGCGGACGACACGCACGGCACGCCCATCGAGCTCAACGCCCAGAAGCAGGGGAAGACGCCGGAGCAGTTCATCGCCGTCTGGTTCGAGGAGCACCAGCGCGCCTTCGCCGACTTCGGCGTCCAGTTCGACCTCTACGGGAGCACCAACTCGGAGGAGAACCGGCACTACTCCGGCCTGATCTACGAACGGTTGAAGGCCGCCGGCGACATCGACCGCCGCACCGTCGAGCAGACCTACTGCGAGACGGACAAGCGCTTCCTCCCGGACCGCTTCGTCCGCGGCACCTGCCCCAACTGCAAGTCGCCGGACCAGTACGGGGACGTCTGCGAGAAGTGCGGGAAGACGTATGCCCCCACCGACCTGATCGACCCGCGCTGCGCCACCTGCGGCAAGCCCCCGGTCCGCAAGTCTTCGGACCACGTCTTCTTCAAGCTGTCCAAGCGCGCCGACTACCTGCTCGACCTCATCTCCAGGCCCGAGTTCATCGACCGCGGCGTCGCCAACCAGCTCCGGTCGTTCTTCGACAAGGGGCTGGCGGACTGGGACATCAGCCGCGACGGGCCGTACTTCGGCTTCCCCATCCCCGGCGAGACGGACCCGGTGAAGTACTTCTACGTCTGGCTGGACGCGCCCATCGGCTACATCGCCACCACCGAGCGCTGGGCGAAGACCACGGGCAAGGCGAAGTCCGCGCTGGACTTCTGGGACAAGGGCTCGCCCGGGCGGATCGTCCAGTTCGTCGGCAAGGACATCGTCTACTTCCACGCGCTGTTCTGGCCGGCGGTGCTGGATCGCGCCGGCTTCAAGCGCCCGGACCAGCTGGTCGTCCACGGGCACCTGACCATCGACGGGCAGAAGATGAGCAAGACGCGCGGCAACTTCATCACCGCACGCCAGTACCTGGACAAGCTGGACCCCACGTACCTGCGCTACTTCTACGCCGCCAACCTGGGCCCCGGCCCAGAGGACCTGGACCTCTCGCTCAACGACTTCCGGCTCCGCGTCAACGGGGAGCTGGTCAACAACGTGGGCAACCTCGCCAACCGCGGGCTGACGCTCCTGGCCGGGCCGCTGGAGAAGCGCCTGGCGCCCGCGGGCGACGGGCCCGGCAAGAAGCTGGTGGAGGAGGCGCTGGCCCGGGTGCCGGAGGTGCGCGCCGCGTACGAGAAGCTGGAGCTGCGCGGGGCGGTGAAGGCGATCCTGGAGATCTCCGCCACCGGCAACCAGTTCCTCCAGGCGCAGGCGCCGTGGGCGAAGGTGAAGAAGGAGCCGGAGGCGGCGCGCGCGGTGCTCAGCGACGCGGCGGAGGTGGCGTACCTGGTGGGGGCGCTGCTGGGGCCGGTGGTGCCGGCGCTGTCGGAGAAGCTGTTCGCGCAGCTGGGGGCTCCGCCGCTCACCTTCGCGCAGCTGGCGTCGGCGAAGTACCCGCTGCTGGACCGGGCCAGGCCCATCGGCACGCCGGAGCCGCTCATCGGCCGGCTGGAGGAGGCGCAGGTGAAGGCCATCCTCCAGGTGCCGGAGGAGTCGGCGAAGCCGGCGGCTCCAGCCCCGGCACCCGAGGCTCCCCCCGCCACCGGCGACATCGACATCGCCGACTTCGGCAAGGTGCAGCTCAAGGTCGGCAAGATCCTCGCCGCCGAACGCGTCCCCAAGGCGGACAAGCTGCTCAAGCTCTCCGTGGACCTGGGGGAGGGAACGCCGCGGACCATCTGCTCCGGCATCGCGGAGGCGTACGCGCCCGAGCAGATCGTCGGCCGGAGCGTGGTGGTGGTGGCCAACTTGAAGCCGAGGACGCTGCGCGGCATCGAGTCTCGGGGCATGATCCTGACGGCGGGGCCCGGCGGGAAGGACCTCTCTCTGCTGGATCCGGGGGCGATGCCGCCCGGGTCCGAGGTGAAGTGACCGCGCGATGAACGACTGGCGCGCCGAGCGGGACCAGGCCCTCCTCCTGCTGGAGCAGCAGGGGGTGGAGCCCGCCGTGCGCGCCGAGGCGGCCGAGTCGCTGGTGCACATCGCCGCGGACCACACCGACCGCTACGAGGAGCTCCGCTTCGCCATCCCGCAGCTCCTGGAGGACAAGCAGTCCGGGGTGCGGCGCATGGTGGTGCAGCTCGCCGCGCTGGTGCTGCCGGAGGCCGAAGGGGACGAGTTCCTCGCCGCCCGCCTGCGCGACCCCAGCGACGAGGTGCGGATGGAGGCGGCCGGGCAGCTGGCGGACCGCGGCAAGCCGCACCTGCGGGGCCCGCTGGCGGCGGCGCTGGAGGACGTCTCCTTCCTCGTCCGCTTCGAGGCGGCGCGCGGGATGGCGGCGCTCCACCACAGCGCCGGCCTGGACATCCTCTCCGAGGGCCTGGAGCACGACACGCTGCGCTTCCGCGCCATCAGCGCGCTGGCGGAGCTGGGAGACCCCAAGGCCATCCCGCCTTTGAAGAAGCTGTTCAAGAAGTGGCTGCTCCAGTCGTTCGACCGCACCCAGGCCGCGGGCGCGCTGGCGCGGCTGGGGGACGCGGAGGGCGCGGACTACCTGCTCCAGCGCACCCGCGCGCGCGGCGCCCCGCCCGACCGGCCGATGGCGGTGGAGCTGTGCGGCGAGGTGAAGGTCTCCGGCGCGCTCCCCCGCCTGCTGGAGATCATCGCCGACAAGGAGGACGTGGCGCGCGGGGCGGCGGCGCGCGGGCTGGGGCGGCTGGGCGACCTGGCGGCGCTCGGGGCCCTGGCCTCGGTGCTGGAGGAGCTGGAGGCGCCGGACGACCTCAAGCTGGACGCGGCGGAGGGCCTGTGCCGGCTGGGCGGCCCGGAGGCGCGCGCCAGGGTGGAGGCGGCCCTCGAGCGGGCCACCAGCGACGAGGCGCGCGAGGAGCTGGAGCTGATGCTGGAGGAGTTCGCGGGATGAGCGGCGGTGGGCGTGCGCGCGCGACGCTGGAACGCGAGCCGGCGCCGGAGGCGCTCGCGGGATGAGCGGCCAGCCGGAGGGCCCCTCGTGGATCGACGCGCACTGCCACCTCGAGCTGCGCGAATACCCGGCCACCGCGGAGGTCATCCAGCGGGCGCGCGAGGCGGGCGTCCGGCGGGCGGTGATCGTCGGCCAGTTCCACGGGCCGGGCGACTTCGGCACCGCGCTGCAGGTGGCGCGCGCGCACCCGGACTACCTGGCGCCCACCATGGGCATCCACCCGCACGAGGCGGCGCGGCCCACGCCGGCGGACTGGGAGCGGCTGGAGGAGCTGTGCGCCGAGCCGGACGTGCGCGCGGTGGGCGAGGCGGGGCTGGACTACTACTACGACCACTCGCCGCGCCCCGAGCAGCGGGCCGGCTTCGCGCGGCAGTGCGCGCTGGCGAAGCGGCTGGGCAAGCCGCTGGTGGTGCACGTGCGCGACGCCCACCAGGAGTGCGCGGAGATCATCGCCTCCGAGGGCGTGGCCCGCGGCGTCATCCACTGCTTCACCGGCGACACCGGGGCGGCCCGGCGCTACCTGGACCTGGGCTTCTTCATCTCCCTCTCCGGCATCCTCACCTACAAGAAGACGGAGGCGCTGCAGGACGCGGCGCGCTTCGTCCCGCTGGACCGGCTGATGGTGGAGACGGACAGCCCGTACCTGGCGCCGGCGCCCCACCGCGGCAAGCGCAACGAGCCGATGCACGTGGGCGTCACCGGCCACAGGCTGGCGGAGCTGAAGGGGTTGCCGGTGGAGGACGTCGCCGCCGCGACCAGCGCGAACGCCACCTCGATGTTCCGGCTGCCCTGAGCCTCAATCCTTCTGCAGGTCGCTGACCACGGCCTCGGCGTCGGCGTCCAGCTGCGGCATGTCCAGAAGCAGCGCCTCCGGGTCGTAGCCGAACTCCGCCACCTCCGTCCGCGCCAGGGTCTTCAGCGCGCCCTCGCCGGTCTCGCCGTTGAAGGTGGCGTAGACCAGCTTGCCCTTCTCGAAGTGGAGGAAGCCCTCGGTGGTGTCGGCGCGGAAGGAGACGCGGCCGGACTTCTTGGAGCGACCCAGAAGCTGCATCAGCGCCAGCGGGCCGATCTCGTCGAAGCTGCCGCGCACCACCCGGCCCGGCCCGCCGTTGATGATCCGGTCCCGGTAGATGCCCTGGATGGTGCCCGCCGCCCCGTCCGGGTCCAGCGGCATGGAGATGATCGCCGAGGGGCCCACCTGGGAGAGGCGCTCCTTGCCCATCGAGTCCGGCGGCTCGCCCAGGACGATCACCGGCAGCGCGGCGTTGGCGGGCTGCTTGCGCACCAGGTCGATCAGCCCGCACACGTCCGCCATCCCGAAGCGCAGGCCGATGACCAGCAGGTCCGCCTCGCCGGCGAGGCAGGCGTCGATGGCGCCGTCGATGGAGGCCACCGCCTGGGTGACCAGGCCGCGCTTGCTCAGCGCGTCCATCAGGTCCGTGCGCACCGCCTCCTCCGGGTCCGCCACCATCAGCTGGCGGCCGTCCACCTGGAGCCGCTGCCGGAGCAGGTCCCCGGAGTGGATCTGCCCCACCACGTCCACCACCATCGGGTCGTAGAGGGTGCCGGAGCTCTCCGACAGGTGCTTGAGCGCCTCCTCCCGGTGGAGCACCGCGCCCAGCGCGTTGGCGGAGTTCTTCATCAGGTCCAGCGAGCTGTCCACCGCCGCCAGGATGCGCGCGCCGAAGTGGATGTCCTCGCCGGTGTAGCCGCCGGGGACGCCGGTGCCGTCGTACGCCTCGTACATCTGCATCAGGATCTGCGTGACCGCCGAGGGCAGCCGCACCGTCTCGAACAGCCGCAGCGGCGCGCGCACGTAGCGGGCGGCCTCCTTCTGCCACTCGTGGTTGGCGGCGTTGTTGGCCAGCGTGAAGTGCCGGTTGGGCGGCTTGCCCAGGTCGTGCAGGTAGCCGGCGATGGCCAGGTTGGAGACGTCGCGGGGGGAGTAGCCCATCCGCCGCCCCACCAGCGCCGCCTGCCGCGCCACCTGCGCCGAGTGCCCGCGCAGCTCCTTGCGATTGGCCTCCAGCAGGCCCACCAGGATGTTGAGCGTCTCGGCGAAGTCGTTGTCCGCCACCGATCCGCGGACCATCCCGATCAGGTTCTTCAGCCCGGTGGGCTGGCCCACCGCGGTGCCCGGCGCGCCGATGCTGCTGCGGGCGCGCTCGTCGGTCTCCAGGCGGAGCGCCATCGCGCCGTTGCGCGACCCGGAGCCGGTGCGGGTGCCGGAGGCGTCCAACCCGGCGCCGGCCAGGTCCGGCCGGGCGTGCGCGCCGGAGACGCCCGCCTCCAGCGTGTTGAAGGCGCTGACGTCGCCGTAATAGTGCTTCTTGATCGCCGCGACGATCGCCGACCGCAGGCCGATGAAGGCGTAGACCTCCTCCATCCCGGTGACCAGCGCCAGCTCGTCGATCATCGCCGTGTTCTGCGGCTCGGCGGCGACGATGGAGAGGATCTTCCGCTCCGGGTCGATGGCGATGGGCATGAACAGCTGGCTCTCGGCCATCCGCACCGGGACCTTGTCCAGCACGTCCTGCGAGACCTTCGCCTTGGCCAGCTTCTCGGTGGTGACGAAGCGGGTGTTCAGCTCGGTGGCGAGGAAGCGCAGCAGCGCCAGCTCGGCGATATGCCCCAGCTCCACCAGGCAGTCGCCCAGCTTGTGGCCGGTGATCTTCTGTTGCTGGAGCGCCTGCTCGACGGCCTCTTTCGTCACGAGGCCGTTGTCGACCAGGCGCTCACCGAGCTTTTTCGCCATGAGAAACGCGGGGGGTACGGCAGGTTCTCATCCTACCCGCCCGAGGCGGAGGTGCGAAAATCAACCTTCCGGATTCGGAGGCTCCGGAGGTGTCTCGGCCGGGGGTGCCTCCGCCGGGGCCTCGGTGGAGGTCTCGGGCGGAGGTGGCGCCGCCTCCGCTGAAGGCTCCTTGGGGGCCAGCTCGTCCAAGGGCTTGAAGGCCAGCTTGGACGCGGGCGGTCCGGAGCCCTTGGACGGCTTGGGCTCGCGCTCGCGCTTCTTCCGGGGCTCGACGGGGGCCCTGCCCCGGGAGGTGGGCGCCGGCCCCTTCCAGAGGGCCCCGTCCTCGTGCCGCGCCGGGTCCGTCCAGTGCCCGCCGCCGGCGTCGCGGGACATCTGCTCCAGCCAGCTCCCCACCTTGTCCTCCAGCTCGCGCGCGGACCGCAGCACCAGCGCCTCCAGCGTGGCGGGCGGCACCACCCCGGCCAGCGCGAGGTGGGTGAGGTGCTGCTCCAGCAGCGGCGGGAAGCCGTCCAGCAGCCGGGCGCGCTCGCGGATGAGCTGGGCGGCGCTGGCCGGGGCGCCCACCAGGTGGCCGCGGTCGGTGGACTCGAAGGCGCGGTCGGAGGCGCCCTGCGCGCGGCCCAGCAGCTGCGCCACCGCGCCGGCGACCACCAGGTCCCGGTCCACCGCGGGGAAGTGCTCGGCGATGCGCGCCGCCAGGCGGGCGTAGGAGGCCAGGTGCTCGGCCAGGCCACCCTTGTGGGCCCAGGGCGTGCCGCGCGGCCCGTGCCCGCTGCGCAGCCCCTCCGCCACCTCCGGCACCTCCAGCATGGACCGCAGCAGCGCCTTGAGGTGCGAGTCGTGGAGGCGGTCCACCAGCTCGCGCACCGCCGCGGGCGCGCGCCCGTCCTCTCCACCGCCGGAGCCGGTGGCCGCCGGGGCCGGGCCCTTGTCGGCCGCGGGCGGCGCCGCGAACTCGGCGGGGTCCAAAGGCTCCGGGTCCAGCTTCTCCAGCTTCTCGATCACCAGCTGGGGCTTGCCGTGGAAGGCGATCACGGCGCCCTCCACCAGCAGGTAGTCGCCCTCGGCGAAGACCGGCTCCAGCTCGTCCACCTTGTCGAACACACGGGCGTCCAGCTCGCCGGTGCGGTCCACCAGGGACACCACCAGGAACGCCTTGCCGCTGCGCGCGGTGGTCTTGGACTTCTTCGCCACCTTGAAGACGGTCTGGACCTTGTCCTTCTCGCGCAGGTCCCTGGCGTAGACCTTCCGCACCAGCTCCACGGGCTTGCTCTCGCTCATCGGGCCGCGGACAGTACCCCTAGGAGAGCTCCACGGCCACCGCGCTCATGTATTCGGCGCCCGGCGAACCGAGCACGGTGGGGAAGTCCAGCGGCAGGCCGATGCGGGAGAGGCGGTAGGCGACGCGGCCGGACTGCTCGCAGCCCAGCGCCACCCGGGCGTCGAAGTCGCCCTGGGGCAGGGGCGGGTGGGAGCCGGCGATCACCATCCGCCCGCCGTGCCGGGTGGCGCGCGCGCACAGCCGGACCAGGGCCACGAAGGGGTCCTCCTCCAGCGTCGGCCCCACCGGCAGCTCCGGCGCCGCCAGCACCACCAGGTCGTACGGCTCCCGGCGGGCGCGGAGGCACTCGATGGGGTCCGCGCGCTCCACCTCCGCGCGGGCGAGCAGCCCGTTGGCCTCCACGTTCTCCCGCGCCAGGTCCACCGCGTCCCGGTTGGCGTCGCAGGCGAGGATGGAGCGCGCGCCCTGCAGCCCGGCGGGGACGAAGAGGGACCCCAGGCCGCAGGCCGGGTTGAGCACGCGCGCGCCGTGGGCGAGCTGCCCCACCCGGCGCCGGAGGGTGCGCTGGTCGTAGGGGAAGCCGGTGCCCGGCCCCTCCAGCAGGTCCACCGAGTAGCGCGCCCCGCGCTCCAGCACGCGCGTCCACCGCGGGGGCGTGCCGAACAGGGCGTGGGCGCCGCCGGCCTTCAGCCCCGCCGCCGGCCGCCGGCCGCCGTCGTTGCGGAGGAGGACGGACCGCGCCTGCGCCACCTCCACCAGCGCGCGGGCGATCTCCTGCGCGCGGGCGTCCATGGCGCGGGTGGAGGTCTGCACCGCGAAGTGCTCGCCGTAGCGGTCCACCACCAGGCCCGGCAGCGCGTCCCCCTCGTCGTGCACCAGCCGGCAGAAGCGGGGCTCGTCCATCAGCGCCGCCCTCCGGCCCATGGCGCGGCGGAGCTGGCGGGGCAGCAGGCCTTCGGGGACGTCGTCCGGCAGGCCGATGCGGCGGATGGGCACCTGCGCCTCCAGGTCCACGTCCGCCAGGCCCAGCGAGCGGCCCTCCGGGTCCACCACCTGCACCGGCTCGCCGGCCGGCGGCGGCCCGTCCACCCCCAGCAGTTCCTCGGGCCTCACCCAGGTCTGGCCATGCTTCAGCCGCCGGGCGGCCTCGGCGTTCACGCGCGCGGTGTGCATCCGTTCGTTGCCTCGCCGACAATCTGGGGCGGCGATCAGGCGCGGGGAAGGTTCACCAGCTCGCGCAGGTCGCCGGCCAGGGGAACGGCCGGGCTGGGCGGGCCCTCGGCCATCCGCAGGCGCATGGGGAGGCCGTGCTTGGGCCCCAGGGTGATGCCGCGCACCATCCGGTCCACCCGCGCGCCCGGCTGCAGCTCGAAGCGGAAGCGCCGGAGCATCATGGCCAGGAGGATGCGGATGGCCTGGGTGGCGAACGGCGCGCCGATGCACATCCGCGGGCCGGCGCCGAACGGGAAGTACTGGTAGGGACCTGGGTCGAGGCCGCCGCGCCAGCGCTCGGGGCGGAAGTCCAGCGGGTCCGGGAAGAGCTCCGGGTCGCGGTGGGCGACCAGCGGCGTGACCACCACGGAGGTCCCGGCGGGGAGGTCCAGCCCGCCCAGCGAGAACGGCTCCTGCGAGCGCCGGAAGAAGAGCAACGCCACCGCCGGCAGCAGCCGCTGCGACTCCTTCACCACCGCGTCCAGCAGCGGGAGCGAGGGCGCCTGCTCCAGCGGCGCGGACCGCACCTCCTCCTCCAGCTCCGCCAGCACGCGCGGGTGCTGGGCGAGCAGCAGCAGCGTCCAGGCGAGCGTGTTGGCGGTGGTCTCGTACGAGGCCACGAAGAGCACGCCGGTCTGGCCCACCAGCTCCGCCTCGGAGAGCTGCCCGGCCTCGTCGTCGCGCGCGGCGATGAGCAGGCTGAGCACGTCCTGGCCACCGGGAGAGGCGCGCCGCTCGGCGATCAGCCGGTGGATCCGGGCCTCCAGCCGCTCCGAGACGGACATGAAGCGCGCGTAGGGCGTGCCGGGGACGCGGTAGGGGAACAGCAGCGCGCCGATGGAGAGGAGGCCCTCCAGCCACCCGGTGGCCAGCGCGCTCAGCTCGTCCGCGTGGGTGAGCACGTCCAGCCCGTACAGGGTGCGCATGGCCACGCACATGGCCAGCTCCACCATCCTGGCGTGCGCGTCCACCGGCTCGCCCGGCCGCCAGCGCGACAGCACCCGCTCCGCCACCTCCACCGTCAGGTCGCGGTAGCCCGCCACCGCCTGCTTGCTGAACGCCGGCATCATCAGGCGCCGGTTGCGCTTGTGGGTGTCGCCGTTCATCGAGGTGAGGGCGACGTTGAGGCGCTTGGGCGCGCTGTCCTCCGGCGCCGGGATGGGGACCTCGGCCAGGTTGTGGAACTGCCGCGCGTCGGAGAGCACGCGCTGCACGTGGTCCGCCCCGAAGAGCGCCACCCACGCGGGGTCCTGCTCGGTGAGCGCCGCCACCGGCCCGAACTCGCGGTGCAGGCGGAGGAGGGTGCCGGCCGGATCGCCGAAGAAGCGGAACACGTTGCCCGCCGCCCCCAGCACCGGCACGCGCCGCGAACCGCGCAGCGCCGGCACCCGCGGGAGCTTCGGGAGGATCTCCACGTCTACTCGGCTTCCTCTTCCTCTTCGTCCTTCTTCTTGGCGGCCGCGCCGGGCGGGGGAGCGGCGGGCGGCTTTTCGCTCTCCTCCACGTGGTACGCGTCGATCTTTCCCAGCTTCTTCATGTGCTCCAGCCCGGCGACGATCGCGTGCTCGCGCGAGTCGGCGCGGATCTTCAGGCAGAGCGGCACCGGCCAGTTCTTGAACGGTTCGGACGCCTTGTACGCGCCGGCGGCCGGCGTGGGGAACACCTCGAGGCTCCAGTTGTCAGCCAGGTCCTGCACCACGCGGACGGAGTGCGGGACGCCTTTCACGGTTGCCGTGGCCATTTCAGGCCGATGCATTACCGCACTCTGCGCTTTTGGAACACCTTGAAGGTGATCTGCGACAGGCCGAGGGCCAGGACCACCGCCAGCCCGAATCCCCAGTAGCGGAAGCGCTCCGTGAACAGGAGCACCAGCGACAGGCCGGCGAGGGCGGCCACCGGGATGACCCAGCGCCCGGAGTCCGGCGAGGAGGACTCCAGCTTGGCGTCCTTGAGCGCGGGCAGCGAGTTGCACTTCCGCCAGTTCTCCGCCCCTTCCTCGGTGAGCTCGTCCGTGGGCGAGACCAGGCCCACGGCGATGGCGCGCTGGATCTCGTACAGCGACTCGAACTTCACCTCGCCGCCTTCACTCCGCACCCGATACGGCATGGATCCGTCCTCCTGGCTCCGCTGGCTCGCCGCCCAGCTCCACGGCGATCTGTTCCGCGATGCGGAGCCCGTCTATCCCGGAGGAGACGATCCCGCCCGCATATCCGCAACCCTCACCCGAAGGGTACAGCCCGCGGAGCGACACCGACTGCAGGTCGTCCCCCCGCGTCACCCGCACCGGCGACGAGGTCCGGCTCTCGATGCCGATCAGCCACCCCGCCTCGGACGTGAAGCCGCGCATCTTCTGGTCGAACTTGCGCAGCGCCGCCTTCAGCGACCGGGTGAGCCGGGCCGGGAAGAGCCGGTTCAGGTCCGCGTGCGCCAGGCCCGGCCGGTAGCTGGTCTCCCCCGGCTCCTGGCGCAGCTTGCCGGAGAGGTAGTCCGGGACGGACTGGGCCGGGGCGATGAAGCGCCCGCCACCCAGCTCGTACGCCTTCCCCTCCCAGAAGCGCTGGAACTCCAGCCCGGCCAGGGGGCCGGAGAAGCCCTCGCGCGCGAAGTCCT
>DASRBA010000395.1:0-17041 GCA_035637895.1 Myxococcaceae bacterium
CTCCCGAGCGGCGCCGGTTCACCTTCTCGCGCAGGTCCGCCAGGGTGAGGTCGATGGTGTTGCCCCCGGCGATGAGCGCCCCGTTGATGCCCATGGGCACCACCTGCTTCACGTTGGGCACCTTCTCCAGGACCTTCCTCACCTGGGAGAAGTCCTGCAGCGCCTCCACGTCCGCCTCGCCGCCCATCGCCCCGTAGATCGCCAGGTCGTCCTTCGACCTGGACGAGTACACCTGGATGTGGCCGGCCACCGACCCGATGATGCTCTTGGACATGGCCACGTCCATGCTGTTGAGGATGGACCCGCCCACCAGCACCAGCAGGCTGCCGAAGAAGATGATCCCGCCGATCAGCAGGTTGACGAACGACGCCCGGAGGTTCCGGAACGCGATCGTCACCAGCAGCTTGAGCGTGCTCACGCCGCCGCTCCCGGCTCCAGCTTCTCCCGGCCCTGGATGACCCCGTCCGCCAGCTTCACCACCGCGTTGGCGTGGCTCATCACCTTCGCGTCGTGGGTGGAGAAGATGAAGGTGGTCCCCTCCTTGCGGTTCAGCTCCTTCATCAGGTCGATGATGGTGGCGCCGGTCTGCGAGTCGAGGTTGGCGGTGGGCTCGTCCGCCAGCACCAGCTTGGGCCGCGTCACCAGCGCGCGCGCCACCGCCACGCGCTGCCGCTGGCCGCCGGACAGCTCGTTGGGGCGGTGGGCCGCGTGGGTGTGCAGGCCCACCTGCTCCAGGAGCTCCATCACCCGCTGGCGCCGCTCCGCGGCGGTGTGGCGCCGCTGCAAGAGCAGCGGGAACTCCACGTTCTGGAAGACGGACAGCACCGACACCAGGTTGAAGCTCTGGAAGATGAAGCCGATGACGTGCAGCCGCAGGTCCGTCAGCTCCGACTCGGAGAGCTTGCTGGTGTCGTTCCCGGCCACCTGGACCACCCCGGAGGTGGCGGTGTCCACGCAGCCGATGAGGTTGAGCAGCGTCGTCTTCCCGCTCCCGGACGGCCCGGCGACGGCGATGAACTCGCCCACGCCCACCTCCAGGGACACCCCGCGGAGCGCCGGGACCGTCACCTTCCCCAGCTGGTACTCCTTCACCACGTTCACGATCGAGACGATGGATGACACGCGCAGTTCCCCTCCGGGCGCCGGGTCTAATCAGGAAATGAAGCGGCGCGCCATGGATTGACGCGCCGCCGCAAATGCAGCCGAATTATCTTAGTTACTAAGATAACAGCCCCCGCTAAGTCAACCGGATCCTCAGTACAGCGGCTTCTCGTCCTCCGTGCCGCGCTTGAGGCCCGGGTCCGCCGGCTGCTTCACCGGCTGCTCCTCCGGGTAGACCGGCTTGCCGACGTTGGTGTCCTCGCCGGGCTTGCTCATGCCGGCGGAGCCGCTGGTGCGGCGGCTCTCCTCGCTGGCGCCCAGCCCGGAGCCGCCGGTGCCGGCGCTGCTGGGCGCGCTGATCTTCGTGGCCACGTTGTCGATCTTGTTCTTCACCTGGAAGCTCACCTGCACCTCGTCCCCCGCCTTCAGGTCGGAGAGCTTCTTGCCGGAGAGGCCCGCCAGGTCCGTGTTCTTGTCCACGCGCAGAGGCACCACCGCGCCCATGTGCTGCAGATAGAGGGTGTGGCTCTTCGACTCCACCACGGTGCCGAGGAGCTGGTTTCCGGTCCGCTCACCGACGGCGATTTGCCCCGTCGCCTGACCGGGCACCGCCGCTTGCTTGGTGGCCTGCTGGTTCAGCGTCGATTGGTCCTGGTTCAACCCGGATCCGCCGATCCCCGGACCCCCGGTGCCGGCGGTTCCACTCGAGGACTTGGTGCTGCCGGTCGTGCTCGGCGTGCTGTCCTGCTGGGCCAGCGCCAGGCCGCCGATCAGGGCCGCGCCCGCCAGGACTCCTGCCAGTCGCTTCATCATCTCTCGCTTCTCCTTTCCCTTCCGCGCTCTCTTCAGGTGACGTTAGGGGCGCGCGGAGGCTCTGGCCGGGCCGCCTGGCCGTGGTAGGGTCCCGCGTCCATGCCCACGCCCTCGCCTTCGGCGGAGACCATCTCGTTCGAGCCGCAGTCGACCTACCCGGAGCTGGAGGCCTACGTGGAGAGCGCCTCCCGCGAGGAGGTCGAGCAGCTCTTCACCCGCCTCAAGGGCAGCCTGGAGGCGCTCAAGGGCCCGCGGACCGAGCAGGCAAAGAAGGCAAAGGTCGCAGTCGAGCGCACCGAGGAGCTGCTTGGGCGACTTCTCGAGCTGCGAGAAAACCTGGCCGAGCTCCGGAAGAAGCCTGTCAAAAAGCCAAGGTAGCCCTGGGGGTTACTGTAGTTTGAGGTGTGCGACAGGAAAGTACCACAACCTGCGAAACCGAAACTCCAGCGGCCCCGATAACCAAAATGGGCGGACTCTCTCCCAAGGTTTTCGAGCCCCCAAAAGCTTACGGAGGTCACAGCAATGTCGAACCCCACGAATCCGACCCGGATTGACTCCACCCCGGTCCGCATCTCCACCAACCTGACCATTGACCGCCAGACGCCGAAGGCGGACTTCGGTGATCGCCTGGCGGCGGGGATGCAGACGGTGGGCGGGGCCATCGCGTCCGGGGCGGCCATCGCGGCGCCGCTGGTGCCGGGATCGGCCATCGTCTCTGCGGCAGTCTCCTCGGTGAGCCAGCTGGGCGGGAACCTCGGCCAGGGCACCTCTTCCGGCGCGGCCACCGCGGGCATCTACAACTCCGGCGTGGTCGGCCTGGGCGGCGGCACCGGCATCAACACCACCGTCGGCGGCGGCGGCAACGCCCCCATCGGCAACGTGGGCACGGTCGGCGGCGGCATCGGCGGCGGCGGCGGCATGGGTGGCGTGGCCATCGGCGGCGGCGGCATCGGCCAGGGCGGCCTGGGCGGCGGCCAGCTCACCAGCGTCCCGGGGCCGGGCACCGACATCTCCAGCATGCAGAACCTGATGGCGCAGCAGGCGAAGACCAGCTTCCAGATGCTGGGTCTGCAGCAGCAGATGCAGCAGGAGAACCAGGTGTTCACCACCGTGTCCAACGTCCTCAAGACGCGGCACGACACGGTCAAGAACACCATCTCCAACGTCCGCTAGCTCCCAGGGCGGGCGGGAACGAGGAGGCAAGGTCGCCGGTTCTGTCGTAACCTTAGACCCAGGCCATGTCCGAGCCCGCCGCCACCGAAGAGCCCGTGCAGATCCAGGCCAGCCTGGTACCGCTCGCCAAGTCGGAGGCGGTGCTGATGCTGGAGGCCGGTTATCTCTGGATGGACATGGGCGAGTTCGGCAAGTCGCGGGAGGTGTTCTCGGGCATCGCGGCGCTGATGCCCCGGAGCGAGGTCCCGCAGATCGCGCTCGGCACGCTGGAGTTCGTGCAGGGGAAGCACGACAAGGCCCTGCAAATGTTCCGGGCAGCGCAGCGGCTGGCGCCCAAGTCTGGGCTGCCGCGCGCGCACGTGGGTGAGGCCTTGCTCTTCATGGGCAAGGTGCCCGAGGCGATGAAGGAGTTGAAGGCGGCAAAGGAGATCGAGCCGGACGGCGATGGCGCCCGCCTGGCTCAGGCGCTCATCGAGGCCACCGAGGCGGGAGCGCTCCCGCCCCAGGCGGCGCGGAAGGACAAGCAGCCCAGGTAGGAAGGCTGCGAGGAAGGGTCATGTCGGTCGGCGGAATACGAGGTGGCGGCGGGAAAGGCGCTGCGGGCGGGGCGAAAGGTGCCGGCGGGAAAGGCGGCGCCGGCGGGGCTGGAAAGGCGGGCGGGGCAGGGGGCGGGGGCTTCGCCGGGAAGGTGGATCAGTCGGCGGGGCTGGTGGGGCCTTCGGGCCTGGTGGGGTCCGGCAACGTGGGCAACGTGCCGGGAGCGGAGCCGCTGCTGGCGACGCAGGCGGCGGGGATCGCCCAGGCGCTGGCCAACGGGCAGATAAAGACCAAGAGCGAGGCGACCAAGAAGTTCGTCGCGGAGGTGCTGAAACAGAAGCTCAAGATGCAATCCAAGGCGTTGACTGACAAAATCGCCGAATCCCTCCAGGACGACCCCAACTTCAACCAACGGTTGGACCGGATGTGGTCGAAAGGGTGACGGCGACGCTTGGGGCTCGGTGAAGACAGACGTGAGATCCTCACCAAGTACGGGCCCTACGTCCGTTCGCTGGCGGCGACTGTCCGCAAGCAGTTCAACGCCAACCTCGAGCTGGACGAGCTGATCTCCTATGGCCAGGTGGGCCTGCTGGAGGCGGCGGATCGGTTCGACGCCAAGGTGGGGGCGAATTTTCTGACCTTCGCCCACTACCGCATCAAGGGGGCCATCTTCGACGGGCTGCGCAAGATGGGGGTGCTCAAGGGTGGGGACCAGCGCACCTCGTACAGCCAGGAACGGGCGACGGCGTACCTGGGGAACCTGTCGGACCGGGAGCAGGGCGGGGGCGGGCGCGGGGGGACGTTCGACGACGACGTGAGGGACGTGGCCAACGCGGTCACCGGCCTCGCGGTGTTGTTCGCCACCTCGATGGAGGGGCTGGACGGGTTGCAGGTCGCGGACGAGTCGCTGCCGGTGGACCAGCGGCTCGAGATGGAGCAGTTGAAGAAGCGGGTGCGGGCGGCGATGGAGCAGTTGCCGGAGAAGGAACGGAAGCTCCTGGAGGGGTACTACTTCCGGGGGAAGACGCTGGAGGAGGCGGGGGCGGAGATCGGGCAGTCGAAGAGCTGGGCGTCGCGCCTGCACGCGCGGGCGATCGAGGAGTTGAAACGGATTCTCGCCGAGGACGAAGTACCCTCGGACAAGCCGGCGGGCCGCAAGCCGTCGGGCAGCGCGGGCCAGTCGGGCCCCAGGAGGAGCGTACATGTCGGGACCATTGATGAGCGCCCCGGTGGCGGCGCAGCAGACAATCCAGCAGAAGCTACCGGAAGCGGCATCCCAGCAATCAAATAAGGTCGGCGCCTCCAAGTTCGACGGCCTGATGGCGCAGAAGGCGCAGCAGGCGGAGGCCGCCTCCGCGGCCCAGAAGGCCCAGGGCGCCGCGTCCATCGAGAAGGCCCGGATGGACCCGTCGCGGCTGATGCAGATCAAGGCCAACCGGGTGGACCAGCCCAAGGCGGTGCAGCAGCAGTCCCTGGCGCAGAAGGTGGGGATGCAGAAGGGCGGCGTGACCAACGACATCCGCACCCTCCAGCAGACGGTGGGGTCCGAGGGGCCCAAGGGCCAGAACATCGCCGTGAAGATGATGGGCGACATCGAGAAGGGCCAAGGGGTGATGGACCGGCTCATCTCGGAGGGCCTGTCCGGCAGGCAGTTCCAGAATTCGGAGCTTTTGGCCTTGCAGGCAGGTATGTATAAATACACGCAGGAGCTGGAGCTGACGGGGAAGGTCGTGGAGAAGGCCACCTCCGGCTTGAAGGACACGTTGAAGACGCAGGTCTAGACCGCAGTCTGAGGGAAGGTACCTCAGGGACAGCGGGCGCTCGGAACTCCAGGCCGTGTGCTCGCGAAAGGGCGGCCCCAATCTCCCGGGGTCGCCCTTTTTTTTTCCCGCCGCTAAAGTACGCCCCCGCATGACCCTCCGGACCGCACGCCTCGCAGGACTGGTCGGGGTGCTCCTCGTCTCGGGGTGCTCCATCGAGCTGCAGCACGACCTCACCGAGCAGGACGCCAACGAGATCTACGTGCTGCTGGAGCAGAACGGCATCACCCCCGCCAAGAAGAAGGAGGAGGGCGGGAACGAGCCGCGCTACACCATCATCGTCCCGCGGGCGGACATCTCCGCCTCGGCGCGCCTGTTGCGCGAGTACTCGCTGCCGCGCACCCGCTTCGGCGCGCTGGAGGCGATCCAGAAGGGCAAGGGGATGATCCCCACCCAGGTGGAGGAGCGGGCCATCATGCTCCTGGGCATCGGCGGGGAGATCTCCAACGCGCTCAACCTGGTGGACGGGGTGCTGGACGCGCGGACGGTGGTGAACATCCCGCAGCACAACGACCTCACCCAGCCGGACAAGAAGCCGCTCCCGTCGGCGTCGGTGTTCCTCAGGTACCGGTTGAACCCGGACGGCAAGCCGCCGCTCAACGAGATGCAGATCAAGGCCTTCGTCGCCGCGGCGGTGGAGGACCTCAAGCCGGAGAACGTGGACGTCATCATGACCCAGGCGGTGCTGCCGGACGCGATGACGCTCCCGGCGGACCAGCAGCTGGTGGACGTGATGGGCATCCGCGTCACCCGCGCCACCGCCGGCCAGCTCAAGGCCATGCTCGCCATCGGCGGCCTGCTCATCCTCTGCCTGGTGGGCATCACCACCTGGACCTTCATGCGGTCCACCGGCGTCCGCCCCGGCCGCCGCCAGCGCCCCAACCCGGACGCGGGGGGGTAGCGGTCACTCCTGGAGCCGGAGATCGCTGACGTCCAGGGTCGCGATGCCTTGGGCGTCGATGCCAACGACGAGGCAGGTCGAGATCCGGTAGTGCTGGGCCCCGGGTCGCCCGAGGCTGATGCGGAGATGGGCCTCGGACTCCGCGTACTGGTACTGAGGGATGACGCCGAGGTCGACCCGATCCGTGTCGCGGGGCGGCGCCGCCAGGCGCAGGCTCCCCGTCCCAAGCGCCTCCGGGACTCCGAGGCTCCGGGTGGGCCTCCACAGCGCGCGATTGGTGTACGCGTCGAACGCGACGAGGTCCGCGTTCAGGCCGTCGAAGACGAGCACGAGGGTGTCGGCGATGCACAGCCACTTCGGGGGCCTCACGCCGAGCTGGGCGTCGAGTTGGCCCTGAGGGGCGCGGCCCTCCTCGAGCGCGTAGCGGAGGGCGAAGTCGCTCGGGCGGTATGCCGCTCGGGCCATTCGTGCCGCTCCAGGATGGAACTCCAGCTCGAAGCTCATCGGTAGAGGAAGTGAAGCACGGTGTGGTCCGATTCGCGGTAGATGATCTCGAGCGTTCGCTTGGTCCCGTTCACGACGATCTCCTGGACGATCTTGACTGCCCCTGGCGCGCCTTGCGGGTCAGCCATGCGTGCGCCGTGACGGATGGCGTCCGCCAGAGTGTGGCGCGGTACCTGGCGGCCGGCCTCGGCCATGTGCTTGGCGGAGGTCTCGGTGAATCGCAGCGTGCGCGCCAACTCCGCGGTGGCCCGCTCGTCCTCGGCCAGGAGTGAGGGCGGGGGATCGGATGGCGCGCCAATGGCCATGGCGCCCGTCGCGAGCGAGACGGTGATGACCCCGGCACCGAGGGTGACCTGGCGGGCCGCGCTCGCGGCGGCCAGGCGCACGCGAAGCAGCCTCTGGGCCTGGGCGCCGGCCTGGGCGAAGCGCGGAGGCCCGGACGCGGCGATCCCCTTCCCCAGCGAGTGGCACACCAGGAGGATGAGCAGCTGGCCCATCCGCGGCCCGAGCACCTTCCCAAATTCCCGCGCCGCCGCTCGGAGCTGGCTGAGCTCCGTGGCCGAGTCCACGGTCCGAGACATCGCCCGCGCCCCGTAGACCAGGTCCCAGAACGTGGTCAGGCCCAGGTATCCGATGAGTGCGCCGGTGACGAGCAAGGAGATGACCTTCGAGATGGGCTCCGGCACCAGCAGGAGCAGGAGGTACATGGCCACCGCCGAGGCGAGCATGACGGCGACCGCGTTCGGGTCGGCGAGCTCCTCCAGGCTGTCCAGCATCGGCCCGAAGGAATCCACCAGGGCCATGACCACCGTCACCACGTACCGGCCGTGCAGCGTCAGCGTCGGTGAATGGGCCAGGAGATGGAGGCAATCCCCACCGCCCATCCGCGTCCCGCCGCACCACTCCTGGTACTCGCGCGTCATCCGCTCGGCGGCATCGTCAACCTCTTCCAGCCCATGAAGCGTCTCCGGTGCCAGGAGCCCGGAGCGGACGAAGTAGCGGTAGGTGCCGCTCCCTTCCGCCAGCGCGAACGTCTCCTCAGCCGCGGCGAGCGGATCGGCCCTGACCGCGACGTGGCGGGCGGCCTTGCGGAACGACTCCCACAGCTCCGCCTCCGGGATCGCGATGGGCGTGCCTCCGCTCTCGGCGACGAAGTCCACCGGTGGGCCATTCTCCGACTCCAGCCGCACCTCGTGGCTGGGCGCCGCGCACGACGGCGCCAACGCCACCAGGGGTACGAGGATTGCCGCGATCACTCGAGCGTGGACCTGCACGGGCCCCCCCCTTGCTATGCTTTGCCGGATTGTCCGGCTCGGACGCTCGGTCGCCCCGTGCCTTTGCGCTACCGCCGGGTCACGAGGCTTGCCCCGTCCCGAAGTTGGCGGACCGCGCCCCGATCGTGCTCTGATCCGCGGCCGAGGCCTCTCCCGCCGTGGAACACTTCTTCACCTCGCTGAGCAAGCGGCAGACGATGCTGCTGCTCACCGGTGTCACCTTCGGCGGGCAGGAGGTGATGGAGTCCTTCGAATTCCTCGGCGAGCAGGAGTCCGCGCTCCTCAAGTTCCGCGCCCAGGACCTGCTGCAGATCCCGCGCGAGAAGCGCATCCCCATCCTGGTCCAGGAGATCAAGCGGCTGGTCACCTCGCGCCCCGCGGAGCTGTACGGGGCGGACCCGGCCAGGCTGGCGGAGGTGCTGCAAGGGGAGCGCGCCGCCACCCGCGACATCCTCCTGGCCGCCTTCCCGGAGGCGCTGGCGGAGGCGGTCCGCGTCTCCCTGCCGCCGTCCACCGGCCGCCCGCCCAAGAAGCTCCGCCCGGAGATCCTCCCCATCCTCCGCTGGCGGCTGGAGGAGGTGCTCAGCAAGGCGGGCGCCCGCCGCGCCCACTTCAAGTTCTCCGACGTGCTCCTGTTGCAGACCCGCGAGCTGCTCACCCTGGCGGACCACATGGGCGGCCGCGCGCTGGGGCCGGCCATGGCGGGCCTGGTGACCGCCGACCGCGAGGAGTTCCTCGGCCGCCTTCCCCCGGACCTCCGGCAGCTGGCGGACCGCACCATCGAGCACCTCTCCGAGCGCAAGATGGCGGACGCGGACGCCAAGGACCTGATCGCCGTCCACGCCGGCGAGCGCGGCCCGGCGGAGGCCGTCCGCAGCGCCGGCGCCCAGCGGCTGGCGCGCGCCTGCCTCGCCCAGTCCCCGGAGTTCGCCGCCCGCCTGGTGGAGCGGCAGCGCGGCGAGTTCGGCGCCCTGCTGGTGAAGTGGGTGCGCGAGGAGCGCGCCAAGGCGGTCAACCGCGGCGACGGCGGCCGCACGGAGATCGTGGAGGAGCTGGAGTCGCTGGAGCAGCGCGGGCTGATCAACAAGCCCCTGCGCATGCCCGCGGCGCCGCCGAAGAAGGCCGCGGCGAAGCCCCAGGCTGGAGCGGTGGCGTCCGGCGGAGGGCGCCCCGGGGCCGCGGCGCCCGCTCGCGCGCCGGCGCTGGCCCAGCAGAACCGCCCCCCCAGCCAGCGCGTCCCGCTGGCGGCCCAGGCGCGCGGGGCGTCCGCCTCCGCGCAGTTCAAGGCGGCGGCGGAGGCGGCGTCGCCCAAGCAGTCGCACTCGGACTGGATGGCGGAGCGCGAGAAGCGCAAGGCGGGGATGTCCAGCCAGTGGAACATGCCCCGGCCCATCCAGGGCGGCCCGTCCGAGCCGGCGATCACCATCCCGCCGCACCTGGTGAAGCGCAACCAGCCCGCGGCCCCCGCCCCGGTGGTGCCGGCCGAGAAGACGCCGCCGGAGGACCTCTCCCAGGAGCGCACCACGCCGCCCAAGCGCGACCCCAGCATGCGCGGCGTGGCGGAGGAGCTGACCGGCCCGCCGCAAAAATCGCGCCCCCAGCTGTCCGCCCGGCCGGCGGCGCCCTCCAAGCCCCTGGGGCAGTACGACGTCACCGGCCCCGTCCCGTCCAGGCCGCCCAGCCGGTCCCTGGCCGCGGCGCGGTCGCCGTCCCAGCAGGTGCCGCGGGCCCCCCCGGAGCCGGGCCTGGGCGAGCAGCGCCCCCGCACCTCGCCGGCGCTCTCCAAGATGCCGCTCAAGAAGGCGCACGGCACCTCCGTGTCGCGCATGCCCAGGGTGGTGGGGTCCGAGGAGGTCACCGACCCCGGCTCGGGCAGCGGCAGGGAGAAGACGGACCCGGATCGAGAGGATTAGAATCCACCACCCATGGCGATGAAGGTCATCAAGTCCGACGGGAGCGCCCCGGACTCGGCGGCGCCCGCGCTCCGCCCCCGCGGCGGCGTCGTCGACAAGGCGGAGTACGAGGCGCTCACCGGCGCCAAGGAGATCATCGCCCGCGCCGAACAGCAGGCGGCGGAGATGATCAACGCCGCCCGCGCGCAGGAGCAGCGGATCATCGAGGAGGCCAGGGCCCGCGGCCGCGAGGAGGGCCGGGTGGAGGTCTCCGCCGAGCTGGCCCGGTCCAAGCAGCAGGCGGCGATGATCCTCAAGACGGCGGAGCAGGACATCATCTCGCTGGCGCTGGAGATCGCCCGGAAGATCATCGGCCGGGACCTGGAGCGCGACCCGCAGGTGGTGATGGAGATCTGCGCCAACGCCGTGGAGGGCGTGCGCAACGCCAAGCAGCTGGTCCTCAGGGTCAACCCCCAGGACGGCGCCTACCTCCGCCAGAACCGCAAGGCGATCATGGACCTGGTGGCGCGCAGCGTGGACATCGCCTTCAAGGACGACCCCTCGGTGGAGGCGGGCGGCTGCGTCATCCAGACCGAGTTCGGCACCATCGACGCCCAGCTGGACACCCAGTTCAAGATGCTGGCCCAGGTGCTGATCGCGGACACGGCCAAGAAGGAAGGACCGGCGTAGGAGCACCGCATGGCGATCGACCTCTCCCGCTACCACCAGATGGTCAAGGAGGCCTCCACCCTCCGCGTCCGCGGGCGGGTGACGGAGCTCACCGGCCTGGTGGTCAAGGCCGCGGTGCCCGGCGTGCGCGTGGGCGAGGTGGTGGAGATCCGGAGCCGGACCACGCGCTCGGGCCTCAAGGGCGAGGTGGTGGGCTTCCAGGGCGACGAGGTGATGCTGATGCCCCTGGGAGACCTGTCCGGCATCGGCCCGGACTGCGAGGTCATCCCCACCGGGCGCCCGCTCACCATCAAGGTGGGAGATGGGCTGCTGGGGCGCGTGCTGGGCGGCACCGGCATCCCCATCGACGGCAAGCCGCTCCCGGACGGCCTGATCGACTGGTCCGTGGACCGCGACTGCCCGGACCCCTTCACGCGCATGCGCATCGAGCGCCCGCTGCCCCTGGGCCTGCGCTGCGTGGACGGCCTGCTCACGGTGGGGGAGGGACAGCGCATCGGCCTCTTCGCCGGCTCCGGCGTCGGCAAGTCGACCCTGATGGGGCAGATCACCCGCCAGACGAAAGCGGACCTCTCGGTCGTCGCGCTGATCGGCGAGCGCGGTCGCGAGGTGCGCGAGTTCATCGAGGACTCCCTGGGCGCGGAGGGCCTGGCGCGGTCCGTGGTGGTGTGCGCCACCTCCGACCAGCCGTCCCTGGTCCGCCTCCGCGCCGCCTTCGTCGCCACCTCCATCGCCGAGTACTTCCGCGACCGCGGCGGCAACGTGCTGTTCATGCTGGACACCGTCACCCGTCTCGCCCGCGCCCAGCGCGAGATCGGCCTGGCCATCGGCGAGCCCCCCGCCCGCCAGGGCTACCCGCCCTCGGTGTTCTCCATGCTCCCGAAGATCCTGGAGCGCACCGGCAACTCGGACCGCGGCAAGTGCACCGCCATCTACACCGTGCTGGTCGCCGGCGGCGACATGGAGGAGCCGATCGCCGACGAGGTCCGCGGTATTCTCGACGGCCACTTCATCCTCAACCGCGCCCTGGGCGAGCGGAACCAGTGGCCCGCCATGGACGTGCTGGCGTCCCTCTCCCGCGTGATGTCCGGGATCGTCGCCAAGGAGCACAAGCAGGCGGCCGGCAAGCTGCGCGAGACGCTGGCCACCTACGAGAAGCAGCGCGACCTCATCCTGCTGGGCGCCTACCAGTACGGCACCGACCCGAAGACGGACTACGCCATCGACAAGTACGACTCGATCATCGACTTCCTCAAGCAGGCCACCGAGGAGTCGATGGAGTTCGACGAGACCGTCCAGCGGCTGATCGCCCTGTTCGCGGAGTGAGCCCGGGCGCGGTAGGATGAGGGCGGATGCCCGCCTACCGACTGCAGACCCTGCTGGAGATGCGCCAGCGCGCGAAGGAGGCCGCGGAGCAGGTCTTCTCCGAGGCGGTGCGCGAGGTGGCCCGGCAGGAGAAGGAGCAGCAGCGGCTGGAGCAGGACCTGGAGAACCGCAAGGCCACCCGCAAGCAGCGGATCGACCTCTACATGCAGGAGGTGATGGCCCGCGGGTCCGGCGTCTCGGGGTTGAACGCCATGAACCGCTACGAGCAGCGGCTCAAGGACGAGGAGGCCCAGGTCGCGCTGGAGATCGAGCGCCAGAAGGAAGTGGTCAAGCGCGCCAAGAAGACGATGGAGGAGAAGCGCCAGGAGATGGCGCAGGCGGCGATGGACCTGAAGGCGATCGAGAAGCACAAGGAGAACTGGCAGAAGCAGGTGAAGGCCGAACGCCAGGCGCGCGAAGAGATGAACCAGGAGGAGATCGGCAACGCCCTCCACCTGGCCCGCACCCGCAGGGAGCAGTCATGAGCCGCGTCGAAGACGACAACCAGGAACGCAGGGTGCAGGAGCGGCTGCAGCTGGAGAAGCAGCGGCTGGCCGACAAGAACAAGGACAAGTCGGCCGCGGACTCCAAGTTCGCCAAGCTCGTCTTCAAGACCGGCGCGGAGAAGGCGAAGGCTGAGAAGGCGCGGGAGAACGCCACCGGGCGCGACGTCATCGAACGGATGAAGGGCTTCGGCAGCCGCCTCACCGAGGGCAAGAAGGGCGACCTGGAGGGCGGCGACCGCGCCGCGGACATGGCGGAGGGCTCGCGCGTCTCCGAGCAGCAGGCGCAGGAGGACAGCGCGCTGCTGGGGACCATGGAGGGCCGCCACGACGACGAACGCGTGGGCGGCGAGCGGCTGGAGGAGCGTAAGGAGTCCCAGGACAACGACGCCGCCGCCCACCTGGGCGCCAAGACGAAGGCGCGGGAAGACTCGCGCGCCGGCGCCGGCGGGGGCGGGGCCTCCGGGGGCGGCGGCGGGAACAGCGGCAAGGACGGCGAGCAGGGCGCCGCGGCGGCGCAGGGCTTCAAGATGCTCAACCCCGCGCTGATGGCGCCGGTGGCGGTGGCGCAGCCGCGCACCGGGGTGATGAGCGAGAAGCTCCGCGCCCTGGCCAACGAGATCGCCCAGAAGATCGTCCAGAACGTGCGGGTGGGCACCAACCGCGCCGGCGAGGCCGAGTTCCAGATCGACCTCAAGAGCTCCGTGCTCAACGGCCTGCAGATCAAGGTGTCCGGCAAGCACGGGAAGATCACCGCGGTGTTCTCCGGGAAGGACACCGAGGTGCTCAAGCTGATCAAGCAGAACGCGGACGGCCTCAGGTCCGCGCTCCAGGGCCGCGGGCTGGTGCTCGCGGAGCTGCGGATCGAGGAGAAGAAGTAGCGGCGCATGACCGAATGGGCGCGAAGCACGACTCCGGGGCTGCCGGCGCTCGGCGCGCCCGTCCCCCGGCCTGCGACCGGCACCTCGACGCGCAAGGGCTGGCGGAAGTACGCCTTCCCCGACCTGGAGAAGCTCTCCCGCGCCCAGGCGCTGTTGACCGACCGGCTGGAGTGGCTCATGCCCTCCGCCGGCGCCTCGGAGCGCGCCAGCCAGGCCATCTCCGCCCGCCTCAAGGAGCTGTTCGAGGACGACGTCCAGCTGCTCTTGGACAACGTCCACCTCGCCTCGCCGCAGAGGCTGTCCCAGCTGTTGTCCGACCCCACCTTCCTCGCCGTCCTCTGCCCCTCGCCGCACAAGACGCGCGGCTTCATGGAGGTGGGCCTGGGGCTGGCGCACGCCGCCATCGACAAGCTGCTCGGCGGCAGCGGCGAGCAGGTCGCCAATCGGCGGCTGACCGACATCGAGGAGGGGGTGATGGAGTTCATCATCCTCGAGGCGCTCAAGACGCTGGCGCCCAACCTGGAGCAGGGCCTGCCCCGCATGCGGCTGGAGGGGTGCGCCCAGAACGTGAAGGAGGCGCTGGGGCTCCTGGAGGGCGAGGAGCAGGTGGTGGTGGTCCAGCTCAAGAGCACCCTGGGCGCCCAGGACGGCTTCATCCGCCTGTTCATCCCCGCCACCGTGGTGGGGATGACCAACCCGCCCGGCGAGGGCGAGGAGCGGCGCGCCCGGCATCGCTACGAGATAGGCCGCAACCTGCCCAGGCTGCGGAGCGTGAAGACCTGGCTGCGGGCGGAGATCGGCCGCGCGGAGGTGACCAAGGGCGACGTGGAGCGCCTGGGCTCGGGGGACGTGGTGCTGCTGGACGAGCTGAGCGCCCGCCCGGACCAGGGGCAGGGGGGCGTGGGCCGGGTCCGGGTGGGGACCGGCCGCGCCGGGTGGTTCGAGGCGGAGCTCGGACTTGAGGGCGGCGGATTCAAGGCTAAGTTGGGCAACCTCGTGCTCGGCGACGAGCCGCGGCACGGCCAGGAGCCTTCGAGCGTGGGCAACGAGAACGAGGGTCAGGCGCCGGCTGAGGAGGAAGGCGCGCCCGGAGAAGGGGCGGACCTGATCGGCGACATCCCGCTCCAGATCGTGGTGGAGCTGGCCCGCATCCCGGTCACCGCCGAGCAGGTGGTGGCGCTCAAGGTCGGCCAGGTCATCGACCTCAACCGGGTGCCCGGCGAGCCGGTGGAGCTGTCGGTCAACGGCAAGGTGGTCGCCCGCGGGGAGCTGGTCGAGGTGGAGGGGCACCTGGGGGTGCGCATCCTCTCCCTGCTGGGGTAGCCTAGGCCCCCGCCATGCCCCGCCCCTCGACGTACGGCCTGTGCTGCGCGCTCGCGCTCGCCGCGTCGGCCCCGGCGTGGGCCGCGGACCCCCCCTCGCCCCCGCCCAGCCCGGAGAGCCAGGCCGCCGAGCACGACAAGCTCGTCCAGTCCTTCCGCGAGGAGGTCAAGGGGGACCGGCGCCCGGAGGAGGAGGAGAGCTTCGGCGCCAAGTCCGTCCTGTGGACGTTCGCGGCCATGGGCTTCGTCATCGCCGTCATCTACATCACCCTCAACTTCGGCCTCCGCCGCCTGATGGGGGCCCGCGCCGTGGGCAGCGCGCAGCTGGTGTCGGTGGTGGAGCGGGTGGTGCTGGACCAGCGGAAGTCCATCCTGGTGCTCCGCGCGGCCGGCGAATACATGCTGGTGGGCGCGTCCGAGGGCGGCATCCACCTGATCTGCAAGCTCGACGCCCAGCAGGTCGAGCGGCTGGAGCGCGAGGCCCGCGTCCAGAGCCCAGGCATCAGCCCATTCTTGCAGAAGCTCCTCTCCCGCAAGGGCGGCCCCCCGCCCCCGCAGGCGTAAGGATTCACGACATGTTCCGCCGCGCTCACCTCAAGCTGTACGGACTGCTGGCCCTGTTGATGCCGCTGCTCGCGCTGGGCGCCGGCAAGGGCGGCAGGAAGGACGACTTCATCAAGAGCGCGGCGGACCAGGCGTCGCAGCAGTTCAGCTCCGACGGGTTCACGTCCAAGCCGCTGATCCTCATCATGGCGCTGGCGGCGATGTCGCTGCTGCCGTTCGTGCTGCTGATGGTGACCAGCTTCGTGAAGATCTCGGTGGTGCTCTCCATCGTCCGCAACGCGCTGGGCACCCAGCAGATCCCGCCCACCCAGGTGATCACCGGGCTGGCGATCATCCTCACCGTCTACATCATGGCGCCCACCGGCATGGAGATGTACCGGGCGGGCGAGGTGGACGTGATGCGGACTGGGCAATTGATGTCCCCGGAGACGGTGGGGCAATTGATGGCCGCCGCCAACCGCTCCAAGGAGCCGCTGCGCGCCTTCTTGAGCAAGAAGGTGAGCAACAAGGACCGCTCGCTCTTCTACAACCTGGCCAAGAAGATGCGGAAGGAGGAGGACCGCAAGGACATCGGCGAGACGGACTTCATGATCATCGTCCCCGCCTTCGTGGTGTCCGAGCTGAAGGAGGCCTTCCAAATCGGCTTCATCCTCTTCGTGCCGTTCATCGTCATCGACATGGTGGTGGCCAACATCCTGCTGGCGCTCGGCATGCACATGTTGTCACCCACCACGATATCCATGCCGTTCAAGCTCCTGCTCTTCGTGATGGTGGACGGCTGGTACATGATCGCCAAGGGCCTGGTGGTGGGGTACCTGTGAACCAGATCATCTTCATCACCCAGGAGGCGCTGTACCTGGTGCTGGTCTGCTCCGGCCCGCCGGTGGTCATCTCGCTGGTGGTGGGCCTGGCGATCGCCGTGTTCCAGGCCACCACCCAGATCCAGGAGCAGACGCTCACCTTCGCGCCGAAGATGGTGATCGTCTTCGGCATCCTGGCGCTGCTGGGCTCGTGGATCGGCCACACCCTGCTGACCTTCGCCACCCAGGTGTTCGACCGCTTCCCGGAGATGATCGCCCGGTAGGTAGCGAGCCATGGGCGACGCGACCAACCAGCTGGAGCAGATCTTCCACGAGATGGGGGTGAAGACGTCCGTCTCCCTCACCATCTTCGGGATCGCGCTCATCGCCTGCCGGGTGCTTCCGCTGTGCTTCATGTCGCCGTTTTTGGGCGGCGATCAGATCGACTCCCAGGTGAAGATCGGCGTGGGGGTGATGCTCTCCATCGTCCTCTTCCCGGCCATCGAGCCCCGGCTGAGCTCGCTGCCCATCAGGGCGCTCCCGGTCATCATCCTCATCTGCAAGGAGGTGTTCATCGGCATGTCGCTGGCGTTCATCGTCAGCTTCATCTTCGAGGCGGCGCGAATAGCCGGGAACCTGGTGGACGTCATGTCCGGCGCGCAGATGGCGCAGGTGATGGCGCCCATGATCCAGCAGCAGGCCACCTTGTACTCGACCTACAAGATGATGATCGCCACCGCGCTCTTCCTCACCTTGAACGGCCACCACGTGGTGATCGAGACGCTGGGGGACAGCATGCTCGCCCTGCCCGTCGACAAGATGCCGAGCTTCTCCCACGGGATGTTCGCCTTCTGGAGCATCATCTTGAGGGTCGCGTAGATGGTCGCCTGCTGCTGGATCATGG